>CAZQQR010000217.1:0-6304 GCA_964595515.1 uncultured Pirellulaceae bacterium
TTAGCGTGATTCAGTTTTCCGGTAAAGCTCTAACTCTTTGGAGCAGCCACCAAGGTAAACAAACCAAGTTCGGGCGGGCAATTAAGCCGAATCGCTTCATCTCCAGAAATCCCACGGCTTACGTGCATGATCATCTCGCCAATTTGAAACGTACCAGAGGCGTACAAAACGCCGTGACGACTGGGCGCAACGATTGGACCAAAGATCGGCAATTGAATTTGGCCGCCGTGAGTGTGACCGGCGAACATTAAATCAAATTTTCTGTCTCGAGCCCAATCTAGTTGGTCCGGACTGTGACTCAGCAGAATTCTGAGCGATTGAGATTCTGAAGGAGGCTCGCCCAAGCGATTGACGTCTTTGTACCAAGGTAATTCGTTGCCCGTGATTTGAATTTCAACGCCTTCGTGCGTTATCGTTTTCCATTCACCAGAAGCTTGGACCAATCCCGCTTTTTTCAATCGCTCTCGCAACATTGACTCGTCCCGAATCCTTTTGTCGTGGTTTCCGAGTACGTAGAAAACTCCACATTTGGCTCTTAATTTTGCGAACGTTGTTTCGATCCAATCCAAGCATTTCATTTCATCAATCAAGTCGCCGGTAATCACGATCAAGTCCGGATCGAATTCGTTGGCTTTCTCGACAACACGCTCGAAATATTCGCGACCGATTTGTCCTGTGAAGTGTAAATCCGAAAGCTGACAAATTCGAAACCCATCAAGTGCTGGTGGGATGTCGAGCTGAAATGTCATTCGGCGCTGGGAAAGTTTGAGGGCTTGGTTGAATGGGATCCGTCCAAGCAGTTTTGGGAAAGAGCCATGCAACAAAGGAATGTTCAATTGTTTTCCAATTGGAATGATCTCTTCTTGAAGATCGCTTACTGCGGTTGGAAGCCCCGTGAAAAATTTGCGATACATCCATCGCAATACGAAAAAACACCCCAATAGAATGCAGCCGTAAGAGTAGACAAATGTTAAAGGATGACTGGAAAGTGCCTCGAACGACAAACTGCCTCGCATCAACAACAGCGTTGCGATCCAAACGAAGGGAAGTACAACAGCGAGCAGAATCAACTTCTCAGAGTACTTGCGAGTTGAACGCGGCCAAGCTGTGGCGTGAATCAGATTGAAAAGGACGCACCACAGACCGATGTGTCCAATCGATGCGCTGATCCACTTGATCATTTCCATGTGAATTCAGCTATGCACTGCGGGAGGTTGATGGGGTTGGCGTGCGGTTCCGTTGATAAAGTAGACAGACCGCAATTCTTGTACTGTCTGGCGATCAATTTACTGGTTTTGGATCGATGAGGGAACTCCGGAACTTAAGTTGAGTTCGGCCATATCGGCTGATCGGAGTCAATCTAGAAAAGGTTCCGTGCTGCAGAGAGTCTGCTTAGCGTGCGGCTGAAGCAGAAGTGACCATTGATTCAACAACGGTAAGAAGTTGATCCAGCCGAAAAGGCTTGAACAAGAGAGCGTTGGCTTTTAGCCCCGCCTGGCGTGCTTTGACGATCGAGTGCCCCGGGTCGTAGCCAAACCCGGTCATTAGAATGAGCGGAGGTTCTTTGACGATTTCTTGAAGCTTGATCAGAAGGTCATAGCCGCCGATATCTGGGAGCCGGATGTCCGCAATGATCGCGTCGTAGGAGGCGCCTTCGAGATCAAGATTGCGAACCATCAAAATGGCTTCGCGACCTTCTGGAGCTGTTTCAACTTCGCAGCCATGTCGCTCAAGCAGTTGATGCGCAGAATTACGGACCTGTTCGTCCGAGTCGATCACCAGAACACGTTTACCCTTAAGTGCCGAGCGTTTGACAGACTGGACCGTCGATGGAACGCAATCTTCGGGGGCCATTTCCTGGCTGACTTGCTGAATCGCTTTTTTGATTTTGCGTGCGTGCTTGAGGATCGATCTTAGCCGTCCTGTCACATCCGGGTCATGCCCAATGTAGCTTTCGATCGCGTGAACGGTGTCGTTCAAAATTTCGTCGATTGGCATCGCGACGGCACCTTGAATCTCAGAAACGCTTTGAAGCGTCGCGTCGGTTCGCTGTGCATTCAATAATTCAAGAGTATTAAGTGCGACGGCAATGTCCCGGGCGAATGATTTCACAAACAGTAAATCGTTTTCCGTGAACGCACCCACCTCAGGGCTTTCGACGTTATAAGAGCCGATGACTTCTTCGTGATAGATCAGCGGAACGGTCAAGGAGCTTTTTGCGCCCATCAACCCATCAAGGTATAACGGGTCATGCGTGGTGTCTTCACACAGGTAACTGTTTCCCGTGGCCGCCACAAATCCTGTCACGCCGTTGCCGGAGGCTTCCGCTTGCAAAGGCGTTTGGGCAACGTCGGAATCGATTCCAACTGAAAGCAAAGTGTTGAGAAGATTCGTTTCGGTATCCAACAACCGAATTTCGACAACGTCAAACTTTAAAAGGTCTTTGGTGTAATGCAGGATGTTGTCTTTGAGAAGCTCGACTCGCTGGTCGACGTCCATCTCATAGATTTCTTCGGGGCATAAATCGGCAAGGGCGGTTCCGGCTTCGTGAAGGGCTTCCATTTTCTGACGAAGCATGATGCTTTCGGTGGAGTCGGACAGCGACGCCAACATCTGATCACATTTTCCATTGGCATCCAAAATCGGAACAACCGAAAGCTGAAAGTAACGATCGCCGATCATCAACGTTGATCGTGATGGAGATTTTGAAGATCGCGATGTTGCGAGCGGACTGGGTTCTTCGCCGATAATGTCCGGGTGACCGATGGCCGCATAAAAATTAAGGCCGACCAAGTTTGAATTTTCAAACCAACTGGTCAGCCTACTGTTTGTCAAAATAATATTATTCTGCGGGTCGAGGAGAGCGAGTCCTTCAGGAATGAGATCGAGAATCTCAAAACTCCGAACCAGCTCTTGCAAGGACCGATGTTTTTGGGAACCCTCGCAGTAATAGAGTCCGTCGTATTCGTTTTCTCTGAGGAGAGCGAGAGCCTGAACGCAGGAATCAACAAAAGTCACTTCTGTTGACTCGTTAATCTGAAGAGGAAGCTCTCCAGGATCTGTTTCAGTGCTTTTTACACAAAGAACTTTCGACACGGCATCACGGCTTGCGAAACTAAGGGAAGGAAGGAAGTTGCCAATTGGCTTCGCCAGGTACTCTACGACTAAGTCGACGTTACCCGTATCTTAAGTTTATATCAATTGCATCTGGATTCGAAATTTTACTTTTGAAAAAACAGTGAACTCTTGATTCGGGTTTGGAATCCTTTGATGAAACTTCGATTCAAAATTGGGTAAGCTTATCTGAGACAACTGAGACAATTGGGTGTGCGTTAAGCTCGTTTGAAATGAATCACCACTGCGGTTTCCATTTCATGGAGTGATCTCCGCGAACCCAGCAGCCTACAAATGGTCTTTTTGGTGCAAACTAATCCGCAATAACGAAGTAAGGGCAGTTAGGTTGCGTTTGGTTCGCTAGAATCAAGGTTGTAATGTCGCTGTGGGGCTTCTCACTTCAGCAAAACTCCACTCTCCTGCCCTTCACTATTTCACTCACAAATCACAACCGATCTGAATGGCAAAGAAGAAACCCAAAAAGACTGTCCGAGCTGAGTTTCGAAAACGACATGAAAGTCGAAAGCGAAAAAAGGACTTTACGCGTGAATTCGGGGATGACGCCGAAAAGCTGGAAGATTCAAGGCATGGCGAGCGAATCTCTGGAAAAGGCGAACTGACTCGCAAGCGAACGGTGGTTGGGAGTGAAAGCCAGGACGGAGAGTCTTCGTTCCAAGTCGATTTGGATGTTGATCCGGAGCGTTGTCTTGCTGGCCGAGTCGTCAGAGTTCACGGTCGAACAAGCGTGGTGGCTGCAGAAAATGGCAACAATTATGAGTGTACGGTTCGCGGGATTTTGAAATCGTTGGCTACCGAGCTACAAAACGTCGTGGTCGCCGGCGACTATGTCACGATTCAGGTCGGCGATCAGGGGCATGATGAGAATCAGGCGGTCATTGTCCGCGTCGATCCACGGCAAAATCAAATCTCCAGGACGAGTCGGAAGCGTCGGCAGATTATTGTTTCCAATGTCGATTTGGCTTTGATTGTCGCCAGTGCCGCCGAGCCTACGCTGAAACCGAATCTTGTTGACCGGTATCTTGTTTCATCTGACAAATCGGGCATCAAGCCGATCATTGTGATCAACAAAGTCGACTTGGTTGAGCTTGCTGATCTGCAACCAGTCGTCGGAGTTTGGAGTCAGATGGGGTATCCCGTTGTCCTAACGTCAGTCGTGACTGGAATGGGGATTGAAAGACTCAGGCATTGGGTCGCGAAGCGAGATTGCGTGGTAACGGGGCAGTCGGGGGTGGGAAAATCCTCGATCTTGAACGCGATCGAACCGGGGCTTCAACTCAAGGTCGGCAACGTAAGTTCTGAAAATCAAAAGGGACGCCACACCACCACAGCCGCCGTATTGATCCCGCTGGAGTGCGGCGGACATTTGATTGATACGCCGGGTATTCGCCAGTTTCAATTGTGGGATGTGATTCCTGAAGAAGTGGTCGGCTATTTCCGCGATATTCGGCCGTTCATCAACGATTGTCGTTTTCCAGATTGCTCGCACACCCACGAAGAAGAGTGCGCGGTCAAATGGGCTGTGGCCGATGGGAAGCTCGATGTTCGCCGCTACGAAAGTTATTGCCAAATGCGCGAAGAGTAACAGAGATTGCCTGCGCGATGATTTTCCGCCAATGCAATTGGGATTGAATGGTTTGGTGTTGAACTAGAACGGTCATGATTGGAATGCGGCTAAATCGTTAAATACGGTGAAAAACCGTGTTACTTCCGCCCGTCGGCCGATTTTCCACCTCCCCGATTTGGCTTAGGTTGGATACGATTCTATCTCGGAAAAGACTTCTTCATTCTATTTTTGTTCGAGCCACGTTTTGTCTACTGACTTCAAAAATCTCCCAGAAACAAAAGACGTTAAGGGAACCTATTCGTTTATCAGTTTGGGCTGCCCAAAAAACACAGTCGATAGCGAACGAATGATGGGCTTGCTCAAACTTGATGGCTACCAGTTGGTCGGTGATCCAATGGACACTGATTTCGTTGTGGTGAATACGTGTGGGTTTATCGAACAAGCGCGAACTGAGTCGTTCGGTGCGATCGACGAAATGTTGGCCCTCAAGAAAGCTGGCAAGACGAAAGGTGTTATCGTCACAGGCTGTTTGGCGGAACGGCAAAAAGAACAGTTGCTTGAAGACCGTCCAGAGATTGACTCTTTGGTCGGAGTGTTCGGACGAGAAGAGATCACGCAGATTGCTGATCGATTGGTGGGCGATTTGGCCGAGCAGCGAGTCGTATTCCAGCCGGCTCCGATTCGGGCGCTTCCCGACGAAGACCGATTGCAGATCACGCCAAAGCATTTTGCTTATTTGAAGATCTCAGAAGGTTGTGATCGGCTGTGTACGTTTTGTGCGATCCCCAAAATGCGAGGCAAGCACGCGACGAAGCCAATGGAGCAGGTTATCGCGGAGGCGACGCAGCTTGCCAATAACGGTGTCCGCGAATTGATTATCGTCGCCCAAGACACGACCTACTACGGAATGGATCTTTATGGTGAACCGCGTTTGGCGGAGTTGCTTGAAGAGCTGAACAAGATCGAAGGATTCGATTGGATTCGGTTGATGTATTTTTATCCGATGTACATCGATGAAAAACTAATGCAGGTGATCGCCGATTCGGAAAAAATTGTTCCGTACATTGATATGCCGCTTCAGCATGCCGACGATGTAATGCTAAAACGAATGTCGCGCCGCGTGAATTCGGCAGACACGGAAACTCAGATTGAGCTAATGCGAAAGATGATTCCGAACTTGGTTTTGCGAACGACTTTTATTACTGGATTCCCGGGTGAGACAGACGAGCAGTTCGAGACGTTGGTTGATTTTGTTCAGCGTCACAAGTTCGAACGGATGGGCGTGTTTACTTATTCTCTAGAGCCGGACACGCCTGCGGCGAAAATTGATGGCCATCTCGACGAAGACGTCAAAAATGCGAGGCGTGATCGCTTGATGGAAGTCCAACAAGAAATCATGTTTCGGTACAACAAAGCCCAAATGCGAAAGATGATTGATGTGATCATCGACAAACCCGTCGACGGTCAAGAAGGTGCTTGGATCGGACGCAGCACAGGCGATGCGCCTGACGTGGACAGTGTTGTTTACGTGACACAGATGGAAGACGAAATCGAAGTCGGTGATATTGTGCCTTGCGAAGTTGTCACCTTTAAAGAGTACGATTT
>CAZQQR010000217.1:6404-9675 GCA_964595515.1 uncultured Pirellulaceae bacterium
AGCCATGCCTGGATCAAAACCGTTTAACTTGATGAAGTGGATTGAAGACCACCGGGACGAATTCAAAGTTCCTGTGATGAATCGTCAATTCTACAAAGAATCTGATGATGTGATCGTGTTCGTTTCATTGGGGCCCAACACCCGGAACGACTATCACGTCAATCCAACGGAAGAATTGTTCTACCAGTTGGAAGGCGATATTGCTTTGCGAGTGCGTCCGCTTGATGGAACTCCCGTTCACGACGTGATCATTCGTGAAGGCGAAATGTATTTGCTGCCTGCGATGGTTCCGCATCGTCCGCAGCGTCCCGACAATACGACTGGATTGATCGTGGAGTTCCCACGACCTGAGGGGACCAAGGACAAACTTCAGTGGTACTGCCCTGAGGACAAACATCTGGTTCACGAAGCTGAATTTCGCCTAACGCATATCGACAAGGACTTACACGAAGTCATGGACAATTTTTGGAACGGTCCTGAAGCGATTCGAACTTGTAAAGAATCGGGGTTGGTGGTCCAACGGGCGGGCGAGTTTAAAATCGAAGATGCCCAGCCGCTCGAGAACTGAGCTTTCGAAACTTTTGACTGTTGTAGCCTGTCGTAGGTTGGCCTGTATTCTTTTTCATCCCGTTAGTGACAGGAGCTTCCTATTAAAAACTTCAGCCCAATCAAGTCCTTGAATCGTCAGTGTTCGATCACACGTCGCGGGAATGCTAAACAAACAATTGTAATGTTGTTGAGTCTGGTGGTCGTAGGCGTTTTGGCTTGGATGTTCTTGAACCCGGCGCCGCAAAAGCCTGATGATCCAATCATTGCTGCTGCTGAAACAAAAACAGAATGGGTTTCTGATTTGGTCGCTGCTGAGAATTTGATTCTCAAACTCACGATCGAACTGGATGCGCTTAACTCGAGCATCAAGAAATTGGAACTGCCTAGTGCTGAAATTGGAGCGATGTTTGCCGACTCTGTTCTTGCCTCAGATATCTCGGCTGACCTTCAGCCACGCGCCAAATACGAGACGCTTGCGACAGAGACGTTTGATTATTCGCTCTCCGAATCCAAAAGCATCGAGCGGAGTGAGCTTAAGATTTGGCGGCCACTGCTGGACGATCTCAAGGAACTGCGTGAAGCCAAATTCTATTTTGTCAGCGGTCAATTTTCGGACGAAACCCGAAACGAATTCGAATCTAAAATGGGATTTGAAGGGCTGGCTCAAAGGAAAACCGGTGAATGGGTCTCCATCCATGCAAACCAAGATCTAACTTGGGTCGCCGATCCAGAAATTGATGACGATGACATGTCTCGCTGGACGATCGGTCAGTGGGAACAGACTAAAATGCATGTTGAACGTCGTAGTGAATTGATGTTCGAAGACGTATTCGCCTCAGCCATTCCTAAAGAAGACCAAGTAAGTCTGTTGGTATCAGCCCATGATGAATTTATTACGCGGTTGGTCAACAATGAGCCAATGAAGCTGCCTTACCCGCAGTTGGACGCTGACATGCAAACGCACTCGACGACGAGGCATCCCGCGGTTTCGGTGGTGGATGTTAACGGGGATGGTTGGGATGATTTCTTTGTCACCACACGATGGCACAAGAGTCGTTTGTTCGTTAATCAGCAGGACGGTACGTTTAAGAATCAAGCCAAGGAATATGGATTGGAACTTGATCTCGTCACCTGTGCTCTCTTTGCTGATTTTGACAACGACGGCGACAAGGATGTGTTTCTGGGGCGAAGCTATTCTGATTCTTTGTTGATGATCAACGAGGACGGAAAATTTTCGGATCAAACGAAAGAGAATATCAAAGAGCCGTTGCCCGGGTTTGTAACCTCGGTATCTGCGGCAGATTTCAACAACGATGGCCTCTTGGATCTTTACCTTTCGACTTACGTTTCAATCGGCGTGACGGTACAGAGCGTGGAGAGTGCATCCCGGTTTATGCCAGTATCCGATGCGGAAGAGCTGATGGATTTATTCATGGAGTGCTCGCCCGCGGACACTTGGCTAAATCGTCCGGGCCCGCCAAACCGATTACTTGAAAACAAAGGCAACGGAAAATTTGAGAAATCGTACGCGCTGCAGGAAGTCTGGATGAACACGTTTCAATCGTGCTGGTCGGATTTTGACGAAGACGGCGATGTTGATTTGTATCTTAGTAACGACTTTGCTCCAGATTTTCTGTTTCGAAATAACGGTCAACGCGGATTCGAGGACATTACTCAGTCGGCAGGTGGTGACGCGATGCGTGGGTTTGGGATGGGGGTGAGTTGGGGCGATTACGACAATGATGGACGACAGGATTTGTACGTTTCCAATATGTACAGCAAGGCAGGAAAGCGAATCATTGGTCAGGTCCCAAACGAGCTTGATCCGCGATACCTAATGTCTGCCAATGGGAATCGGCTGTTCAAAAATATTGACGAGAACAAATTCGATTTGGTCTCAGGAGAAGGCAGTGGAGAACTGAACGTCAATAAAGCGGGTTGGTCGTGGGGTGGTCAGTTTTGTGATTTTGACAATGACGGGTTTTTGGATATCTATGTTTCCAGTGGCTTTTACACGGCTCCCAAAGAAGTCAGCTGTAACATCGATATGTGAAGTGAGTACTGGCGCACGGTCGTGCGAACGGACACAACACTGGATGACAAAATCAAAGCAGACGAAAGTTGGGAAGCGAAGAACGTCGGCGGGCGAGAAGATCCGATTGATCAGTCGTTCAGTGGCAATGAACGAAACAAGCTTTATTACAACGTAGGCCGAGATGGGAAAAGAGATTTCGCGGATCTTTCGACTTTGTCGGGAATGAATTCAATCAGCGACAGTCGCACGTTTTCGATTACGGATTTCAATCGGGACGGTCGTCCGGATGTGGTTTTGACGAACGCGAACGCGCCTTCTTTGAATATTTATCGAAACAGGATTCAAACCGACCATCACTTTCTGGCAATCAATTTTGTCGGAGGTATGACCGGTGAGAAAACGGAAAAACGATTGTCGGTGCGAGACGGCTATGGTGCGATCGTGACCCTGAAATTATCAGATGACTTGACGATCAAGAGAGAGTTTCGTTGCGGTGAAGGTTTTGCGGGACAAAACAGCGACACGATGCTGATTGGAATCGGTGCGGCGGAAACTGTTCAGGAAATTTTTGTCAAATGGCCGTCAGGGATTACTGATTCGATTAAGGATGTTAAAGCCGATTCGTTGGTGACTGTTATTGAGAATGGCGAAGGCGGTAAGCCGTCGCACAAGGTGGCGGATTATTGA
>CAZQQR010000218.1:0-1057 GCA_964595515.1 uncultured Pirellulaceae bacterium
AGATAAGACAGATTCATCAAACTCTCAGAAAAGTTTGGCTGAAATTAGATTAACGTTATCATAGCCGGTCTGACTCCCACGCTCCAACGGATGGCGAGTCTGGGTTTCGAAAAAAGAAAGATCATGATGGACAAAAAATTAATTGATCGTCGAGAATGTGCCAAAGCTGTTTTAGCAGTGGGGGTTGGTGCACTGGCATGTAATCAAGTGGCCTTCGCTGGTGTTGGTCTGGCTGGCAAAACGATGAATGCTGCGGAGTCCAATTATCGTCTTGGGCTCGCAGCGTATTCGTTCCGTGACCATTTTGAGTTTAAAAAGGGAAAAACTCAAAAGCCAATAGATGGCAAAGCGATGGATATGTTTGGGTTCATCGATTACTGTGCGGCCGAGAAATGCGGAGCGGAATTGACCAGCTACTTCTTTCCGCCAGATGCGGATGCTGATTACTTCTTGAGCGTCAAACGTCACGCTTTCAAGAAAGGTGTTCCGATTGTTGGAACGGCAATCGGGAACAATTTTACCATTGATAAAGGCCCCAAACTCGACCAGCAAATCGTAGATGCAAAGAAGTGGATCGACAACGCCGTTCTGATGGGAGCGCCCCACATTCGGTTCTTTGCCGGCACGCGCAGTCAATTGGAAAAAAACAAAACCGTGATCGAGACAGCGATTGAGTCACTTCAGGAATGCGTTGACTATGCTGCTGAGCGAGGCGTTTTTGTTGGCGTCGAGAACCATGGCAAGCTGACCGTCGAACAGGTATTGAAAATCAAACAAGGCATCAAAAGCGATTGGTTTGGGATCAATCTCGACACTGGAAACTTTATCTCAGACAACCCTTACGCGGATCTCGAAAAATGCGCTCCATTCGCGGTGAATATCCAAGTCAAACTTCAGATGAAAAACCCGCAAGGCGAAACTTACGACGCCGATTTTGATCGGTTGGCAAAGATCGTTGGTGACGCAGATTTCTGTGGCTTTGTAGTGCTTGAATACGAGGAAACCGATCCGATGAAAAATGTACCTGCCGCGATGAAAAAACTCAGGGCAGCGTTTG
>CAZQQR010000218.1:1157-6257 GCA_964595515.1 uncultured Pirellulaceae bacterium
GCTACCGTTTTGCCTGACGGGGCGATTGGGGAGGCAAGTCGATGGTTCGGATCGTGACTTCGTCCAGATAGACTTCTCCAATTCCAGTCAGCGAAAACGTCACGTCCAGGTTGGAACTGGAATTAACACCTCGATACAAAGTGAATTCCTGCCAGCCTTGCGTGATGGTGATTCGCTCGGACATCTCCGTGCTGCCCATTGAGTCCGTGATGGTCAGGCCATCGTGTGATCCGCGAATAACGGTTGGGATCCTAACCCAGCCGTGAATTCGAACGAGCTGTCCGCTCTTGACCGGGATTTTGGGACTTCGAATCCAAAGAACGGGAGCTTCGACCAGCGGAAGGTTTGCTTGATTGGAACTGACTGACATCTTCAGTCCAAATTTTCCGTCCACCGTGGCTTCTTTTGAAAGTTCAACTTTGGTCTGCAGAGATGGATCTTCCAGCCTTTGGTTTGCCCACCCATTGGCTTGCATATGTCCCAGGTCTTCAAAATCGCCACCGGGCAACCCGTTGGGGTTCCATTCTTTGCCCGCCAACCGATTAGCCATGCCCCAATGAAGCGGAACCAGGCTGCAATGAGAAACGAACGGCGACGAAGTTTTTGATTGGAATGCACCCAGCGGTTCCGTCACGATCTCGCGGCGGGCAAGTGCCAATCGTTCATCCACTCGGTTCAGGTGCCCAATCGCCAATTGTTCGCTGCGGTTGCCAATCAAAGTTTCGGCAGTCTGAAATGCGTTGGCTGCGTTGGATAAAATCGAGGTAACGCTGGAGGGGCTTCGCTCGATTCGAACCAGTTGATTGTTAATCAGTTGCATGATCGCGATCCATTGCTGTGATAAATCACGTCGCATTTGGACAAACGTTTTTTGGCCGATACGCTGGTAGCTTTGGTTCAACCGGTTAATCACTAGTGGATCTTCGGTAAGTACAATCGCGGTCAGGGCAGGGCAGTTCTCCAGTTGAATTCTCGCACCGGCGTGATCTTTGGTATTCGGGAGTGGGTTCAATCCGGCTTCAGTCAATTGATAGGCTCGATTTGCCATCGTCGCGTTGGAGTCAACAAAAGAGACTGGCTTGATTGGAACGTCACCGGCAAGATATTGCTCATGATCGGTCGGTCTTTGGATAAGAAGCAACCGAGAACGCGGTGTGTTGATGGCGTTGATCTCCAGTTTGGGGTCCGACGTGGATACTTGCCCCATCAAAGCACCCCCTGCGACCCAAGGTTCGATCTGTTGCAACTCGGCGTTGACCCATTCGATTGTCTGAGCTCGAAGCCTTGTTTCAGGATCTGGTGCATCTAATCGTGAACGAGAAGTAAATCTCAAACCTCGAGCGCCACCGGTGATCGACTCATAGGCGAGGAACTTTAGCTGTTGCGGATCGATCGGTACTGGGGGAATTTGACGTGCAAGTGATAGAAGTTGTTTGTGAAGTGACTCGGAAAGCTCCGTTTGGACGTCCGCCCAAATAGGTTTACCATTTCCGGTCGTCATCACTCGCTGGTTAATCCACTCACTGTATCGACTGGCAAAAAAGCTTGTTCCGATTGGGCGTTTGCCAACACCAACGATGTCTAACAATTGGCTGATTTGAGTCCAATGCGATTCCACGTGTCCAATGATTGGTCGACCTTGGCGTTGGTCAGATTCGCGAATCTCCTGAACACGTTGTTGGACTAGTTCAATTTGTCGGCCAGTGAGTTCTTTGCCAACACTCCATGCGAGAACACGATCGTATTGAAAATCGATGGGGTTTAGTCCGACGGAATTAGGAGGCGGGCAAACGAGCCAGAGGTCGAGCGTTTGCGCCTTTCTTAGCTGTTGTGGTGTGGCAACGGTTTTCAGCTCGATCGTATTGAACCCGACCGACTTCAAGTATTCGAACGACTCGCCATTGTGCTCAATAACGCGAGGCATGAAGGGTTTGTCTTTAACCAAAAGAACCGTGCCATCCCGCTTTACAAGAGACGGTTGCTTGTCAGAATCCTGGATAAAACTAGTGGCGACAACGTTGGGATCATCGTTAGTTTTGTTTTGAGCGATACCGGAATGAATGTGCCCGGTTTGTTTGACTTGGTCAGCAAGCGACTTGGCCGACACGATTCCATCGACAATGAGATCGTCGATCTGGACGGTTGACTCCCCGGGGCCGGTGTAAATATTCAACACAATCTTGTCGACGTAGGCGTCTCTTTCGGTAACGTCGGAGCCAAATTTTCTTCGGAGCAGCCAGATTTCTTCTTGGAGTTGCTGTTGAAGGTCAGTGTTCTTTGATTGGAAAGTAAGTGTTCGCCACTGACCGGTTGAGGAACAAAGCTCCCCAGGCAACAACGTGGTCATTGGCCCTTTTCCAGTGGGCGAGGGTGTGTGTGGAAGCACGATTCGCGCAAACAGCTGAATCCCTTGCCGAGACCCCATGACTTTAACGGTCGGACTTAACTCTGGGATCACAAACGTCGGAGGGATGTCGTGAGCGATCAGAACGCGGGTCCCTTGTCCACATTGGAACTGGATTTTTTCAAACCGATTTTTGGCTTTGATTTCGTTGGATCGTCTTTGGAGCCAATTTGAGTTCAGGATATTGCAGTCGGTGTCTCTTCGCTGCCAGCTGGGTTTAGCGGACTCAAATTGTTCGGAAAATTGAGCAAGGGAACTAGCTGGAACCAGAACGAAAAGAACGAGCGCAATGATTTGTGATTTCATTTGGTTTGCTTTGTTCAACATTGAGCAAATGGTGATGCATCGAATCAACATGGACACAAAATCGATGTTGAATTTCGGCAACGAGAGGCCTGATCGCTAAAAATGCATTTAGCAGCGGCTTTTATCAGGTTTATTGAGCTTGGACTACGTCAACTCGTTGTGTTTTTGATTCATGGTTGGAAAACGACGCAAAATCGGGTGGATTTCTAAGTGCTTGCACAGCATGGGTTTACGAAGAATGCCAGCAAGTCGACTGACGATTGGCACTTGGCGTGCAATTGGGTGGAGTCAAGCAGTCAAGACAACGAAAAGAAGACCCCTCGGAACACACCATGAGCCTCTCAAAGAAAACCAACTCTGATAAACAAGACCAGCTACCGATGGATTTGAATGATCTGATTTCAACCATCAACGAGCTTCCTCAAGAGTATCGCGACCAGCTTGACCAACCGCTGAATCGAGTTGTGGAATACACTCGCCGCCGACGCCGAATTTTGAACTTGATCCAAGAAGCCCTTAGTCAGCTTCGGATGGACATGAAGTATCTGATGTTTGATTTAGAAGCGACACGACGCGAGCGGGACTCTTATAAAAGCGCTCTCGAAGACGAAATTTAACAACGAACATTCTGTTGTCTCCCCGTTGAGGCCAATCCGATTATTCGGATTGGTCTTTTTGCTTGGCTCTTGCACGTCAAATCCAAGGGTATTCGCTCCTAAAAGTTGTCGAAATATCCATGATGGAATACCATGGATGGGTAGCTAGTTTTTCCTTTCCAAACAATAACACGGGGTTTGAATCCCGCCTCTGACATACCCAGTCTCTCAGTTACTGCTCCGATTTAGTAAATGCCTAACCTAATTAAATGCCTGAATTAAGCGCTGAACAACTCGCCCAACGCATTTACGATTGCGGACTAATGTCAACCAAGGCACTCGAAGTGACCCTGGCGGCGGCGGGTGGTCGCGGCGTTGCCGGTTTCAATGACTTAATCATGAAACTGCTCGAGCGCGAGGAGTTAACCAACTGGCAGATTTCTCGCGTGGTCGATGGTCAACGACGCGGGTATTTTTACGGCGATTGGAAAGTTCTCTATCTGATCGGTGCTGGTACGTTTGCCCGGGTTTATCGAGCTTCGCATACCAAGACAGGTGAGATCAAAGCAGTCAAAGTTCTTCGTCAGCGGTACGGCAACGATTTGGACACCCGTGAGTCGTTCTTGCGAGAAGCTCGGATGGTGATGAATCTTCGTCATCCCAATATCGTTCCTATTTTTGAAGTCGAAGAAGCCAAGGGCCGAATTTATATGGTTATGGACTTTGTCGAAGGCCAGAACCTTCGGGAGTACATTCGTGCCCATAAGAAAATCGGCTATTTGACTGCGCTGCGAATTATTCGAGATGTCTGCGCAGGGTTGGCCTATGCGGCTGAGTCCAAGATCTATCATCGCGATATGAAGCTATCCAACGTTCTGCTTTCGTCGAAAGGGCAAGCGAAACTGGTTGACTTTGGGTTGGCAACGATCAGTGATGAAAGCACCAAAGGTGAAAAAGGCGGGCCGCGGTCGATTGACTATGCGGGGTTGGAGCGAACAACTGGAGTTCGAAGAAACGATACGCGCAGCGATTTGTTTTTTGTCGGTTGCATGTTGTATCAAATGGTCTCGGGCGTTCCTCCGCTACTGGAAACCAGAGAACGAATCAAACGTTTGGCGGCAGGACGCTACAAAGACACCAAACCGGTAGTGATGCACGAACCGGATCTGCCCCACCGAATTGTTGTGTTGATCCATCGATTGATGGATATCGATCCGGAAAAAAGGATTCAAACGGCTGCGATTGCAGCAGCTGAATGCGAATCTGCGATCGAAGCGATCCGTAAAGGCGACCTCAAAAAATACGATGAAAATTTGTCGGCCCAGGAACTGGCCGAATACTCAGCTAAAACGACCGTCCATAACGAGGGCGAAGGCAAAACAATTCTGTTGATTGAATCAAACATTAAAGTTCAAGACAGTCTTCGGCAACGACTCAAAGACATTGGATATCGCGTTTTGATCACGGGTAATCCAGAACGGGGGCTCAGTCGGTTTGCTGACTTGGACCCCGCCGAAGATGTTCCCGCTGATTGCGTGATCATTGGTTGCGCTGGACTTGGACGCGATGGGGTTGGGGCATTCGAAGACTTTCTGGCGGGCGAATACACTTCTCAAATGCCAGGGATTCTGATTGTCACTGAAAATATCCTGAAGCTAGTCCAGGACGAATGGTTTAACGATCATCGCGTTCAGCTTTCGATGCCAGTCAAGTTCAAGAAAGTCCAAAAGGCACTTCGCAAAGTTTTGGACATTGCCCCGCCAAGCTCGGCTGTCAGTAATTGAACCAGTGCTT
>CAZQQR010000218.1:6357-9621 GCA_964595515.1 uncultured Pirellulaceae bacterium
GGAAGTCGTCAAGAATTTCGACGATTCATGGTGCGATCGAAACTCTTGACGAGTTCCGCTACCCAAAAATGGGCGAACCACTAAGGCACCCAATTGTCCAGTTGATTTTGGTGATGTTGACGACTACTTCTTTCCGGTCACCATCGAAGCCAGCAACATAAGGACGCCGATTCCTCCTACACCAAAGATGCCGTAAGAGATGTTTCTGAGGATGTCTGACTGGCGATTGTATCGATTGATACCGAGTTCGCGCCACTCTCCCAGGCCTTCTTCGATTTCGATCCGGGTGTAGTACTCGATGACTTGTTCAGGTTGGAGTTCGTCGATCCATTCTCCAAAACTGGCCAGCTCTTCATCAACGCTGTATTCTTGCTTGAGTGTGGACGCGTAGTAGTACAGACCACCTCCTGCCAAGGCTCCCAGGAGTGCCAGAGCAAGGCCGGCAGTGCTTAAGAAATTGCTACCTGATTTTGTCCCAGATGTCTTTCGGGATGCCGCAGCGCCCCCGACGATTGGCAATTTTCGGATCTCACCCAATTTCGGAGCAACAAAGGTGGCGTTGCAATTCTGGCAAGTCAGGTCCTGTCCAGCTTGTTTGGTTTCCAGCTCGAATTCTTGTTCGCATTCAGGGCAGGGAAAAAGATAACGTGGCATATTGGGACCAAAAGAAGGGAATGTTGAAGTATTTTGGTAGTTGGAAACGGAGAGAGCCGAAACGTGAACAGATAACGTTAGCGGCACCTCAGGTGGTCAGCTTCACCACAAACAGTATACGGGCTAGCACGCATTTTGGTTTGTTGGGAAAGGTTTGACAACGGGCGAGCGGAAGGAGCAGATGTCTTCCCCAAGGGCTTTGCAAGGCGACAACTGTGAAGGTTCGCACCACGTGACCTTGCGGGTTGATTTGGTTGACGGATGCGCCCATTTTCTCGCCACAATCAAACAAGTTTATCGAGGATTCAATTGTGAAAATGAAGAACCGGAAGAAGTTATCAATTTCTTTGGTTTCACCTTGAAAAAAGAAGGCTGTGTTCTTTTTTTGGCTGGACGATCGATAACTGACTAGTAAAATTAGGGCACCGCAATTCAACACTCTCGCTGTATCAACAGCCCACCTTGGGCGTCCAGAATTTGGACCCCCTAATTACATTGAGTGAGATCTGAATTCGGTCGCCGGTCTGTGCATTATGCATGGCCAACCCAGCGGGAATGTGAGAAAGATTCTGCTAAACATTGTGTGACAGGGCTGTTCTGATTCGAAAGAATCCTTTTCGTCGATTTCAAGCGAGAGCATCGCTGCGCCGCCTGAATCGAATGAAACGGACTCGGATGTTCGCTAACCTCATGGTGACTTTGTTTTCGATTTGCGCGATCTGTTTTCGGATTGCTGCGTACCATCGGTGATGAAGGGCTTCATTGTGCGGTCAAGTTTGAACTTCAGTTTCAACACGATGATTCAGCAAAGGAATTGATAACGGGCTGGTTCGAAGGATGGATCTTAGGATATTCGAATCACTGCAACCGTAATCTTTTCCCAAATGTTTCTTCGCCGCAGGTAGACAATAAATAAGTGGTAAGCTTGCGAACGGCAATGGTCCAACCTCGTCGTCCAAGTCTTTAGAATTACTTCCAAGAATAAAAACTCCCAGGAGTTCAAAATTGTACGACGCCCTGATTGAAGATGATGATGTAGCAAAACGCGTTGCTCCCAAAGGCTTCGAAGAAGTCGTTGCGGCCAGCCCGGTTAACCCCAACGCGGAAACTACAACAACCAAAACCAGAGGAGCCGAAGAGCTCCCTAGTGGTATCGATGAGTCGGATTCATGGTCCGATGATCCGGTCCGAATGTACCTAACACAGATGGGCGAGATTCCACTCTTGACCCGTCCAGAAGAAATTTCGCTTGCCAAGCGAATTGAAGAAACACGTCGCGAGTTTAGAACGAAACTTCTGGAATGCGATTACGTCTTTAAAGGCGCATACAAAACACTTGTACGCGTTCACCGTGGTGAGCTACCGTTTGATCGAACCGTTCAGGTTTCTGTGACAGATCGATTGGAAAAGGAGCAGATCCTTGGCCGGATCCCACACAACCTGAAAACGCTTTCGGTATTGTTGAAAAGAAACCGACACGATTTCCTGACTGCGTTCTCAAAGACCCAGTCAAAAACGAAGCGAAAGGTTGCTTGGCAGAATCTTGGCCGCCGTCGTCGTCGCGCCGTTCGACTGCTCGAAGAACTTGGTTTGCGAACTCAGCGAATTGAAATGAAGATTCGTGAGATCGAAGACTTTAGTGCCCGCGTTGACGAATTGGTCGCAAAGATCAAGCGACACAAGAAAAGCAACAAACCTGCCAGTGAACGAGAGCCTTGGGTCTCCGAACTGCGCAACATTTTGCTCGCTTGCCAAGAGTCTCCAATGAGTCTCCGCAATCGTGTCAAATTCTTGCGTCAGATCTATACGAAATACCAGAAGGCCAAACGAGAACTGTCAGAGGGTAACCTTCGACTGGTAGTTTCGATCGCCAAAAAGTATCGCAACCGAGGGCTTAGTTTCCTGGATTTGATCCAAGAAGGAAACGCTGGTCTGATGCGTGCGGTCGACAAATTTGAGTATCGACGTGGTTTCAAATTTTGTACCTACGCAACGTGGTGGATTCGCCAAGCGATCACTCGTGCGGTCGCAGACCAAAGCCGAACCATTCGTATTCCGGTACACATGGTCGAGACGATGTCCCGTGTTCGAACCGTTTCGCGGCAACTACTTCAGGAACTTGGTCGTGAGCCAACCCTCGAAGAAGTAGCCCAGCGAAGTGAAACCACGGTTGATGAGGCTCGGCGAGTGTTGGCGATGAGCCGATACCCGATCAGCCTTGATCGTCCGGTTGGCAATAGCGAAGACAGTCATTTTGGGGATTTGCTTCCTGATGGCGAGGCCGAGAGTCCATCCATCGGTGCTTCTCAGGAAATGCTTCGTGGCCGGATTCAGGATGTTCTCAAAACGTTGAGTTACCGCGAGCGTGAGATTATCAAATTGCGTTACGGTTTAGGTGACGGCTATAGCTACACGCTCGAAGAGGTCGGTCATATCTTCAAGGTAACGAGAGAGCGTATTCGCCAAATCGAAGCCAAGGCAGTTCGGAAGCTTCAACAGCCAAGCCGTTCGCAAGAACTTGTTGGATTCCTGGATTAACGTCAGAGTTAACTGAATTCAAGTCAGCTAAAATTTAAACGGCAGATCGTGCTACGATCTGCCGTTTTTTTT
>CAZQQR010000219.1:0-2797 GCA_964595515.1 uncultured Pirellulaceae bacterium
TATTTGGCCACTTATTTGGCCACTCAGGCTGGCCACTTAGGCTGGCGAAGCGCTTTTAGCATCCGCGAATTTGGGACGAGGCAACGATTTCTCATTGGCACCCCAGACCGCAGCGCCGACCAACGTTTTTTGCCACTCAACCGAAAGCATCATGCAGTTGATGCCCGAGCCAATTCCCAACCAAGCCACGTTTTGGCCCGACTCAACGAACCCTTGTTCGCAAGCCACTGCCATCGTGATCGGCAAAGCAACCGAACCAGTATTGCCAAGCCAAGGAAACGTTTGAAAATCAAGCTCAGGATCTATCCCCAAAGATTGCAGCATCAATTTTTGGTGCGCCACGCCAACCTGATGACAAATCGTCCGATCAATGTCTTCGACTGACCAATTGCTTGACGAAAGGAACTGAGGCATTGTTGCCACGCCCGTTTCAACACCGTGATGCATTAACTTTTCAGAATCGGTTTGCATTAGCGGAGCCATGTCGGCACCCGCCTGATCGTTATGACTTTGACACAACTCATGATGCTGAGTGTTGGCCTGGACGGCAGCCCCAACCAGCCGATTTTTTGTCTTACTAATTGACTCGTGAGTCAGCAACACAGCCACACTCGCTGATCCAATCGTCAGACTGGCAACAGCCGGTTTGATACTTTTTCGAGTCAACGTTTCGTCACGATTCAAAGTATCAATCGTCGTCTCAACCAACTGACGACCTCCTTCGGATCCTACCACCAATGCTGATTTGATCTGTCCAAGCTCGATCATGTTGGCGGCTTGGACCATACCCGTCAAAATCCCCAAACACGCGTTCGACACGTCAAAGATAAAACAGTTTTCCGGCAATCCAACTTGATGATGAACCTTGCAAGCCGTCGCAGGTTCGAGAAAATCTCGGCAGACAGAACCATGAATCAAACAGCCAACATCGCTGGGAGAAAAATCCGCTGCTTCCAACGCCAACTGACAACTCTTTACACTCAATTCACTAGGCGGCGTTTCACGCGGCCAGAAACGACGCTCTTGAATCCCCGTCATCAACTCCAGCCGCCCCTCTGGCAAGCGCAGACGTTCATACAACGGCTTCAATTTTTCTTCGACGTCCGCCGAAGTCCAGATTTCTTCAGGCAGTGTGTAGCCGAAAGATTCAATACAGACGTTTTCGAAGTGCATTGTTAACTCAACAGAACGATTGCGGATTTGGTTTGATCAAGGATTGGATTTTTAGCCGGTTGGATGGCTGGTAGGCAAAGCACCCTCACAATAGTTGGCCAAAACCAAATTTGGTAGCCAAGTTAAACGGCTGGTGTCAGTCAAAGGTAAAGTTTGGGGTAGTGGACGAGGTTACGAGTCCTCTTGAGCCAACAAACGCAAGGGATTCGTAACCTCGCCTACTACGGTCAATCCTGTTTTTTAGTTTGACGAACCACTAGAAATTAAGTTTGCTCGCTATTCACGGGATGAAAGTGCTCCCTCGATTTCCAGGCAAACGAACTTGAGAAAGATCAAGCATCGTTTTAGCCGCGAAAAACCGCGTGAATGAGGCATTCTCAGCAGTCCCATCGCACCTTCGAATTGTCTTTTCGCCGTCGGACCGAGAGACCAGCAAGGCCACTTTCGCTAGCAGTGCTAGCAACGCTTGCACAATATACCCCGGCGTCAATTTCCATGAACCCTAAATGCAGATAATTGCTTGACGGGTTTACGGCGTCCATCACAATCGGCCCTGTCACAACGACGTGACGTTCATTGAGAACTTGGAATTTCCGACGCAGCTTAGGACGGGCAATCGTCGGTGGAACTTGAGGATCAAGTCCCACCAAGAAGATCCTGGAAAAACGAACCACGACGCCAAAGATGGCCGACTGAATCGCTTCTAAACAATCTGAAATACTAGACGCTTTCGACGAACGATCTTGTCTGAGTTTTTAAATTACAGTCAGTCTCGGAATCAAGAAGATTCCACATTCATTTGTTCAGGAGAAGCCAGGATGCAAGCCAAACCTTTGATCGGAATTAACGCAGATTTTCGTACTGCCCAAGGCAATCAGCCATCATTTTCAGTAGTCACTGCTGGATACTACGACAGTGTCCTTCGTGCTGGTGGAGTGCCAGTGATTGTTCCTCCGATGGAAAATGAAGACGACATTCATGCGGCCCTCGATCGGCTTGACGGTTTCATCATGATTGGTGGTGCCGATTTGGATCCACGCAAAGACGGATTCATGCTTCACCCAACAGTTCGTCCGATGGATCGTCGACGAGAAGCGTTCGATCGCAAACTGATGAATGCGATTGCCGATCGTAAACTTCCTGTTTTCGGTATCGGAGTCGGAATGCAACTCCTCAATGTTACCCTTGGCGGAAACTTGTTCCTTCACATTCCTGAAGACCTTCCAGGCGCCATCCCACACCGTGACGCTCAAGATCCAGGTCATCGTCACAGCTTGGAAATCGTTCCAAACACGCTAATGGAACGGGTGTATGGTGACGGAGAAATCCGCGTAAGCAGTCGCCACCACATGGCAATTGACGAAGTCGCTCCTGGGTTCCAAGTCACCGCTCGCTGCCCTGATGGCGTTGTCGAAGCGATCGAAAGTGACCGCGAAGACTGGATCGCAATTGGAACGCAGTTCCACCCAGAGAACGAAGCGGCTTCCGCTTTGGATGTTCGCGTCTTCGAAGAGTTCCTCGATCTTATTCGGGAACCAGCACCGATGCTTCGCGTTGCCGCATAGGTCACCTGCCGCAGCTCAAATAAAGAGTTGCAGCACAACATTGTGAGCACAACATTGTG
>CAZQQR010000219.1:2897-8034 GCA_964595515.1 uncultured Pirellulaceae bacterium
TGAGGAACCTTGCCTGATGATTTTTCCAAACCTTGCACTTTGGAATTCGAGGGATCCAAACGATCCAGCCAGCAGAATCGATCGAGCAATCACCGATCGGAACCAACGCCTGTCCGCTGGCCTGTCAGTTTCCAACCGGTTTGACAAAGTTCGTGGTGCTTTGGTCCTTTCTCAAGGCAACGGAAAATTCCTCCGTATTCGACATATTGTTCATGCCGAAGAA
Source organism: uncultured Pirellulaceae bacterium (assembly GCA_964595515.1). Taxonomy (GTDB): domain Bacteria; phylum Planctomycetota; class Planctomycetia; order Pirellulales; family Pirellulaceae; genus Mariniblastus. Next base: position 3,121 of record CAZQQR010000219.1, read on the forward strand.
GAAATTCCAAAACCAATCCGAGATGGATTGTTGGAGTTGCGAACAACTGAGCGGATTGATCTTCCAAACGCTTCACAGCTCCTGGCGGACCTTGCTGATGTTCAAGCTTTGACCGTTGAACGGCTAAAACGAGAAGCCGGAAAATACGTGGACCGTGTGCTCGCCGTCGCTGTTTGTGACCCCGGGCTTTGGCGGTCGGACTTTGATGGAAGAATGATCTATTCAGCCATGTGCGATCCAACGCGACTGGCAGAAGTCGCTGGTGTTTCTGTGATTGACGCCTTTCCAGCTCGTGATCTTGCTGTTGGAGGATCGGGAAAACTCTTGGAAGCACTTCCACTTTGGTTGATGTTTGCGGATCGGGAAGAACCGAAATCGGAACGAAACCGGATCGTGTTGACCGTGCGCAATCATGCGACCGGGTACTTGTTACCTTGCTCGGATGGATTAGATGCCGAGCTTCCACCAGTCCAGTCGTTTTCGAGTTGTGGGTTTGAGTTTCTCAACGTGCTGATACGAAACCATTTTCCTTCCAACCCGAAAGGATCTGTTCTCGATGCACTTTACGCAGATGGCAAAAACATTTCTCAACTTGCAGAAACCTGGTCTGAACTCGAAAGAGAGTTGAAGTTCCAGTTTTCAAATTCCAGTCTTGGGGATTCTTACCGAAACAAACTTGCAGAGCAACTGATTGAATCGACAGAGTCGTTCCTTAATGAAAATCATGATTCGTTGTCGAGTGTGATTCGAACAGGTGTTCAATGGATCGCCGATCGACTGGTAACAGACATCGAGTCGCTGGCGAGTCGAATATCCCCGCACCCATGTGGACACATAATTGTCGATTGCTCAGCCCAATACGAAGCTTGTTTGATCAACCGCCTAACGCAGCAAGTCGAAACTAAAGTTGACTCGATTCGCCAATTTGGTTTCCAACAGGGAGACATCCAAGCGGTGATCGCGGCGGTTACCGGGCTTTGTCACATCGACCAATTGCCAGTCAACATCCCATGGTTAACTGGGGCAGACAGCCAACGAATTCTCGGCCGACTGACGCCTGGTCGCCCATCCAATTGGAGGCAACTCGTAAGAGCAATGGCCGATTTCCATCCTGCCCCCATGAAGCTTCGCGACGCGGTTTAAAGGCCGCCAACCCGAGTCACTCAGTTGCCTTACGTGCTTCGAAGTTCCAGACAGCCAAGGCGTATGGGGGAGGGAGCAGGCACGCGACACTGCGCTCGAGTCGACGCATTTGCATTCGATGCATCCACCTATCCCCATGGACCGACCGATTTGACTTGAACGATGAGCGCATAAAAAAACAAACGCGGTGGGAGACTCGCGTTTGCTTTTTTAAGGCAGGAGTGAACTCAGTGGCCCCAATGGCGGGAGGTGAGAAAGGATGGGTGGGCGACCTTGTTCACTGTAAAAGCATTTTGCATTTGGCGTGCCAAACCATCAAAAAACATTTTGGCCGCTAAAAAGCTGGTCTTTTTGATTCTTGATTTCTCAGCCTTCAACAAATCGTCGCATTCTGAGAACCTATTCCTGATTCGAGACAGCTTCACGGCTAAAAGAACGCGACACCAGATCGAATAAAGCGGCGGCGATTTGCAGCAAAATGGCATTCATAAGTTGAAATGAAGCGCTACTTCGCAAACGCAGATTTGAGCATCTTGTCGGTCCAAAAATACTTGAATGCAACGTGCACGCGATTGGAGGGAAGGCGATTCAGTTTCAAATAATACCCTGAGTCCGGCCAACGAACATGGATGCAGCCTTGATAGAAATACCACCGGAGCGTTTCGACATCTTTCCTGTGACGGACGTAAGAAACCGATCCGTCTTTGTTGATCATCATCGCGTCAAACGCAGACGGAGCCTGATCATCCCAATGCAACGTCAGCTTCTCACCGATGATTGATTTGAACTTAGCCGCGCCTTGTTTGCGATAAAGTCGATCGAGCACTTCGTAAGCTTGTTTATCTGCGATTCCTGATTCACGTCGCAGCGACATGTGATACATATATCCAATACAGTCAACGAACTCGCCAGGCAGGGCGGTGCGTTGATGAATGGCCCACCACTTGTCGGCCTTTTCTTTCATCTTGTCTGCGAGCATGGTGGTTGCGACGACATCTGCGACAAACTCAGAGTAATTCGATTTTGGCCCCCGGGCGAGAAACCGGGCCCCGGTAAAATACTGTTTTTTCGCTTCAAAATAGTACTTACCAATCGCAAAATTTGCAGCTTGGTTTTCAGGATCGGACTTGAGCACTTGGATGGCCGGTTGGATACTCTCGAATGCTTTGCCCAAGTCTTTGACGCGACGCTTCCAGTCAGCCAACGTTTTCTTCAAGTCCCTTCCCATCTTTCGCTTGGCGAGATTTTCGAATTTAGTCAGCCCATCAGCAACACTTTCAATTTGGTCGCGTTGTAGAGCCTCTTCCATTTTTGGAATTAACAAATCGAAAACGAGGTCTTTCGTCTCAGGAGAATCATCTCTTGAAATAATTCCACCCAAGATTTCGACACGCTTGTCCATCTCGTCAGGGTATTTGAATAGACGAGTGATTTTGTCAACGTTCTGCCAAGCGTATTCGTATTCGCCTTTTTTGAGAGCAAATTCAATTAGATTCAGCTGACTAGCAAGTCGAAACTCTGGCTGTCCGTACCTGGAATCCTTCATTACGGTGGCTTCGACCGTTTTGACAATTTCGCCTGGACCGACGTTTGCGATGGCTTGTTGAATTTTTGGAAGGACCGATTGCCAGAGATCCAGCAATTCTTCCGCCTTGGGAAAGGGCTTTCTTGTGTCGAGCTTCGCCAGAATCAATTCGGCTTCGGATTTGGGATTGAGCAGCTCATCTTGAACCCCAAACGCCGTCGAACAACTTATTTGAGCAGCGGCCAACAACACAGGCAAAAAAAGCAGCACTCGCATTTTGCGAGCACTCCACTTGAACTGCCCAATTACGATTCGGCGAACATTCATCAATTATTGATCTCGCGTTGCACCAGCACCACCAACCGTGCCGTTACAGACGGCCTGAAGCAAACCCGACTGCATCACACCTCGGCGAATCCCTTGTTGATCGTATTGAAGTCCGTAGCCAACCACTTTACCCGATTTGGTATCGGCAACGTAACAAACAGATTGCCCCGGCGCGACGTTTCCGCCCTTGTTACCCGTGAAGAAGAACCCACCCGTTGCCATCACGTAGTCAGCCTCACCGCCTTTGTCGTTGCCCATATCGGCCGGAACATTTGCACGATAGATACCGCCAACCGCACCCGTTCTCGGACTCAAAACCCAACACTGAAGCTCTCCGCTGGCGTGGTTCAGAATGAACAAACCTTCCACGTTCCCGTCAATCGAACCAGTCGCCATTGAAACAGATTTGCCGCGAGCAGCGGTACCTGCATGAAGCTGAATCAAACGATCCGTTTCACTCACTCCCATTTGACTGCCAAAAAAGGCGCCAACACCAGAAACGACGGTTACGGCAATCAGTAAACCGATCGCCCCTAAAGCGATCTGCATTCGGGAATACTCATTTGTTTTCATCTCTGCTCCATTCATGATTTGATGACTTTCACGCAAATTTTATCCGGGAATACGTGTAGGACAAATGCCGACAACTAAAATTTCCGCTCAGCCCTATGGTAGTTACCATTATCGTCCGTCGTTTTCGTTATCATAGAAATAGCTTTATGACTTTTAACTTCGAAAAACAGGTAAATTTTATGTCACGGTACCGCAGCCTTCTTTTCCAGAGTTTTGTTGTTTCGTCTTTGTTGGTTTTTATCTCAGCGGCTTATGGCCAGGACGAAAAGAAAGTTGAAACCAAAGAATCGACACCAGCAGCTAAAAAATTGAAAGCTCTCATCGTTGACGGTCAAAACAACCATGGAGCTTGGCCTAAAACCACCATGATGATGAAGTCTTACCTCGAAGACACCGGCCTATTCACCGTTGATATCGTTCGCTCCAAATTTACATGGAAGGGCGAAGACCTAATCAAACAGTTCCCGCTCAACGATGGCAACGAATACGAAGCGGTAAAAAAAGCCAAATCGGATCCAGATTTCAAACCTGACTTCGCCAAATACGATGTCGTCGTTTCGAACTTTGGTTATGGCGCCGCTGACTGGCCAGAATCTACAAGAGACGCATTCGTAAAATATATGAAGAATGGAGGCGGCTTTGTCTCGATTCATGCGGCAGACAACTCGTTCCCATCTTGGAAAGAGTACAACGAAATGATCGGCCTTGGCGGTTGGGGTGGACGAACAGAAACCGCGGGCCCGTATGTTTATTACAACAAAGAAGGCGAGATCGTCCGCGATGAATCAAAAGGGAAGGGCGGTGGTCATGGCCCGCAGCATGAGTTTTCGCTGGTCGTCCGCAACGATCAACACCCAATCACGAAAGGCTTGCCGGCTGAGTTTCTTCACGGCAAAGACGAATTGTATGAACGACTTCGCGGACCAGCTTTGAACATGAATGTTCTCGCTACGGCGTATGCTTCGCCAGACAAAAAAGGCAGCGGTCGACACGAGCCGATGCTAATGACGATCGACTACGAGAAAGGTCGTATTTTTCATTCGACACTCGGGCACGCAGACTACTCTTGCGAGTGCGTCGGATTCATTACCACTTTCTTGCGTGGAACCCAGTGGGCGGCAACAGGAAAAGTCACCATCCCCGTCCCCAAAGATTATCCTACGGCAGACAAAACCAGCAGCCGAAAATTCGAAGCCAAAAAGGTTGAAGCTGTCAAATAGGATTGTGAAGGAAGCTTCGTTGAAAATCAGCAAAGAACAGATTTAAACAGATTTCAAATTCTGTGCTCTAAATCTAAAACGCTCGCAAGCATCGGTCTTGCGAGCGTTTTTTTAGTTTCGAATTTC
>CAZQQR010000219.1:8134-9565 GCA_964595515.1 uncultured Pirellulaceae bacterium
GCTGTGATCGAAACGTTGTCGACCCAAACGGCTCCGCCTTCTCCATTGAGTTGAGCAAACACGATTGCCACCCGAGCTTCAACCGCTCCACCGGGGGCAAATGACGTCAACTCAAAATCTTGCCATGCGTCGAGAATCGAAGTTCCGTTGGCAATCTCAACAGACTCCGTCCCCAGGTATTCACCAGAGCCAAACAAGCCGTAATTCTCGCTGTAGTAGTCGACTTTTAAGAAAACGGTGTTGTCCGTGTCGAGAATGGAATCCATCGAAGAAATAAAGCTCGACGCTTTGATGACCACCTCGTCACCGCCCTGAATGGAAATCCCCTGTTCAACGCCTGAGTAATTGTCGGAGCCACTAAACTGACCATATAGTTTGAGTGCTTCGCTGCCATCATCGACGAAATCATTTCCCGAACTTACATTGGTCATGGCGTTACCAAACGTAGTCCAATGAGCGAGTGATCCGCCGTTGGTTTCGAAGCCACCATTTTCAAACGTTAATGTTGGACCGGCTGCTGATTTTGTGTAGGCATGAACGTAGTCGATTTCAAAAGTCTGCGGCCAGACAGTGCTTGAGTCGGGATTGTCAAGAAAGTTCCCTCCAATCGCGGTGTTCATGATCAATCGCATATCGCCAACACTGCTTGAGAGAAAGCCTCCAACATCCGAGTCACGAACGGTGTAATGATGAACGTCGTCGACATAAAATCTCAACTGACTGGGATCCCATTCAACAGAATATTTGTGAAAGCTGTTGTGATAGTTCTCCATCGCGCCGTTATGACGAGCTTGTTGCTCTTGAAAAACGAACTGATGATTGAACGGCGGATTGGTACCGTAATGAAATGCGCTGCTGGTCGTGTTGGCTTCGTCACCCCGATTTTCCATGATGTCGATTTCGCCTTGGCTTGGCCAATTCGGCGTATCGGGCAGTAGCCAAATCGCTGGCCACATTCCTTTGGATGTCGGCAGTTTGGCCCTGATGTCCCAGCGACCATGTTTTTGAAGCGCAGTACTGGTGACGAGACCGCTTCGGTAATCACGGCCCCTTGAGGATACGTTGTCTGATGTGATCACCAGATTGCCGCCTGATACGGTTACTTGACTGGGCAAATAATCCTGAAGCGAATTGTTGGTGGTGATATTGGTGTTGGCTGGTGTCCAAAGACCGGTGTCCAGCGCGGTACCAGTGAACTCGTCGCTCCAAGCGTGGTCGTAGCCAGATATTTGAGGCTGCGCGATACAGGTAGAGGTAAGCAGGATGCAAATTAGGAGGGACAGAATCGTCTTCATGGAAGCAACTTTGGTAGGGAAGAAATGAGAACCGGCGACAGATTTCAATCAAAGAAGCCCTGAAACCGGTTTCATACATGATACCAACAATGAAGCATCCCGACAAACATCGATGGCGTCCTATTATTCAATTTCC
>CAZQQR010000220.1:0-3283 GCA_964595515.1 uncultured Pirellulaceae bacterium
ATGGACAGTACGAGTAGATGGACAGCACGGATAGTCTGAAACCGTAGACGACATCACGTTAGGCCACGCGTCGTCCGTCAACCTTTTTGATGACTGCGTGCGTGGGCGTAGGCTTTATCATAAACGTAGAAAAACGTAGGCCGTATCAGGAGCTTGCGACGCCAATACGGCAGCCTTCACTCCAAAGAAGAAAGCGCTCTTTAAATAGCCATCAAACTACCAATCGCCTTCTTCATCATACGCGATTGGAATGAACCGGCTTGCAACAATCCGTAATCCCACAATCAACGCGGCGATCGTTAACGCGATCCCGTTGATCGTGACCGCCAATTTCCACGGCCACGCGTACAAGAGTTGGTCTTTCAACTCCAATCCCTCTGGAGTCATCGCCGCCGTTTTGCTGAAATCCAGATACTCGGCCAGCTGCGGCAACCTTTCGGCCAACCCACCTTCCAGCACGAACTTAGTTCCCAAAAAATTCAACATCGGAACCAGCATCAACAACACCAAAGCCCACTTGGTCACGCTGCCGAAACTGGATCGGAAACTCAATGCACCGCCAACCAACGCGACCAGCGGGATCCACAGAACAAGTGTGTCATAAGGCTGATGGTAAATTGAAATCAACATCACCAAGATCGCGAACAATCCAGTTCGGCTATTGATCCCATGACGATGGGCCGGACTTCGCTCCAGCAACATCACGATCACGCCCAGCAGCAGCACGCTTCCGAATACCAGCAGTTCAGAATCGACTTCTTGATACCAGCGAACGATCATGGAATAGATATCCACGCGTGCCCAACTGTCGATTACTTTTGGAATTTCAACCGCGTCGGACAACGAGGATCCATACTGACTTTGGACTTGGGTTGCGAATTCTTGCAGTCCGCCTGTCTGGCTGGCAATGATCCAAACAGCGACTGCGTTGAAAACCAAAATCAAAACACCGCCTAGGGAAACTGCGGACAGGTTTCGCCGGAACAACATCATGACGCCAAGCGGAATTCCCCAGGTTGGCTTGCAAAAAGCCAACAACAATCCGACTCCTGAGATTGCTGGTGACTTGTCCGAATACTCCAGGGCCAGATAGGTTCCCAGGATCAACAACAATGTCATTTGGAGGCCAAGGAAATTCAACAATCCGGGCCGGCAAAGCACGATCACAGCGCACAACAAAAACACTGCCCCGATCGGAAACCATTGGTCAGTCTTTTTAAGTGCCAACCAACCGATCAGCAACAACAGAACCAGATTGACAACTAGATAGACGATTTCAGCTGATTTCACATTGAAGAAACCCACGAAAGAATGCAGAAGCAAACTTGATGGAGAGTACTGCGGAAATCCAAGCTCATCAGGATGAAATTCCAAATACTCTGCTGAATAGGGATTCACTCCCGTCAACATCGCCCTGACAGGAAAGTAAATCGCGTTGTGAAAATCGCGATACCCTTGATTGATGTCGTGAGTCGAATCAACGATCTCACCGGGGACGCTTCGATAGACTTGAGATCGAGTCGTGACGGCAGCAATCGCCAACACAAATAGAATCGGCCCAACAATATTGAGCCAGTGAAGCCCTTTTTCCCGAATGGTTTCCATCGTCACATATTACAAGTTAGTTAGCGGTCAATCTTAGAACTTCTATTCTAACCCTTAACCAACTCACCTGTCACACCTTCCGTCGCAGAATCAATTCGGCGACACTTCAACCCATCGACTTCCAACGAGTTCACGTGGTCCAGCATTGTGCCAACGTCGTAGTATTTTTTTAGCATTTTGATACAGTCGGCCAAGAGTTCGATCTTGGTCTGAGCTGATTGATTCATCGCAGGAAAAAATGCAAGATCTTGATCGTCTTCTTTTCCCATAAAATCGAGTGGGTGAAGCAATATAGAAGGCCGCACTCCTGCCATTCGACACAGCTGTAGCGACGACCAAAAATATGCCTTGGCAACGAGTTTAGAATAGCCTGCCAAATACATGATATAGCTGGCGTGAATCGGGACCTTGAAAAATGGCATCGTGGTGACCGGAATTTCGGGAAGACTACGCGTGTCGTCGACCCACTTGAACGGGCGAAGCGTTTGAAACCCGTCTTTCCACGAACCGAACAAAGCCTTGCGTTCTTCCTTCTGTTGTTTCGACAATTTCGCAGTAAAGAAATAATAGGCACGCGCTACTGGACCCAAAAATGTTGGGAACGAAGTGCAATCGTATTTGTAACCGCGACGAACCATCGTCTTGAGCACTTGATCGGAAAGACTAAAACCTGGTCCGCGAAATCCGACCGTTTGCTGCCCGGTTACTTTCTTGATGACCGCTTCGCTGCGGGAAAACTCTGCCTCAATTTCCGCGGGAGTGTACAGGTGCAACCACGGCTCATGGTGAAACGAATGATTCCCAATCTCGTGCCCTGCATCAGCGATCGATTTCAACGATGCGTGGTTCTTTTCTAAATCCGCATCTTGTCCGACAACGAAAACAGTGATCTTGATATCGTGCTCGTCCAGAAAACCAAGAAACCGAGGAACGACTTCGTCAAAGTAGGTCGGGAACGATTCCCAATCCGCATCGCCATGCGTTTTGAGATAAGACCACTTGTTATCAAGATCGAGGGAGAGACTTGCGATGGGTTTCATGATGCTTCTGTTGTTGTCAATTCAATGATGTTCCGATTCTCGCCGACCTCGTATTGTCGCTGGCAATGAGAGCATGAACAGGTATTCGGCTCCGATAAGTTTTCAATATTTGCAAACTTCTCAACAAGTTGTCCACACCGGCAAACAAATCCAATACTTCGAGAGGGACTGCCAATCACAAGATGAAAGTCTGGGATGTCTTTTGTTACAACGCTTCCCATTCCAACCATCGCGAACCGGCCAATCGTGAGATTGCTTCCGATGATACACCCGGCTCCAATCGTGGCTCCTTCTCGAACAAGCGTCGGGAATGTCTCTTCGTCAGGATCCGAACTACGAAGCTCGCTTAGATCAGGCGTTGCTGCACGAGGGAACCGGTCGTTCGTAAAAATCGTCCCGGCACTTACCATCACTCCGTCTTCAAGCGTCACACCGTAACAGATGTAGACGTTGGAATTGATTTTGCAACGGTTGCCAATTTCGACGGAATACGCGATCAACGATTTTCCGCCGACGATACACTGCTCGCCCAGTTTCGCGTCATGGCGAATGTGAACATTGTCCCAGACGCTTGAGCCTGGACCAATTTCAACGCCCTGTTCAATGACGGCGGTCGGGTGAATTTTTACGTTATCAAA
>CAZQQR010000220.1:3383-9556 GCA_964595515.1 uncultured Pirellulaceae bacterium
CGTGCAGGTCTGGGTCGAAACTGAAACTTAGTTACGACCCGCGACCTAGGTCAATCAATTCACTTTCGAGAGAACCGTTTCGAACTTGACAGGCTCCCAATCGCCACGCTCAAGCGCTTCATAGGCTGCTTCGACGGTACAAACAGACGCCACGCCGTCTTCCGGCTTGATGATGAGTTCTTCTCCGTTTTGAATCGCGCCAACAAAATTCGTCAGTTGATTCCGGAAGGCCCCGATTTTGTCGTAGCCAGTCCCAAACGTTGTCCAGTCTTTGTCGTCATTCAATTTGTACCTTGAACCTCGCCAGCCAATCTGCAACGTACCTTCGGTCCCATAAAGACTGATAAAGTAGTCAGATGGTTTGTGCAGGCTCCAAGACAAATCGATACAGCCCATCGCTCCAGATTCCGCTCGCACAAAAACATGAACGGTGTCTTCGACCGACATGCTTTGAACACGAATCCCCTCGACCACGCGAATTTCACGAAGGTTACCGAGCAAATATCGCATGATGTCCAATGAGTGCGTCCCGTTATCAATCAGAACGCCGCCACCTGAAACTTCGGGGTTAGAATTCCAACGCTTGGTCATGTCGACTTTGCCAGAAAAGCAATTTTCGTACAGGATGATGTCGCCTAATTTTCCAGATTCGACAAACTCCTTGGCATCGGTAACGTCGTCTACAAAACGAAACTTGGAAGCCATCGTGAAAACGGCGTTTCCTTTTTTCGCTGCATTCAACATTGCAACGGCGCTGGCAGAATTGATCGATAGAGGTTTTTCGCAAAGAACATGGACTCCCTTTTCCAGGAACGCACAACAATGTGCTTCGTGGAATAGTGGCGGAGTGCAAACAATGACGGCGTCGACTTCGGCGTCACCCGCGAGGGATTCAAAACTATCGAAGACCTTCGCGTCGTGCTCGGCTGCCATTTTTTGAGCAGCTTCCAAATTGGAATCGGCGATAGCGACCAAGGAAGCCGTAGGCATCGACTGAATAGCCGCGGAATAGGCTTGGGCGATTCCACCCGCCCCGATGAGGCCAAATTTGAACGTAGACATATTGTTCCTGCGAGTTTTAAATCAAAGTTGTAAATCAAGGTGTGAAAGCAGATTGCTCCGCAAGTTCAAGAAACAACGCGCTTGCGGAGCCAATATCATGGTGTCTGTTTAAGACGAAAGTTCCGAAACAGTCTTCTTGATCGCGTCAGCGATATAGTCAACGTGTTCTTCGGTGTAACGTTCGTTCCACGGGAGAACCAATACGGCTTCGAGTCCGTCATAAGTTCCCTTGTAGTTTTCCGGAGCGTAGTTTGCTGCCTCGGGACGAGCGTGCGTGAATGGAAAACGACTGTCTCCAAACGTTCGTTGGTCACGGAAGACCTGGCAATGAAAGGCAGGTTTTTGAACGTAACGCGGGGCCGAAAAGACACCGTAGTTTTCTCGAAGTGGACCGGCCATTCCAACTGCACCGCCTTCGATTTTGGAACCGTCAACATTGAGACAGTATTTCCAATAAGTATGAACGGAATTTTCAGCAACTCGCGGTGTTTTAATGCCGGGAATATCTGTTAGCAGTCCCGACAGCTTGTCCGCCATCTTGATCCGAACTTCAACACCATCGTGAAGCTTATCCAGCTGACCAAGAGCAACCGCACCGCTAAGCTCATTCATTCGGTAGTTCGGAGCAATGAAGTAGTGATCCGGGTTCTTGTCTCCGTATCCCCAAGCCTTATTGATGAACAAGAACATGCGCCGGGCATACTCTTCATTATTGGAAACCACAACTCCACCCTCTCCAGTGGTGATGTGTTTTCCTTGCTGAAGACTAAAACATCCGATGTCACCAATGGTTCCAATCCACTGACCATTTTGTTTGGCCAAGAAGGCTTGTGCACAGTCTTCAATCACCGGGATGTTCTTGGCGCGGGCCAATTCCATGATCGGTCCCATTTCACATGGGTTACCAAACAAGTGAGTCACGATGATCGCTTTGGTTCGCTCGCTGATCACTTTCTCGATCGTCTCAGCAGTCACATTCAACGTATCGGGATCAACGTCCGCGAAAACGGGAACAGCCGTTTGGTAAATGATCGGCGTCAACGCACCCATGTCCGTGATGGAGGTGGTGATAAACTCATCGCCTGGTTCAGGATCCACTGCAGCGTAAGCAGTATGTAGCGCTGCCGTTCCATGTGAAGCGCAGTAGGCTGATTTTGCTCCGACTAGCTCAGCAAAACGGGCTTCGAATTCTTTGACGAACTTACCTTTGGTACTTGTCAAAGTGCCGCTTTCGATCGCTTCGCCAAGAAGCTTCATTTCTTCATCGCCAAGCGTACGGCCGGATGAGTTTTGATCGGAAGGAAGTTCGATTTTTGTTTCAGTTGTACTTTGAATCATGATGCAGTCCTCGGGGTCTTTACCTCAAAAAGTGCCAATCGGATTTACCAATCAGCAAGTCGAAAATTAATTGTTGGTGGGTTTAGGCTTTTGCTTTATTTAGGCTTTTGCTCTAGAGACTTTTGGCAGTCTCGTTCGTTGGTTGATTGACGGGTTTGGTTGCTCGGCCAAATAGATTCGAACGAACAATTTTCGACATCAATCGCAAGTGCCTTAGGGTCACTCTGGCGATACGCATTTTTGACTGGCCAAACTCTCTGACGTTGAGAATGGAAGGGACTTCCAATACTCTCCAGCCACGACGACCAATTTCCCAAAGCATTTCCGTGTTACCAACGAAGCCTTTGTTCTCAAGGCGAATCCCCTCAAGAGCCTCAGACCGGTAGCAGCGGAACATCGCTGTATAGCAGTATAATTGGGGGATCGATATTTTCCGGTATAGCCGCGAAGCAAATTGAGAAATCCCAATTCGCCAAGCCGCTACATTCCGAACCATGCCCTCGGGGTGATAGGGCGATCCTGTCACCAACCCAACATCTGGCCCACATTTTTCCAACAATTCAACCAATTGTGCCGGGTCGTAGGTGCAATCTGAATCAAGCGTGCAGACAAATTCGGCCTTGGTGGCCGCGATTCCCGACATGATCGCTGCCATCAATCCTTGATTTTCTGAATGCTGAATAATCGACACAATCGGCCAACTAGCAAAGAAGTCAGATAACAACTCGAACGTCGCATCATCGCTTCCGTCATCCACAAAAATGATCTCGACGTAGTACTCAGAAAATGCCTCCATCATGAGAGCAAGATTTTCCTTGAGACCGGGAATCGAGTCCTGTTCGTTGAAGCAGGGAATCACGACGGCGACGGACGTTTTTTCGGCTGACGAAGTTTGACTGTGGGGCTCGGAACCGGTCACAGTGTTTTGATTCTTAACGCTCATCGGTACCAGCCTTCTCCGCCTCTGACGCGATCAACCCAGGATCGCATACCTTCGAAACAATCTTGCAAAATGAATCCGCGGTTGCTGCGGCAGAAATGTGCTCCACAGAATCGCGGCAGATTGCACCCATCGCCACGAGCTCTTCGGGAGTGCAACCCATTGCATCATCAATCGCCTTCACCATTTGCTCAACTTGCGTCGGATCAAACGACCACCCGTTTCGTCCGTAGTCCACAACCGACTCAACAGACTGGGCTAGAATACTTCCCAAAACAGGAACGCCAGACGCCATCGCTTCGATTGGAACCAACCCCCACTCGTCTGCGAATGAGGGATAAACGCAGATATCGGTCGCCCGATAAGCATCCCGCAAGGCATCCGTGTCACAGTTGCCAAGAAATTGAAACGACAAATTTTCCGTGCCGCAAGCTTTGACTTCGTCGACAAGCTCGCCTGATCCAGCAATCGAGAACTCGATACTTGAGTCCGGGTTTGACTCGCACCATTGCTTGAGCGCTCTCGCAAAATCAACAACGCCTTTTCGTTGACTGATGGCACCGCAATACAACATCCGCCGAACCGAAGTTGCCGGCATTTTACGAGGGCCTTGATAGACAGCCGTCTCATCAATGCAATACGGGACATGAAACAGTCGGTCTTCTGCGATCTTCAGACTTTGCAAATACCGTTTACAGCTTGGGCCATTATACGTGAAAAAATCGACGCTTTTGCAAATCAGCTTTCGCAACATCCGACGCAAAAACCCACGTTCCTGCTCAATGGCTTGGGACATATTCCCGACCATCACCAACGGAGTATCTCGATTGAATCTACGGAACCATCCCGAAAGCAACGTCCGCATTCCCATCTCATAAGAGAAAATAATGTCAGGCTTGAGCTCTTTTAATTGACCACTGGTATCGATAGGGATGTGAATAAAGTTCGATTCTTTAAATCCGGCCGAATGCTTCCACTGAGTTGTGAACATCCAGTTCTTCTGAACACGAACATCAAGACCACTCCACTGAGCGTCCCAGTCTCGATCTGGTTCCATCTCAACCGAAAGCAAAATCGTCAGCCGTCGAACACGCTTAGCCAGCTCCAGGTAACTATCAACGTGATGTTGGCGAATGTAGTTATTGAGAATGACTGCGTGCACATCCAAGACTTCATCACGCGTATCGTCGCCTGCAACGAGTGCATCCTTTTCAGAGACTTCTTCTATTTTCATCGAACGGCTCCACTAAAAGAACCGTTTTTAAGTCGCACCGAAAGTTCGTTGTCATAGTCAGCGGATCGAATCTCTTCGGACCTTCTAACCCCGATCGCCAAAATCCAAATCATGGTTGGGAAACCGCAGAGGATCGAGAAAATCACGTTTTCAGCCAATCCATTCATCAAAATGAAAGCGACCAAAGGATCGGCGACCGAATGCGGACGCGACAACATCGAACGTATCCCTCCGATGCACATTGCGATTGTCGCACCTGCGGCCAATACCCCTGCGGAAAACGCAACATTTAAAATCATGTTGTGGGTGTACAAGGAATAGTCGATCAAATATTGCTTCGATGTCCCAGCTCCGTAACCAGTTAATGGTCGTTCGCCGATTAACTTAATTGCGTAAGCCCAGATATCGGAACGCCCAGTCGCCGTTGTCAGTTCTGAGGTATCACCCGATTTTGAGAGAAACGAGAGCTTGCTTTCGATCAACGCTCCCAAATCAGAAGTCACACTCAAGACCATCAGCCCAAGCATGCCGAGCACGACGAGACCAAGATAATAGGCGGTGTATTTTGGCTGAAGGAGTTGCTTCCGATAAAGGATAGCAATCGCGAAAACGGTCGCAACCAATGATGTTCGAGAAAGACAAGCCAGGAGCGCCCCAAACGCCAATGCGACCACGCCAAAGCGAATCCAAGATTTAACGTCAAAGTCTCGGTAAAGTATCAACCCAAGAATGATCGTTAGTCCACAGAATTGCCCCAATGTATTGGGATGAGATAATCCGCTCATTCTCGATTGGACTTCTGCATCTGGAAGCGGCTCGTCGAATACTCCCAGCTCTGGCCAAACGAAAAACACTACCCAAGAGAAACTGACGAACACTGACATTGCCCAAAACAACGATCGTAGAATCGTCTGTGTTCCCAACTGAACCATCGCGGTCGTCATCATCATCAATACGCAAACGATCGAAATGGTAGAAGCCAATGATTCCGTTTGCAAAACCGAACCCGGCACCGCTAAAAAGAAAAACCCGCAAACAATTACCATCCAGAACAAAGGCCAAGACAGCAACAACTGGCGGACTCTCGGATCAAGCACGAAACCAACAAATCCGTACAGCCCACCGATTCCAAGCAGCCCCAATTTGATCAAAACCTTTAGATCAAGACCGAGTTTCTGATTGTCAACTTCCAGATCAATATGGTTATAAAGCGCGACGAAAAAGATCGCACACACGCCCACAATCGACATCAACGGAACGTGCATGATCCGACCGAGGTTTTTATTGAGAGTCGGGAACTCATTGTCGGCAGAAAGCAAATTAGCTGAGGACATTGTCGGCCTCCAACGATTGCTGATCCAACGTATCCAAAATCACTGCGGTCGAAATAATGACCATGCTGATTGTTTGCCCAATCAATGCCGCAACAGGAATACAAAACAGCTTTTGTTCGAATCCACCAATCCAGCCAGAATACACCGCAACAACAAACCCAAGCATCGCAAAGATACTAATCAGTCGAGCATAAACTCCAACCATCGGACGGTCACGCCCCTTCAGATAACCATCCACAGCCTGCAAATATCCCTTGATTGCATA
>CAZQQR010000221.1:0-2386 GCA_964595515.1 uncultured Pirellulaceae bacterium
AAATCTGAAATCTGAAATCTGAAATCTGAAAAAACTTGGAAAACCTCTCCTTCTCACCGATCCTTGGCCCAATCGTTCTAACGATTGTTTTCGCTGCTGCGCTACTAATGCTCTTCGTCGGGCCTTCATTCGCCAACCTTTCGGCCAAACGTCGCTGGACGTTATCGTTGCTGCGATTTGGGGTAATCGCATTGGCGTTTGTGGCGACGCTTCGTCCCGGCTGTATTCAGAAAATTGAGAAAAGTCAGTCGGCCGTGGTTCTGTTTCTTGTTGATTCCACTCGGAGTATGGAGCTTCCACACGTTTCCGACAACGAATCACGTTGGAAAGCAACCGTTGACATGGTTCGTGAAAACCAAGATCGAATTCAACAGCTTGCCGAAAACAAAATCGACGTGCGATTCTTCTCGTTCGACAATCGAACGGAGCCGATTCCAATCGAAGACGGCCAAGTCATGCTTCCACCTCAACCAACAGGCGTTGAAACGGACATTGGATCAGCGATTTATAATCTAAGTCTCGATCTTCGTGATCAAAGACTACTTTCGATGATTATCGCTACTGACGGCGTTCAGAACGCCAGCGACCCTGAGATTGAATTGACTCAAGCTGTGGAAGCGCTGAGTGACATGGAAACTCCGCTGATCGCCGTTCAGTTGGGTGATCCTGGTGACACGGGGCAGCTTGCTGATGTTGCGATCACCAGTTTTGCCGAACAACAAGTCGTCAACAAGAAAAATGACCTTGTGGCCAAAGCGACCATGGTCACACGCGGCTACGCCAATCAGGACGTAAGTGTTGAATTGGTCGTTACAGATTCGGGCGGAAAAGAAAGCGTCGTGGCGACAGAAATTTATCGGCCGTCTAACAGCTACGAAGAAACGAACGTCGAATTGAAATTCCGGCCAATCGATCCTGGCGAGTTTCGAATCAAAGTCCGTGCTCAGCCGATGCCAGGTGAGGTCGCAATCCGAAACAATGAGTTGGAAGGGTTCTTAACCGTTCGCGACAAAGGAATGCGCGTGTTGTTAATGAATGGAGCGTTGGGGTGGGAGCAAAAATACTTGCGAGACTCGCTCTCAGTGATCGACTTTATTGATCTCGATTTTGCGCCGATTTATACCAACCCTGGTTCTCGTAGAAACTGGCCACTTAAATCATTCGAATCGGAGTTCGCAGACCCGGAAAAATACGATGTGTTTATTCTCTCTAACGTAGACGCGGAAGCACTGTATGATTTGAAAACCAAAACAGGACCATTGCGATCGCTGGCGAAGGCGGTTGCTGACGGCAAAGGTCTATTGATGATTGGCGGGACGCACAGTTTTGGGGCGGGGCTTTATCACCAAACACCGTTGGCCGATGTTTTGCCGATTACGATGCGAGCCACCGAGCGACAAGACTATGGAAAGGATGTGCGGAAGAACCTGCACATCAATACGCCTTTCAAAGTTCGTCCCACGCGGGATCATTACGTGACAGGAATTGGCGAAGACGGAAACAATCGGGCAGTGTGGGCGATGCTGCCCGCGATGGCCGGTGCGAACCGAATTGTCGCTAAGCAAACTGCGGAAATACTTCTTGAAAGCGACGACGATGTCCGGCGTCCAATCTTGGCGGTGAATAATGTCGGAGGTCGGGTCTTGGCATTTGCGGGTGACCTTAGTTGGCAATGGCGACGAGAAGGGTTCGTTAAAGAGCATGATCGGTTCTGGCGACAGGTCGTTCTTTTTCTGGCATTTTGGGATGGCAAAAGTGATGAGTCGGTTGCGATTCAGCTTCCTAAACGTCGGTTCTCGCCCAAGGCGAATTTGAAATTCGACGTGACGGTTCGAAACATCGCGGGTGAAACAACTCAAAACGTCGATTTCGAGTCTTATTTGGTTCAGCCGACGGGAGAAAAGCAGTTGATCGCGATCAATTCATCGGGCGATCGTTATGGATGTCTCGTTGACCCAGATTTGATGACGCTTTCTGGTTTGTATCGGATCGAAGTGACGGCGAATCAAGAGGGACGCTTGATTGGGACATCAGAACGTGAGTTTGTCGTGATGGATCGTGATAAAGAAAAATCGAATCCGGCAGCCAACCCGGAACAGATGAAGCGACTGGCGAGTCAAACGACCGAGTACGGTGGCAAAACAATCGCCACCAATGAGCTTGCCGGAATTTTGGACGAGTACATTAACAATCCGCCGATGACAAAGATTGAGATCCCGATGAAATGGCAATTGGGAAGCAGCTTTCCGGATGCGCTTGGGTTTCTTCTCGCCTTTGTCGGCCTCTTGGCGACGGAGTGGTTATTGCGGAAGAAATGGGGATTAGTTTAAGCTGTGTTGAAACAAATTGAGGCTATTGGCGATATGCTAACTATGTCTCGTGATGG
>CAZQQR010000221.1:2486-9548 GCA_964595515.1 uncultured Pirellulaceae bacterium
TATTTTTGGGCACGCGGTTATCTAAACAAAGAACAGGTGATTTCTTACTTTGCGTCCTCGCCCGTTGGTCATTAAAGACGATTTGAGAGCTAGAG
Source organism: uncultured Pirellulaceae bacterium (assembly GCA_964595515.1). Classification (GTDB taxonomy): domain Bacteria; phylum Planctomycetota; class Planctomycetia; order Pirellulales; family Pirellulaceae; genus Mariniblastus. The sequence continues at coordinate 2,582 of CAZQQR010000221.1, forward strand.
TTTGGCTCTAGTAAGCCCCGTTGGTTTTTCCGTTGACGACCGGTTTGAGCTGGATTATATTTCCGAGATGTTTGGAACCTGCCAACAATTCGTGAAGACCTTGAATGCTGATTCAGCCGAGCTGAATCGTTGCGTTGATGATGTAGTTGTTGCTGTTTCCAATCAATTGAATTTGTTCGTCATTATTATTGTGCTAATTATTGGCTCACCGATGGTGCGGATGTAGAAGATTCAAACAAACTGAATTTATAAAGCCGTACCTTTGGGTGCGGCTTTTTTTGTGTCAATTTTTAAGCAGGAACATGCCGTGAGTAACCAATTTGCCGACCTTGAGTTAGAACTGGACAACCAAAACGGAGCCCTTGAGCGAATGTTGGGTGTGATTCGAGTTCGAGGTTTTGAAGTCCAATATTTATTGGTCAATCAAACTCATGAAGGATTTGAACTTAAGGTTCGGTTGCGTAACCTGAAACAGGGCAGCCCCAGTTTTGCCCACTTACAACAGAACCTGGACAAGCAAATGTCGGTGATCAAATCCAGAATTCTCTCGGTTGAAGATGGTGCCGAAAACTTAGCCAAGTCTCCAATCTCGCTTGAAAGTGAATGCGTTTGAATACTTGAAAAGCACCATGAAAAATGCGAGCGCTGCTCGATTGCCCCTAAGTCCCATTCCGTTCATGGACATCAACGTTTCAGTAGTGGAGCTAGTCAAGATTTTCGAAATCACAACAACCACGATCAATTGATCGTGTTGCTGCGCGATCAGACTTTGTAAGTCCATTCACGGGTTTCGTATTTGTTCGTCACAAGTTCTTGGGCCAAGTCTAGCGGAATTGTCACTGGTTGGTTGGCTTGCCATTGTTGAACAATCGCGGGTCCCAGTGCCTCGGCGGTAGTGGGGAGGTTGGTAAGGAATTCTTGGTGAGAGCGACCCGCTCGGTAATCGGGCTGTCGGATTGGATCTCTTAAACAGCTAAAAATCGTTTCTAAATCGAAACCACAGAGCATCGTGCCGTGATAAACGAGCCAGTTCTTTTTGCAGCGCAGTGCGTTGCCCGAGAACTTTTTGCCATTGAAGGTTAAGTCAGACGTCCCCTGCATTGTTGTCTCAACCCCAATGCTCTCGATTGCCGCCTGCATTTGAGTCATCACAAACTCGTGTGCACGCTCTAGCATTCGCAGCTGCGGACGCTTTCGGTAATCAAGCAAAACGGCATACATTAAGCAGTCTGGGCCAGTGACAATCGACTGCCCGCCACTGCAACGACGAAGAACTGGGATTTGATGCTGAGAACAATACTCGAGATTGACTTCTATTTCGATTGGCGAGCTCCGGCCGATTACAACCAACGGGGATGAGGGTTCCCAGATCCGTATCAGCTCTGGAAATTCATCGGTCGATTCGGCAAGCTCCAATAGAGCTTCATCGATCGCAACTTGTTCCGTCAGTGTTTTGTTTTTCGTCAGCTCCAGTCGTTTTATTTCAAGCGACATTGTCAGCTCCTGTTGATGAACTCGAGCCGGAATATTGAGCCAGCATAGCAGGAAGGAAAACAAGGTCGGCAAACAGGGCGGCAGATAAAGTGATCATTCCCATCGACGCAAAAATGAAATGGTCTCGCGAATCACTGAACAGGACAGTGCCGAAACCAGAGACCAAAACGATCGTCGTCATAATCAGCGCTGTTCCAACGCCAGTGAACGCTTTGCGAATCGCTTCTGTTTCACAACCCGTCAACTCCAGCTCTTCTTTGTAACGAGTCAAGAAATGAATGGTATCGTCGACGGCAATTCCCAAGCAAACGGTAAACGCGCAGACGGTGACGACCTCAAGAGCTTGCCCAGTAATTACGAGATAGACGCCTGAAACCGCCAACGGGAAAAGGTTGGGAACGAGCGAGATTAACCCAATACGCAAAGAACGATAAACCACTGCCAGAACCACGAAAATGATAAGAACGGCGGTCCCCAGACTGGTGGCAAGATCAACCACGATTTGAAACAGGTTTTCCCATCGCCAAACGGCTTCGCCCTCGAGGTCAAACTTGAATCTCGAATGGGATGCTTGAAGATCTTTCAGGCCGGATTGAATTCTAACAAACACTTGATCGTAGGCTGCGATTCCAAGGTCGCGAACCCTGAATGCGACGGTGGCGTTTCGGCGCTCGGGAATGTAAAAAGCGCGTTTGAGCGATGGGGGTAATAGCTCAAGCATTGACATGCGGTCTTCTGTTTTTGCATCACCTGGAAGCGATTCAACCAAACTCACGATTGACAATGGATGACCGATCAGCGGTTCCGAGCTAAGCAGTGATTCGACTTTCTTGACAACGGAGAGCACTTCTCCTGAGTCCGATTCAATGGTTTGATCCCAAGTTACATCGACGGCTGCCGTCTCCACACCGTTCATGGCTTCGTCGATTTTTCGCAACCCAATCGCAGCCTTGCTCGAAGCAGGAATGATGCTCGACTGGCGTTCGTCTGGCCGGAGTGTGAGCGAGACAGCGATGAAAAAGATCGTCGCGGCGACGCCAACAAACGCGATCCATTTTTTTCGAGGAATGACGTAGTCGATCACGCCGCCGATTCGGCCAAGGTTCTTATCGACCAAGCTTTTTTCCTGGCCAACTTGAACAAATTTTCCGACCCATGACGAGCACGCCAGTGGGATCGTCGTGACGACAGCGATGAAGCTCAAAATGACGCCAACGACGCAGCAGATCCCGAACTCTTGAACGAACTGATGGTTTGCCAACGCCAATGAGCCAAACCCAATCGCGGTTGTGAGTGACGTCAAAGCACAGGCTAAACCGACCTTTCGGATTCCTGCCGCAGCGGATTCTTTGGGAGGTAGTCCGCCAGAACGAAGCTTGCGAATCTCGACGATTAAATGCACGCCATCCGTCAAAGCGATCAGGCTTACTAGTACTGGCAAAACAACGTCGTTAAATGGATTGTTTTGATAGTCGAAAAATCGAATGATTCCCAGCGTCCAGAACACGCCCACCGATGGTGCGAGCGCGACGACGAGCACAGCAGCAAAACCACGAAACAGGATGATGCTCATAATGGCGATCATGCTGTAGCCAATCAATTGAAAATAAAACGTGTTCGCATCGTGGCTGCGTTTGGCAGTAATCCACACGGGCATCTGGCCGGTGACAGAAAACTCAGCTTCAAATTCCGGATGCTTGGCCGAGACCGATTCTGCGATCTCAAGCACGCCTTCGATCAATTGAGAATCGTCGTTCACCAAAACGCGATCGAAATTGATTAGTAGAAGGGCCGTGGTTGCGTCTTCGGAAAGCAATTGGCCTCGAATGAACGGATGGGCAATGGCTTTTTCTTTGGCCGCCGCAAATCGAATCTCACTGGCGGAACTATGCGGCAGGACTGGTTGCGGCAAACTAAAAATGTTTAGCATCGGGATGTCATCCATCCACGTCACAGACCGAACGTGAAGCTGCGATTCAAACTCGTTGACGATCTCGCGCATCGCAAGCGCGCCCTCGGAGCTGAAAAACTGATCGGACTGGATCACCAGGACAGAATCAGCCCCAAACGAAAAACCTTCCACCGGCGGAGCCGCGGTAGATTCTGAATTGCTATTTGTAGAGTTCTCGTTTTGCGCCGACCGAAAGCGCGATGTGACAAGCTCCGGGTTGACGTAGCCAACGATTGCGATGGCGCTGATCAAAGCGATTAAGAGATAGGTCAGCCAGGGAAAATCGACGATCCAACGAGTCGTCCGATCGAATACACGTGACACGTTGGTGGATACTCCGATAAAAATGAGGGGTAGAAGAATTTATTAGAACCGAATGAATCGTTTCAAACTATCGGACCAAGGTTCACGCTAAAACTGTGACGGGTCCGACGGTGTTTATAGATTCTCTTGACTTTCGTATTCACGACCTTGAAATCAAATCAAACTTGAGAACAATGGGGCGATAACTTGTCTCTACGGTTGAAGATTAATGAAGCAGATCACGGTGCCAGTTCTTGCCGCGATCGCAAAGATCCTGAGTGGTGCGACGGTGCGCTGGGTCGACTGTGAGCCAGACACCTGCCAGCGGGTGTACTTTGCCAACCATACCAGTCATCTCGACGCGCTTGTGTTGTGGGCTTCATTGCCCAAGCACATTCGCAATCTAACCCGACCCGTTGCTGCCGTTGACTATTGGCAAGGCGGTCCCGTTCGGCGTTATATGGCTTCCGTGTTTAACGTTCTGCTGATTGACCGAAAAAAGATCAAGGTCCATAACAGTCCGATTGATATGATGATTCGTGAAATCGGAAACTCGAATTCGCTGATCGTATTTCCAGAAGGTGGACGAAATGTTACCGGTGAAATGCGCGAATTCAAAAGCGGTCTGTTTCATCTGGCGAAGAAGCGACCGGATCTCGAATTGATGCCGGTATACATCGACAACCTCAACCGGGTGATGCCCAAGGGCGAATTTCTGCCGGTTCCATTGCTGAGTTGTATTTCAATTGGATCGCCGATTTGGTTGGAGTCGGGCGAGACAAAGTCGGATTTTCTTAAGCGTGCTCGATCGTCAATCCTCAAACTCAAAGAAATCTGAATTCTCAGTGCTAGTATTCAGTGAATTCTTGCTTCTGAGAACCGATAAGCCGTTGCCCATTTGAGAGCGGCAAACGACGATATCCAGTTGTGCCACAAGCGTTTATGGAAACGATTTTCGGACCGAAAACTCTGTGGCCCACCCGTGTTTCATACCGAGAACGCCCTGGCCTCTCATTGTTTCCTAACCGTTTAGCCGCTTGATTAACTTGTTTCAGTTTCAGACCATTATCGCTAAAGCTTCTCCAACGATGTTGGACCGCTGGACGATTGCGCTGGTCTTGATTGTGCTGGCGTCTTTGGCGGTGTTATTGCTGATCGGACAACTTCTCAAACGTCAGCCGGAATCTAATGTCGACCCCGCGATCATTCGGACGTTCAATAAACGCGTCACGACTTGGTTGACGATTTGTGTGATTTTGGTGGTCGCACTTTCGACCCACAAAGTCGTCACCGTGATCTTGTTTGGACTGGTGTCGTTCTGGGCATTGCGAGAGTTCATCACGATGACGCCAACACGGCGCGGCGATCATCGTACTTTGTTTTGGGTTTTCGTCGGATTCACACCGCTCCAATATTTTCTGGTCGGTTTTGATTTGTACGATCTCTATACGATTGTCATTCCGGTTTATGGTTGTTTGTTTATTCCAGCCCGAATTGCGTTCACGAGTGATCACAAGCGCTTTCTTGAGCGGACTGCCAAAATCCACTTTGGATTGTTGATTTGTGTTTATTCTTTGAGTCACGCGGCGGCTTTGTTGAATCTTGATTTGGCAAAGTGGAACAAAACAGAGGGACAGTATCAGGCTTGGGATCAATCGACCGCCGGACTGTTGTTCTTTTTTATTGTGATGGTTCAGGTTAGCGACATGTTCCATTTTCTTTGGGACAGAATGTTCGGTCGACACGTGATAGCTCCGACGATCAACGCGACCAAGACTTGGGAAGGACTGATCGGTGCGGCTTGCTGTAGTTCGATGATGGGAATGTTGGTTCAGTCGCTACTGCCAGTTACGCCATTTACTTGGTACGGCGCCGGATTCATGGCCTTGCTGATTAGTGTGATGGCTTCTTCGGGAAGTATGACGATGTCGGCCATCAAGCGTGACCGAGGTGTCAAGGATTACGGGACGCTTGTTCAAGGCCACGCGGGTGTGCTGGATCGAATCGATTCCGTCTGTTTTGCGGCTCCGATTTTCTTCCACGCCACACGGCTTTCTTTAAGTGCTGACATTCGATTGAAACCGCTGCCGATCCCCGAGGGAATCGCTCAGTTCGAAATGGCACTGACTTGCTTGTTTTAAGTTTCTGACCGAGAGTCCTTTGCCGAGATCTAAAGAAGACGATTTGGTTCTGCTTGAGCAGTTCGAGCACCCGCTTGCTGCACACTCGTGTCGGATTCTACTGGAGGCCAACGGAATTCCATCGGTTGTTGATGGTGATTCCAAGATTGAAGGTTTTGAGTTGACGCGTCTTTATGTGCATCGGAAAAACAAAGAGCTTGCGATTCGTGTCGTTAAGGAAGTCCCGGCTGCTTCGGAAGTCATGATTCCCGCCTGGATATGTTCCTGTGGCGAAGAAGTCGACGAAGGATTCGCGATTTGTTGGTCCTGCGGTAACGAAGTGCAGGACGAGGGCCAAGGATAATGGCTTAAGTTTGCTTCCGTCTTGTTTACGATGGGGCCTTGGCAACACGCGGCGTTATTGAATCTGGCGTGCAATTTAAAATCTGTTAACTTATTCGCTTTCAACTTTCCGGAAATCAAAACCTATGGCGGCCAGCCTCAAACAAACAATTGAAGACCATGGGCTTAGCATTCCCGACGAGTCTTATCCTCAACTAAAGCACTATTGTCAGGCGCTTTGGCGAATCAACAAAGAGATGAATTTGACTCGTCACACCAGTTACGAAAAATTCGTGACACGAGATTTGGTTGACACGCTAGAGATTTCCAAACTCATCCCAGAGGGCAAAGATGTGCTCGATGTTGGCAGCGGCGGTGGGGTTCCGGGAATGGTGTTGGCGATTCTTCGACCTGATCTAAACGTGACACTTTGTGATTCCGTGGGTAAAAAAGCCAACGCGCTTGGCGAGATCATGGATGAAGTCGGGTTGGAGCTTGAGATTTATCAATGCCGAGCGGAGGATTTGCTGAAGGATTTTCGGTACGACTACACGACGGCTCGGGCGGTTGGGCCGCTACGGAAAATGGGGCTTTGGTTCGAAGGTCGTTGGAGTGCGATTGGACGGTTGCTCGCCGTCAAAGGACCGAAGTGGGTGGAAGAAAAAAATGAAGCGAATGCGGCGGGGTTGTTGAAGAAAATTGACCTTCGCGTGGTGGCTGAATATCAGGTTCCCGGGGTCGAATGGAAAAGCGTTAT
>CAZQQR010000222.1:0-2191 GCA_964595515.1 uncultured Pirellulaceae bacterium
AATAAAAACCGTTCAAAAACGCCCGTTAGAACATTAAGCCCCATTCGGAAATCGGTTGAATTGGTAAAATACCGGGCTCTATACGCTAAATGTTTTTGCCCGCACGACACGGAAATGATTTCACAACTCTTCGCCAATTTGCCTGACAAGTTTGCCAAACCTCAACTGGAACTTGAGTCCACACCTGATATCGATCTTTCTCAAGCGATGCAGGAAAGCCTGGCCGACCCTTTGTTTTATCCGCCACTCAACCAATCCGTGTTTCCGGGTGACACGGTTGCAGTCGCCTTGCAGGACAATTTGCCAAAGCCGAAACAGATTTTTGAAGCACTCTTGGCCCAATTGGAAAACGTCAACGTTGAGCCATCTGACATTACTCTCGTGATCACGCCCAAGATGGCAGACAAGTTTTCGATCTCGCCGGAGTCTTATCAGCAGGACCCAAGTGAAGAAAAACCACCGGCCGTATTTGAACTTTCGTTTGGCTTTCACAAAATCAACTGCCAAGTCCATGACGTGACGAACGAAACTGGATTGTCGTATTTGGTTGCCAACAGCGATGGCGAGCCGGTAACGATTAACCGATTATTGGTTGACGCGGATATCGTGATTCCAGTTGGATTTCCGGTTGCAGGTGACGCGAGCGACCAAAAAGACTGTATCTATCCTGATTTTAGTAGCGAGTCTGGGATCGCTCGTTTACGAAACGGGAGCCTGTCGTTTCTTGATCGTTGGCAGGAAATTGAACTTGCCAATGATACGCTGGGTTCGTTTTTTTGCTTGCAGGTCGTCTGCGGTCCGGGAGAATCGATTCGGAATGTTTTTGCTGGAGCGCGTAAAGATGCCACTGATCAAGCACGCGCAGCAACGAATGAAGTTTGGAGATTCGATTGGGAGCAGGAGGTCGAAATGGTGGTCGCCACCGTCGAATCCAATGGCCCTGAGCAATCTTGGCAAGACATTCTCAATGCGGTGATTGCGGCTAGTCGCGTTTCAACGGGCGGACCGATCGTTGTCTGGTCAGAGCTTGAATCGAAACCGGAAAAAGAGATTCGAAAAGCGTGCCTGACACAGTTCGATGGCGACAACAACCCAAAGCTGGACAAAAAGATCAGGCACTTTGTTGATATCTTAAGTGGCCGGCCTGTCTTTTTGAAATCGAATCTCACTCGAAACTCGATCGAGGAATTAGGAATCGGGTTTGTCGATAACGTTGACCAAGTGCTTAAAATCTCTGAATCCCATTCGAGCGGATTGTTGATTAGAGATGCACATAAATGTCAAATTCGAGTAGGTGCGGAATCATGAATCAGCAACTAAACGATGAATACGAATCGTTGACTCAGTCAGCGGGATACGTGGTGCTTGCCGATCGAAGCTATGTCCGAATGACGGGTGAAGATCGAAAAAAACAACTACACAGTTTCTGCACCGCCGAGATTAATGCTCTGGAATCCGGTCAAGTCACCGAAGCATTTGTGCTTAATACCAAAGGTAAAATTCTTGGGTTCGTCCACGTGTTAAACGGAACCGATGATTTGCTTTTGACCAGCCACGGACAACAAGCCGAAACGTTGATTGGGCATTTGGATAAATATGTGATTCGCGAGGACGTCAATTTTTTCGACGACTCATCGGAGTTTAAGTCCGTGTTTGTATGTGGGGCCTTGGCAAAGACAAAATTGGAATCCGCGCTGTCTGTAAGTCCTGACTCCAATCGTTTTGAAACGTTCGAGGCGGGAAATGTTGCCGGAACGATCGCGGCGGTTGAAATTGCTGGCGATGGATTTTTACTGGTTGTGAAAAATGATCAACTAGCCGGATTGACGACATTGCTGGAGCGTGAAGAAATCGCAGCGTGCTCCGATGAATCACTTCAATCAGTTCGGGTAAGCAATCGGACCCCTTGGTTTGGGGTGGATCTGGACGAATCGAATTTGCCGCAAGAACTTCAGCGTGACGACAAAGCGATTTCGTTTGAAAAGGGTTGTTATCTTGGGCAAGAGACAGTCGCCCGAATTGACGCTTTGGGGCAAGTCAATCAATTAATGGTCGGATTGAAATTTGCTGGCAATGACGTGACTGTCGGTGACGAATTCAAAGTCGAAGACAAAGTCGTCGGCCGCGTCACTTCGGTTGCCTATTCCGTCGCCGATCAATGTTGGATCGGCATGGGATACGTGCGGCGAAA
>CAZQQR010000222.1:2291-5501 GCA_964595515.1 uncultured Pirellulaceae bacterium
CGCGGATACTATTGCGAACTGAGATTGCGGATTTCGACCAGTTGTAAAAAACGTTGTCGCGAATCTGAATATTGGAGTAGGCACCGTTGTTGGCGTCCACCAGGCGATCCGTCTCAACGGAATTCGGATCGTATTCATAACGAGCAGCAGTGAAAGAAACGATCCCCGCGTGCAGTTCTTCCGTAAGGTAACGACGACTAAAGCCGTTGTTAACGAATTTGTTGCCTTGGACCAGGATGTCGTTTGCGAACAACCCTAGTGGCCAACCAGGTTCATTGTGTGCGGCGATGGCCTCGTCACTAAGGCCTTCGTAAACGTTGTCAATTAGTTGAGTGTTGTCCGACATCAAAAAATTGCCATACCGGCGCGAGTTCAGTAACTTTGACCCTTGAACCATCGCTCCATTAGACAAGCTGCGATTGTAGACGGTTGTTTCATTCCGATAGCCCGCTTCATCGTTTCCGTTTCCAATTGTCAGGCCGTCAATCGCTTGATCCAAAGTAACTGTCATCGCAACGAGTGTTTGGTTCGACTGACTGTCGGTTCGGATCCGGAATTCAACATTCGTTGCTTTTGCGTCGCGAATTAATTCGCCTTTGATGGGGTCAAAAAAGCTAAGCACATCACCGGGTGCGATGGAGTTGTCAAAGTAGCCGACCAGTCGATCGTAAATAACGGTCGCCAGAACGATTTGGTTGTCCTCGATTTGTTCAAGGATCGTCATGGGACGGGTGTAAAAATTCATCACATCATCGCCAAGTCCCTCAAAAGTCGAATTCTCGACCCAGGCCCCAACTCGGTTCGATTGAATATGCACGCCGTCACCATTGATGCTTTTCCATCGCCGAGTGTCAGGCGAATTCGCCCAGTCGTCCGGACGAATCATGACATTGGAGTCGATAACGTTGATCGACTCACTGCTTTGGGCTGCTACAAAAACGGAAGGAGCAGAATAGGCCGTGACGTTGATGACGCTGATGTTTTCTGAGCCAAGATAGAATCCGAATAAGGACCGATTGTTGCGACGTTCGAGTACATACCGATCGCCAACTTCGAGACCTAGAATGGTACTGCTTGAAACAACAAATTCGTCAGACGCATTGCCTAGATCCAAACCAATCGTCGGGTAGTGCCATTCTGAGCCATGTTTTAGGCGACCATCCACAAGTTCGTCGATCGCGTATCCCCAGCCTAATGAATTGCCCGCTACGAAACTGTTATCCGGTTCTATAAAAGCATCCAAATTTACCTTGATCGTAAACGACTTGGTTTGTGGATCTATGTTTGTGATCCGGCCTTGTGTGAATGTGATCGGTTTGTACAGCGGGTTGGATTCGGCACCGTTTGAAGCGACTGTCGGCTCAACCGCGATGGCATAGTCAATCGTTAGATCTTTGAAAATGATGTTGGAGGAATTGCGGGTTACAACAAGCGGACGTGTATGATCACCGATGATAATCTCCGCGCCTTTTCCATTGAACAAAAGGTCATGCGTGTTGACCAATCTGAAAAATGCATTGCCTGTTTCGCCTTCGTCACTCCCCAGGTTGTAAACGCCTGGCTTAAAAACTATTTCGTTGGCACCAATTGTTTGAGCATATTCGATAGCGTCTTGAATTCCCCGCCAATCATCGACATCGTCATCTGGCAAGGCTTTTGTGTCTCCAAAACGATCGTCAGCAAGATCGACGACAACTCCGTCATGTTTGAGCAGCGTCAGGTTTGGTTTTGCGCGGGGTAAATTTCTGACGATGGAAAAATCCGTCGAAAACGCATCAAAAGCGTGACTGCTGTTGGCACCGTAACCAACGTAGACTTTGGATCCCTGTTTTAGATAGCCAAGACTTTGGTCAAAGGTTCGCGTTTGCCCACCCAACACAATTTGTTTGTTGTTTAAGCGGTCTTGGTCGTCAACGTGGATGTAAATTTCCACACCGTCGGATGAACCGCCGGCGACCGACAGGTAACTTTCTATAATTGCGTACTGACCGCTGTGTTCAATTTCAAAGGCCGCGATCGCAAAACGGTCCTCCAGGGCAGAAGTCGATGGGTAGCCGTTGCCAGTATGGCCACCGAACGGACTCAATCGAAGAAAATAATCGGGGGCGCTGTTGAGCCCGTTTAGATCGCCATCCGGAGTCCAATTGAATCCGTTTTGTATAAGTGGTTGGTAGCCAGATGGAGCTCCGATGGGAGAAGTTTGCTGCAATCCAAACCGTTCCCCAGCTATCCACTGCTGCGGAGCATTCCAAAGGTATTTCCACTGATTTTGTGAAGCTATCGAGTCTGGTGGCGTAAAATCTTGACGAAAATTCCCGACGACATCTTCCCGAGACTCGTCGCGAACAATCGAAAAATCAGTTGTAAAATAATCGTAGACGTAGTTTTGGTTGGCCCCAAAAGCAACGTGAACAGAGTCACCCGCTCTCAAGAATCCAAGTGCTGTATCGAAATAGGCTCGCGTTTGCGGTTGGACAATCCCCGAAACAAGGTCTTGGCCGCGATCCACGAACACTTTGTACTCGACGCCGTCGCTACTGGCTGTTTGAGATGGTGCCAAACCGATAAAGCTGTCAGTGATATTGTAAAACCCGCTTTCGTGAACTGAAAAAGTGGCAATCGCGTACCGATTAACTACGTCAGTTGTTCCAGAAAACGTGCCGCCGGGGTGGCCACCAAAGGCACTCAACCTCAAATACGCCGCTCCGAATCGGCTGCCCGGTACCAAGTCGCCATCGACCGTCCAGCCGGACGCAGTGTCAGAGTTGAGCAACGAAGCATAATTCGTTCCCACATCGTCAATCGCTCCGGTGGAGAAATCATCGCCCGATGGAGCGTTCCATTGATAAGACCAGCCGGGTTTTTCCGTCTGGCCGATAGCCGGAAAATCATTCGCGTAATTCGCTACAACAGACGCCAACAGTTGGCGAGGTTCAAGCGATTGATACGAAAGCGAATGAGCGAATCGGGATTTTTGTCTGGTTCGAATTCCCGAGCCGCGTTTAGTCAGGCTAGGTTTTCTGGGATCGTGTTTCGCAAAACCGCGGTCAGGCTCGCCGTGTTTACCCAAACTAAGTTTGTTTTCTGTCACATCTATCCCGATGTCGCGCTCAGAGATGCAAAGGTTGTTCGAGATTGGCCGTCAAGTCATTTCGAACTTATGCAATAGACAAGGTACTCTTGATTAGAGTTCCATTATTTTGGGTCAAC
>CAZQQR010000222.1:5601-8190 GCA_964595515.1 uncultured Pirellulaceae bacterium
TCAAGACAAAATGTCTTTCACGACATGGGCTGGTTCGACGCCAGTCAGTTTCATGTCGAGTCCCTGGAACTTGACGGTGAATTTTGAATGGTCGATTCCTAGGAGGTGAAGCATCGTGGCGTGCAAGTCACGAACGTGGACGATGTTTTCGATCGCGTTGTAGCCTAGTTCGTCCGTCGCTCCGTAGCTGGTTCCCGGCTTGATTCCACCGCCGGCCATCCACATTGAAAAACCTTTGATGTGATGATCTCGCCCTACGCCACCTTTGCCTTGGAACATTGGCGTTCGACCAAACTCGCCGCCCCAAATGATCAATGTCTCATCCAGCATGCCACGTTGCTTGAGGTCCTGAAGCAGAGCCCAGGTCGGCTGGTCGGTCAGCTTGCAACAAACTTTCATGTATTTATCGAGGTCCCCGTGATGGTCCCAGCCACGATGATAAAGCTGAATGAAACGTACACCGCGTTCGGCCAACCGCCTGGCCATCAAGCAATTGGAGGCGTAGCTGCCATCGCCGGGCTTGGCTCCGTACATGTCAAGAATGTGTTGAGGCTCGTCACTGAAGTCTGTCAATTCCGGCACGGCCGTTTGCATCCGAAACGCCATTTCATAAGCCGCGATTCTTGTCGCGATTTCAGGATTCTGCGTCTTGGCGTTTCGCATTTCATTAAGTTCGCAAATCGCATTGATCAAATCTTTTTGCTGTGACTTGTTGAAGCCTTTGGGTGTGCTGACAAAGTGCACGGGATCGCCGGTTGACGCAAAATCAACGCCTTGGAATTGACTGGGCAAAAATCCCGCTGACCACTGACGCGAAGCGATTGGTTGTGGGTTGCGACCGCCAACGCTCGTCATCACGACGAACCCAGGCAGTTCATTCGTTTCGCTGCCCAGTCCATACGTTACCCAAGAACCCATGGAGGGACGTCCGCTAATGTTCGACCCCGTGTTCATGAATGTATGAGCCGGGTCGTGGTTGATCTGCTCGGTGACCATCGATTTCACAACGCACAAATCGTCGATCATTTTGGCTTGCCAAGGAAGATAGTCGTTGACCATCGTCCCCGATTTTCCGTGTGGCTTGAACTTTGCCAGATGGCCTTGGACACGAAGTTCCTTTCCTTGTAGCTGCGCGATTGGCTGGTTGTTGGTAAACGATTCCGGCATCGGTTTTCCGTTAAGCCGATCCAGCTCCGGTTTGTAGTCGAACGTTTCAAGGTGCGAAGGCCCGCCCGCCATGCACAGGAAAATCACACGTTTAACTTTGGCTGGAAAATGCGGAAGTGCATTCCTTTCGCTAGTCAAACCACCGCCAATTGACCCACTCCCATTCAAACCACCGCCGTAAAGGTCACTGGCTAACATCGAACTGAGTGCGGCACTACCGATTCCGATGCCAGAACGCGACATGAACGTTCGTCGATTGATCGTGTCGTTGTGTGCTTGAACAATATTGTTTAAGTCTTGGTTCATCGTTTAATTCCTCGTGATCGTTTCATCGAGGTTCAAAATGACACGGGCGACGCTGGTCCAAGCTGCGTCTTTATTCGAAAAAGATTGGTCGTGTTTGGCGGACCCAATGTTGGCCAACTGCAATCGCTGGTCGGGATTCTTGGAAAATGTATCCAACGACTCGTCATGAATTCGTTTCAAGATCCTGGTTTCGTCTTTGTTTGGCAATCGCGAAACCGCCAAGAGGAACGCGTGGTCAAGCTGTTTGGCAAAATCATCGGGCTCGAATTGCCGGACTCGTTTTGCAAAATGCCGAGCAGCTTCGACAAACGTTGCGTCATTCAGCAGAGCAAGTGCGGCCTGTGGCGTGTTGGATCGCGGCCGCTGGGCGGTGCATTCTTCTCGCGTCGGAGCATCCAAGGCTTTTAATGTTGGATGCAAGAACTGTCGTTGCCAGTGAACGTATACGCCGCGGCGCCACTGCCTCTGGTCATCGTGTGATTTGTATTTTCGTTGCGGAAAATTGAGGTGACGATAGTAGCCCTCTGGTTGGTACGGCTTGATGCTTTTTCCACCGACGTTTTCGATATTCAACAGGCCGGCAATCGAAAGTGCGTTGTCGCGAACGACTTCGCCCGGCAATCGATATCGAGATTGGTGTGAATAAAGTTCGTTGTAGGGATCTTGTTTTCGAATCGTCTCTGATTCGAGTGACGATTGTTGGTAAGTTTGAGAAAGTGCGATTTCCCGGAACAGATGTTTTAAATCCCAGTTGGAATCGAGCAACGAAATCGCCAGATTGTCGAGCAATTCTGGATAGGCAGGCGGTTGGCCTTGGCCGCCAAAATCATCCAGAGATCGCGACACGCCCACGCCCATCATTAAATACCAAATTCGATTCGCCATCACGCGTGCGGTCAGCTTTCCCGAATCAGAGTTTTTGTCGGTAAACCAATTGGCTAAATCCAATCGGCTGGGTCGCGCTTTTCCGTTGCCGATTTTTCCCATGAAATGCGGGACGGCAGGCTCAACGATCGGCCCGGATTCGTCCAGCCAATTTCCACGGGGTAGGACTCTGGTTTCGCGGGGCTGAGCAAGCGATCGGGTGATCATCGTCCAAACGCCTTTCGACTCCGC
>CAZQQR010000222.1:8290-9541 GCA_964595515.1 uncultured Pirellulaceae bacterium
TCATCGACGTCTGCAAAGAATGCGGACAACGAGTAAAAATCCTTTGCGGTGTACGGATCGTATTTGTGATCGTGACATTGTGCGCAGCCCACCGTCGCACCCATCCAAACCATTGAAACATTGCGGACCCGGTCGGCGGCGTAGATTGCGCGATACTCTTTGGGTTGAAGACCGCCCTCATGGGTTGTCTGCAAGAGCCGGTTGTAGCCAGAAGCAATTCGTTGCTGTTGCGTCGCGTCGGGAAGTAAATCACCAGCCAGTTGTTCACGCGTAAACTGATCAAACGGCATGTTGTTGTTGAACGCGTTGATGACCCAGTCACGGTACGGCGAGATGTTGTGGTCTTGGTCGCCGTGATAGCCGACCGTGTCTGCGTAGCGAACGAGGTCAAGCCAGTAGATCGCCAGTTTCTCGCCGAAATGCGGTGACGCGAGCAGTTGGTCAACAAGTATTGGGTAGGCGTCTGGGGAGTCGTCGTTGACGAACTCGTTGACTTGCTCTGGTGTTGGGGGCAAACCGATAAGGTCGAAATACACTCTCCGAATAAGCGTGACTTTGTCGGCAGGTTTGGCAGGCTGATGACCGTTGGTTTCAAGTCGAGCGAGAACAAACTGGTCGATCCAGTGCTTGGACCATTCAGGCGTATCAACCGAGGGTGTCGGGGTTTTCATTGGTGGATTGTAGGCCCAGAATTCTTCCCAATTGGCTCCTTCAGCGATCCAGCGTTTTAGCAACTGGATTTCTGACTGGGTGAGCGGTTTGCCAATGTGGTCAGGCGGCATTTTTTCGTCGTCATCATCGCTCAATATTCGCGTCACCAATTCGCTTGCGTCAACGTCTCCGGCAACGATGGCTTGGTAGCCCCCTAGGTCGGCAAACGAGCTTTCTTTTGAGTCGAAACGCAGTTCCGTTTCCCGAGAGTTTTCGTCGGGACCATGACAATGAAAGCACTTGTCAGAAAGAATTGGTCGAATGTCACGGTTGAAAGAGATTTTTGTCGATGTTTGCGCCTGACTGCTGCAGGCAAAACAGCTCAATGCAAAAATGAACAGAGGTGTTCGAAACCAGGTCATAAATTTGAATGTTGAGAGAACAGAATCCAGTTAGTCATATTCTATTCTCAACAGCTAGACGTCACCAGCGGAATCAAGAATTGCGCCCAGCAACTGTTTGATTCCAATAACGTTCAATGCAGCGGTTTACAGCAATACTTTTAGAAACCAAGAAGCTGAATATGAATCAAGAAGCTCA
>CAZQQR010000223.1:0-9532 GCA_964595515.1 uncultured Pirellulaceae bacterium
ATCCCGTATTGGTACACGAAGCAAAAAGGATGCTCAAGAAACTTCGTCAAACCAAGACCGTTACCGCTCGCGGGCCGGTCCGATGCGAGTACGCAACGCACTGATTTTTCGTTGAGGTTTGATTTATTACCAACAGCGATGCAGGACGCATCGCTTTTTCTGGAATTCCATTCGTCGGATTTCCATTCATGAAACAAATTTTAGAAGTAGTTCAATGATTCAATTACCAGACATGACCATTGAAGCCAGAGAATCCACAACGGCTCATGGTATCACTCCGCCAAACGTTTCGGCATCGTACATCGCACTTCAAATTCAACAAGCCGTCCAGCTAAACGAAGACGCCAAACAGGAAGACTGGCAGGACTCAACGCTTGAGCTGATTCAGCAGTATCTGCCAATCGACGCCAGTGGCCAAGAGATTGTGGACGCGACTTGCAGCGTGACAGGATTCGAAAGCTGGGCCGAAGTTTCATGTTTCGTCGTCGATGATATGTGTGCTGATTTTTTCAATCTTGCACTCGCGTATTGTTTGCGAGAAGGGCAACAGCATCGGAGCAATAGTGGATTCATCGATGGCTCCGGAATCGGATACTTAAAGGCATATCTTAAACGGCTCAAGCAAACGTTGGAGGAAGCTTTTGATGCCAAGTATTTTTTCAAACTTGATCGGCCATTGGTCTGTATCGCTGAGAAGTTTGGAATGGATTTCACTTTGATTGCCAACGCAATCCATCCAGGACATTGGAGTTATCCGGCGGGACACGGAACCAAATTTTTAACCGCAGTCGAAGTCCTGCGTGATGTGTTTTATCTCGACAAAAATTGTTACCGAACGCTCTTGATCGTAGCCTCCGTGTTGGCAATGGGTCGCAGTGGGAATTTGATTCACTATCCGATGGATAATCTCGCTGCAGGATGTCTGACTGATTTGCAGGAATTCAAATAGCGTCATTCTTGATTGCGCGAAAATGTACCGCTTAGAGAAAGTCATGACTAGTTTTGTAGAAAAAACGTTTTGTATTTCGCTTGATCGACATCCTGATCGTTGGGAGCAATTTCAGGCAAGGCTTCCCAAAGACTGGCCGTTCCCAGCGACCGAAAGGTTCTCCGCTATCGACGGAGAGGTTTCAAATCCCGAGCCATGGTGGTCCGTCGGAAAAGCAGCATGGGGTTGTTACCAAAGTCATCTCCAAATCATTGAGCATTGCCTTGCCGAAGGAATCGAAAGTTGTTTGATTCTCGAAGATGATGCCATTTGCAGCGATGAGTTTTCGCAGCTCGTGACGACGTTCATGAATTCGCTTCCATCCGATTGGCAGATGGTTTATTTGGGTGGGCAACACTTGGCCACAAAAGAACATCCGCCTGTTCGGGTCAACGCTGATGTTTACATTCCCTACGATGTTAATCGGACTCATGCTTATGCGATTCGCGGTCGATCCGCGATGATGCGATTGCGACGGCATTTGACGAATCACGATTCGTGGCAATCTGGTCATCATATCGATCACCATCTTGGCCAACTCGTTAGTCGACGCGAGTTTCCCGTTTATTGTCCACCCCGTTGGTTAGTTGGACAGGACGAAGGCAAGTCTTCTATTAGTGGTTGTCATTTCGAGCGCCGCTTTTTTGAAAATGATGACTGGCGACACGAATTTTCAACTGACTTAGTCGCAGTTCTCAGTTCCGATCAATTTGCTGCCGCCCAAGTCGTACATTCGTTGCGTGAGATAGGTTTGTTCCAAGGCAATCGTATTATCAATTTGCCCGGTGATATTCCGTGTTCGTTTGAATTGTTCGAATTGGGCGAAAGATATCTTCCAGCTCCTTCCCATAGCCTGCATTTTTGGGAGGGCTCGCTTCGATGCGAGCTTTTTCGATGGTTGCGATACGTCACATTTATGGCAACTCAACGCGGCACGTTGGCGTTTGGGTTCCTGCCACAATTTTGCAATTGGGTACCGATTTTGGAATCGCTTTTGCAAGATCGCTTGCGAGTCATCAGCATTGATGTGCCGGCCAAAGAAACTGTGCGCTGCCATTGGATCGCAAATCCTGAGATGACCCAAAGTCAGCTTCGAAGCGTTCAATCTGTCGTTGAGTCACGACGTCGTCTTCAGAAGGAATTTCTCGCTAACGCTTCCTTTCAATTTTTTAGCATTTCACAGGATGAGCTTTTATACCAGTCATCAAGTTTCTCCAAAAAGCTGAAACGATTCGTCCAATCGTCATCGAAACGGAGTGTCAACTCAACGCACATTTGTGGAAATAGTTAGTTAGCCGCCGAAACCAATCATCGCCAAATTTCAAGAGATTTCTTTAGACATGAAAGACTATTATGCTTCAACCAGTGCCACAGGATCTCCAATCGCCTGAGAACGGTCTATCGATCGTTTGTGGCGTCAAGAATCGAACAGATCCACTTCGATATACCATTCCAACCTTCCTCAGCCAGCCAATGGTTCGTCAAATTGTATTGGTAGATTGGGATTCGGATGTTCCGTTAATAGAATCACTCGCCGAGCTTGATATTCCTGGTTGGCCAGATCAACGGGTGGTCATTGTTCGGGCCGAGAACCAGCCTTATTGGAGTATGTCCCGGGCGATCAATTTAGGAATGAAGTTGGTCAATCAACCAGTTACTCTAAAGCCGGACGCAGATGTTGTAATCCTCGAAGATGTATCCCACATAATTCCGAAACCCGGACAAGGCTTTGTTTCAGGAAACTGGCGAACCGAAAAAGGCAACAACGTATACCTGTTTGGGACGACCATATTTGGGACATCGGATTTTTGGAAGATTGGAGGTTACGACGAGCGAATCGATACTTACGGATGGGAGGATGACGATTTTTACGAACGGCTGAGTCTTTCTGGACTTGAGCATAGAGACCTTCCGCCGCGTTCATTTTTCCACCTGCCACATTCGGATGCCAAAAGAATGGCTCATCAAAAAAGTGGACTTCTGAATCCCAAAGAGAGTATTGCGATCAATAACAAGCTTGTTAGTAATCGAAAAAACTGGGATAGGCACTCAAATCAAGCTTCATTTGAACTCGTTTTTTTGGACGAAATTGATCGGTATTTCGTCGTTGCGGAAAATCGAACTATCCGAGAAGAGGAATAGACCGCTATGAGAATTTCTCACAGATTCAAATTCATTTTTATCGCAAAACCGAAATGCGGTTCATCTACTGTTCGATGGTGCTTGAATCAATTTTCGGACATCGTTTCAAGCAACGACCAAAACAGTCCTTATTGGAATCATGTGTCAGCAAGTAACTTGCGAGAGTTCCTTGGTGAAGAGGTTTGGAGCAGCTACTTCACTTTTTCAACTATCCGGAACCCATGGGACATGGTGGTGTCGTTGTATCGTTTTGGAAAACCAGATATGCAAGGCCGGCATTTTTGGCACCCAAATTGGGATAAAACGACCTCGTTTCATCTACCTTTCAAGAAGTTTGTTCTCAAACAGAAAGGTTTTAGCTGGATGAAGTATGAGAATTTCCTGGGCAAGAATATGCAACTTGTCGTCAGGATGGAAGATTTTGCGATCGAATTGCCTCGCGTTTTCGAACGTCTAAAACTGCCAAGGATTGAAATTCCACATCTCAATAAGAATTCGATTCAAGTCGACTATCGCAAATGGTATTCGACTGAAACACGAATTGTCATTGCGAAATGTTTTGAGCAAGATATCGATGTTGGTAAGTATGTATTTTAATCATCGTTGACAGGAATCGTTGCGGATAGGAAATAGGTAAATAAAGCGAGCGTCCTCAATTCCGCAACAGCAAGTACATTCAATAAGTTCAGAAGATTGCAATGATTAAGCCCAACACCAAACAATTTATCGTACTCGCTAGTCCCAGGACCGGCTCAACTTTGTTGATCTCATTCTTGGATTCTCATCCTTCAATCGCAGCTGGCTACGAAATCCTCCACTCGCTGCGCGGACGATGCTACAAAGAAATTGTTCAAAAAGGGTTTTCAATTGCGGAGGACAATGTTGAAATCAAAGCTAGGGGGTTCAAGTTTTTTTACAACCATCCTCTAGACTTGGAATCAAACGAAGTGCTTCATCACTTGGCGAGTAATCCATCCCTACATGTCATTCATTTGAAGAGGAGGAACCTGCTTCGAATTCTTGTGTCGACGCAGATCGCACTCCAGCAAGGCGGTTGGAATTCAGTAGAATTAGGTGCACAGAAAATTAGTGAAAAAAAGAGTGTAATTCTCGATTTCGAGAATCTTAAAAGTGGTTTTGAACAGATTCATCAATGGGAAAGTGAAGGCGATCGAATCTTCGAGAATCACCCAATGATTTCAATCGATTATGAAGAATTGGCGGAACAGCCAGCACGCACTTTCGCCAGAGTATGCCGATTTTTGGGAGTTCCGTATCACAAACCTCGCTCTCCGCTCGTCAAGCAGAACCCTGAACGACTGAATGAACTTGTTGAGAATTACGCCGAGCTAAGACAAGCGTTCTTAGGTACAAAATGGAAACGCTTTTTCCGATAGCCGTTCTTCAATTGTTCAAAATACTGATGTCAGACTCGCAGTCGTATTTAGAAACTTGTTTGTGGAGGAATTCGCCTTCGAGGAATTCGCCTTCGTTAACGGTAAACAAACTGCGGCAGTGCAATGAAGTATTCTAACGACGATCTTTACAACGAATTCGGCAGGGAACATATATCGGTTTTCCTAATCTCACTTGACCGAGAGAAAGACAACCGCCAAGCCGTTTTTGAAGAACTGAAGAAGCTCGAACTAGGCCCAATTCAAGTCGTTAATGCGTTTGATGGTCGCGCTCGCTTGAGCAGAGATTTGCCTCGTCTATCGCCATATCTAGGGACACTTGGGTGTTTGATCTCTCACTTGCAGATCTATCTTTATTGTTATCAAAACGGCATCCGGCGAGCACTGATTTTTGAAGACGATGCGCAAGTTGGCGAACAAGATATCGCCAAACAAGCAGTTCGGGTTGGAGAGGACTCGAACGTTGAAATATGTTGCTATTGTTCAAAATCATCTGACGATCGCTTTCTGAATTGTCACGCCTACAGCATGTCTTTGCTCGCGATGCAAGCGAGTTTGTCGATGCTTGATACCATTGCAAAGTCGCCATTGAATATTCATATCGACGTTTTGATCGATTATTGCAGGAATCTATTCAATCTCTCGTATCGTTCCCTTCCTCACTCTTCCATCGTTCAAGACAAATCGCTTCCTTTCACAACCAAATGGGGTTCTCCGGATTTTGTTTCTAAGAGTGAATTGACCTATCTCAAAACGACGCTGGTCGAGAAACCTATCGAATTTGCTCAGAAATTGAATGCCAGGCCAGGGAAATTGCAGAAGCCGGTTTCATCAGGCCAACGAACTCGGGCAAGGAGATTTCTGATTTCGTTTCAAGGGTCACAAGGAAGCTCAGCGATCCAAGACATTCTCGGGAAACATCCAGATGTCAACATTGTTGGCTCCGAGCCCTTTGATACTTGTAAGTTTACGCGGGCGAAGTCAAAAATTTTAGGAAAGCCAATGCCGGCCAAATTGCTCCTGAAGTGCTTTTCTCATTGGATGAATCGAAACTATGCTGAGGTTCATGAAATCTATTCAAAGTACTCAAGCACTCAGCTCGATTTCGACGATTCAAAAATTCAAGGATTCAAGTATCGCCTGATTGACGCAGCTGCCAAAGATGAAAAATTGGCAACACAACTCGTTGAGTTGCTGCTTCGAAATAAGGCGCGCCTTTTCTTTTTAACTCGCAAGAATCGACTGCTTCATGCAATGTCGAGGTACAAGGGAGTCTTTCTGCAATTCAAACTGGCCAGTGGGGAAATCGATGGTAGCGAAATACGCCAGCCAATTGAATTTGACTTGGATAAATTGAAGGCGGTTTTGGATCGACTCGCTGACTTGGACAAGGTGGAAGAAACGGTGTTCGACTTCGCCCAGTCAATTCTTGGCAGGCTTTGTTCGAAGATCTTTTACGAAGATTTTCTTTATCGCAAGCGTTGGTTCTTGAAGCGAATGCTCAAACAAATCGAAGCTCAAGACGACAAGCAGGCCATCTCGCAAATGATCATGTCACCGAAGCGGCTTGAAAAAGTACATTCTTCGAAGATTGAAGACATTGCAAGTAATCACGATTCAATCGCTCGCCGATTCCCAGCGCTGTTCGAGCAATACGAATCAGTGAACAGTGAATACAACGTGGCGTAACGTTGCGAGAACTGATTAAGATGCGCCCGAAACAATGGATGCAGTTTTTGCTTCCGTTGTTGACGAGCCTACGAATAGCCATGCCGAGGCAATCGAGATTCTGCCCACAATCATTTTGTCAAAACTATCTTTCATTCGTCACTCTTCAATAGTCGGCTGGCAACTAGTAACCGTAGAGTGGCATGTCGCCACTCATCTCAAGGTTACTTTTTGAAAGTGTTAACACATGAGTGTGCCCAATGACGGCTCGTCGCCTGGCAACAAAAAGCAGAAAGAAAAGAAGAACAGAAAACAGAGGAAAAAACTGAAACAAAAACAGCAAGTCAAACAAACGACTTCATCCAAGGCTGTCCCCTCCCAAGCAGAATTCGAAGCCGCCATCGCACGATTGGTGGCGTCCTCAACCCAATCCACAGTCCAGACCAACAACACATCCTACGACTGTGGATGTCCCATTCCTCCAGATCCAAAACCTCGATGTGGCTGCGACTGTCAGTGCTCACGAGAAGAGAAAGTCAATCTCGCGTGTGGCGACGCCGAACTGGATCTGTGGTTCGACGGCCTCGCCATCAATCCGACTGGTTCTTTGATGCCGCGTCAGCAGTATCTTGCTGAGCCGTATCTGACGCAGATTATCAACCCCGATGGTTCTCCGTGTCGTGCCTATATCGAAATGACTCCGGGCATCGTGGGTGGAAACGTCTACCACTACAACATTCCCGATGAGCACTACGCTCCCTGCTTCGGCTGCAAAGCGATCTTGACTTGCATTCCCGTTCTGCCTGATCCTGATCCGAACAATCCCAGTCCTTCGGAGTTCTTTGATTACGATTTGAAAGAGCCAGATGGGACGACCTATCGTTTCCATGAAGACGGGTATTTGGTCTACCGAATTGATCCCAACGGGGACAAAACGACTTATCATCGCGATCACAATACAGCGAACAACGCCACGACGCAGATCCGCAAAGTCTACAATCGTGATGGACAAAACTACGAAGAAGTCCAAAACATCACCTACGGCATGGTCGGTAACGAGTCACGGCCTTTAGCGATCACACGCAAACGACGAGAAGTCGACGCAGGCGCGGGCAACGCGTGGCAAAATCTATCCAAAGTCAATCTGGATTACACAGGCTCAACCATTCGTCGTGTTCGCCAACGAGATTTCGAAGGCACTAACTGGGGCGACTATCAAAATACGATGTTCCGGTTTGACGGCTCGAACCGGATCAAAATGGTCATCGAGCCCGGTGCTTACAACCGAGCGGGTGGCGGAAACGCTCCACTAAGCATGACCGATGCGCAATTGACTCCGTTCGCTGAAACAGTTTTCAGCTACTACTCAAACAATCGAGTCAAATCCGTTTCGACTCGTGGTGGAACAGTCACAAAAACGATCACTTACACTGACAATCAGAATCCTGCGGTAGGCAACGATCCACACAACAATTGGTCTCTCAAAGCCGTCATGACCAGTGCCGATGGCTCGACACTGACCGTGTTTGGAAACATGATGGCTCGTGATGTTGTCAAACATGAATCTGCAGGAAACATCGACAGGATCACACACTACAAATTTGACAGCGACGGCCGGCAAATTGCGGAATACACACCCAGTTCAATCGAT
Organism: uncultured Pirellulaceae bacterium; assembly: GCA_964595515.1. GTDB lineage: Bacteria > Planctomycetota > Planctomycetia > Pirellulales > Pirellulaceae > Mariniblastus. The sequence continues at coordinate 7,865 of CAZQQR010000223.1, forward strand.
CTCTCTCAAGGTCTACCTTACGACACGAACACAAACAGTTTGTCGATGCGGTTGAAGGCGGATGACGGTCTAGTTCGCCTAACCAACTACTATCCAGAAACCAACGACAACACTGGGGCGGTTGAGTGCTACCCACATCAAGAGCTTTCTCAGCAAGGCACAAACGGCACGCCGACGGTTGATACCGAAACCAAATATCTTCGCCGAACGACTTACATTGACGGCATTGAAGACCCGGTTGCGGTCGTCTATCCGTGCGCGGTGACGACTTACTTCGGAACCAGTTCTTCAACCACGGACTACAGCTACGAGTTTTACTCAAGCAAGCATCAGGTCAAAAAACGAACCACGCACACGCCGAGTGTTCCCGCCAGTCAAAATGGTGGAACGGCGATCCCAAGCCAGACCGTTGTTGAGAACTTTGACACCTGGGGCCGGCTAACATCAATGACCGAACCAGATGTGGTTCCGTCGACATTTGAGTATGAACCTTTGACCGGTTCACGGATTCAGACAAGCCGTTTGGTCAACGGACAATCGCAGGACTCGGATACAACGGTTGACTTTCGGGGCCGCACGATTGAAACACTTGGTCCGGTTCATACCATTGATGGTCAGCCAAACCGGCATGCGACTTGGACGGTTTACAAAAGCGAGCACGAAACCTGGACTGCGAGTGGATATGTTTACGGGGCAGGCAACAAAGTTCTGGTGAATCCAATCCAGATCGTCCGCACAAGCAGCGATGGCAAGGTCACCGACAGGATCGAGGCGGCTCGTGGTTCCGATTCGGAATCCGTTGGTGAGTTGACTGCGACCGATAGTTTTCCGCAAAGCAGTTGGACATCCTGGTCAAGCCAAACCGTTGATGACGCCGGCCGTGTCATCGAGTCGCGTGTTTACCATGAGATTCCCTCATCAGGCAACGGTTCGGTTGGAGCGAACTTTACCAAAACGACATCATCCTACAACAATCGTGGGCAGCTTGAGATGACGGTCAGCCCGGCAGGTGTCGTTTCTAAGACGCTTTACAACGGCTTGAATCAACCAGTCAGTCAGTGGATCGGACCAAATGCCAATTCATTGGTTAAAGTCTCCGAAAATCAGTACGACTCGATCGGCCGACTAGCCGAAACCGAGGTCATTCAAGATACCGATGGATCCAATGCACGGCGAACCACCTATCACTACGATTGGAAAGGGCGTGTTGAGCGTACGGTTCAAATTGGGCTGGAAGACAATCTGGTTCAGGCTTCCGAGTTTGATCAGCAAGGCCGAGTTGTGGCCAGCGAAACCAGATCAGAAGCTTCTGACGGCACCGAAACTCTGATCTCGCGAGTCGAAAATCTCTACAACCGGCGTGGACAAGTCTATCGAACAACGCAGCGAGGCGTTAACCAGGAAACTGGCGCACTGACTGGCGAAACGATTGTCAGCAGTCAGTTCTATGATTCCGCTGGACGATTGGAGAAACAAGTCGCTCCCGGTGGATTGGAGTTTGTTGTGTTCGGTTATGATTCACTTGGCCGTCAAACTTCACAAACCAATGCGCTCAATCTATCGACAAAGAGGTTTTATAACGAAGCAGGTCAAGTCACGATGACGAGGGACTTGGCTGACAAGCCGACGACTTATCTCTATGACCGGGCAGGGCGGCAAGTCGGAACG
>CAZQQR010000224.1:0-9518 GCA_964595515.1 uncultured Pirellulaceae bacterium
TTCCAGAAATCGAAGAGGAGTCGTCTTACTCGCGGAAGGTTGGTTACAAATCTGCCAAGGTCAGGTTTGTTAAAAAAGTGTGAACAAAAATCTGCGGCGTTAAAATTCCGACATCCTGCCGCGACCAACCGGAACTCGATAGACGTTTTGATCGCGCTGCAATCCTTCCAAATCTCAAAACGGAAACACTTCGTTTTCCGCCTTGGTTGTGAAATCTTCCACATCCAACAAGCGCGACTCTTTCGAAAATGTGAATTGAATTTTTTGGTGAATTATCAAAGAAAAACTGTCACAAAGAATATGTGAAAAGCAGATTTTTCTTACCACCAAGGCCGGTGAAAATTCGACGGCTAAGCGTTAAGCTCTCTAGGAGAACTTGCCTCCTGCCTACCAAATCTTCGGTGCCAACCGATCGACCTACCACGCAATCACTCGCGATTCTCGGCAAGTACGAATCGCAACAAAGGCCTATATGGGAAACAAGAACGAATCTAAAACATCAGCGAACAACGCTCATTTCAAAACTGACGAATTCGCAATCGTTCCGACGGGCATTTCGGACCTCATTGAAAGCGCCGATGTCGCTATTTTACTTCTCGATAAGAATTTGAAGATTCGGAAGTTCACTAGTCAAATCGAACCCGTGTTCAAACTCACGAATCAAGATCTAGGCAAATCACTAGAGAACTTTGCACACCACTTTGATCGCCCCGGATTAGTTGCGGACCTCATCGAGGTCTCAGAAACTGGTGTACCGATCGAGGACGAGGTTCGCGACCGAGAAGGTCGTTGGTTGGCGATGCGACTGCTACCGTTTCGTTCGAAAAAACGCAGTGATGATCGTTCCAAACAACCAAACGAAGGCGTTGTGTTGACCTTGGTCGATATCGACACGCTGAAAAAAACTCAAGCTTCTTTGGAGAGCGACGTAAAAAATCGCGAACGATTCCTTGCCATGATCTCGCATGAAATGCGAAATCCAATTAGCGCCGTTTTGAGTGCTTCCCATTTGCTTAAGTCAGACAAGGCGGATGAAAAATTGATCGAGAACGCGGTTTCTGTGATTCAGCGGCAGTCTGATCATGTTTCGCGTTTATTGGATGACCTTCTTGATGTTTCGCGACTGACTCAGAACAAACTACAGCTAAAAAAACGCAATATCAATTTCCGCAATGTCGTCCAACAAGCGATTGAAACGATGAAGCCGGAAATTGATCGACGGTCCCAAGTTTTAGATTTGGACATGGAGAGAATTCAAATCCCGATCAATGGCGATCCCGCTCGTTTACATCAGGTTGTCGGCAATCTACTGGGCAACGCTTCGAAATACTCCCCAGAAGGATCCACGATTGGAGTTGAGGTTCGGCTGACCGATAGCGAAGTAATTCTCTCGATTTCCGATCAAGGGGACGGCATCACTACGGAGATGCAAGCGCATATTTTCAAGCCGTTCGCGCAGTTGCCGCGAACAAAAGACCAACGCGAAGGCGGGATGGGAGTCGGGCTTTCATTGGTCAAATTCATCGCTGACAAACACGGCGGCGACGTAAGTGTTGAGAGCGGTGTGGCTGGAACAGGAAGCAAATTCGTGCTGAAGTTGCCACTGATCTCTTCCAGCCGCGTACTGGAGAACGAAAGGCCAGTGACGGAATCGACGACAAATGGAAACGCTGTTGCCGATCTGGTGATTCCCAAACCTCATCGCACACAGAGAAACGAAATTCAAAAAATCGTTGTCGTTGAACATCAAAAAGACAATCGAGAAATGCTTGAAGCTCTCCTGGAAATGGAAGGCTTCGAAATTGTCACAGCAAAAAACGCCGAAAGTGGATTGCAGCAAGCTTTGGATTCGAAACCCGACGCCGTCTTGATCGACGTTGGTTTGCCTGGCGATGACGGTTACTCGCTCGCTTTGGAAATTCGACAAGACTTAGGCAACAAAATTTTGTTGGTCGCGTTAACGGGGCAGGGCAAGTCGTATGAAACAGAAGCTTCAGAAAAAGCAAGTTTTGATGAACAGCTCGTCAAGCCGATTGATCTCGACCAGTTGTTGAAAATCTTAAAGTCAAATCCAACCGTGAAGAAAATTGATTCCGCCAACGCGGATCATTAATTCATCAGTCGTTGAATCATGAAAACGACCCCGCCATTGTAATTTTTTTCCGCAACACGAAAAACGAAACACAAGACAAGGAAAGACGAGGAGCTTTTAACCTTGAACGATTCTCCAAAACATCCAAGCAGCGACAACTTTGAAAAGAACCAGTCAACACAAAATAATCAACGTTCAGAGTTGATTGTGGTTGGCGTGGGTGCCTCCGCGGGAGGCTTGGAGTCGCTCGAAAAAATGTTTGCCAATGTTCCAGAAAATAGCGGGATGGCTTTTGTCATCGTGCAGCATCTATCACCAGATTTCAAAAGCATGATGGATGAATTGTTGGCACGGAAGACTCGGATTCCTATCCACAAGGTCGCAGAAAACATGGAGGTTGCGCCTAACAATATTTACTTACTCCCTCCCAAAAAAGAGATGATCATTTCAGGCGGTCGATTGCACTTGACCGATAAAGATCCGAAACAAGGATTCACATTGCCGATCGACCATTTCTTTCGCTCATTGGCTCAAGATTTTGGCAAACACGCTGTCGCGATCGTGTTGTCAGGAACAGGAAGTGACGGCTCGCGCGGAATTCAGGAAATCAACCAATCAGGCGGACTAGTATTGGTTGAAGATCCGGAGCTGGCAAAATTTGATGGAATGCCATTGTCAGCTTTCAACACGGGCATCGTCGATTTGGTAATGCCGGCAGAGAATCTCGCAGAAGCTTTAGTCGAACACGCAGAAGACCCTGACAAGGTCAAACTTCGCAAAAAGATCAACCAGGAACTGCCACTGGAAGGCATCGCGGCCGTTTTTGACTTGCTTCGCAGAGACTACAACATTGATTTTTCACACTACAAACCGACCACTGTCGGACGTCGCATTGAACGTCGATTGCAGATGCTGAACGTTCGCGACATCGACGAATACGTTGAACGGCTCAGGGAAGATGACGACGAACTCAATGCGCTTTACAAAGACCTTTTGATTGGTGTCACTCAATTTTTCCGAGATGCTGAACCATTCGCGATGATGGAGCGGCAGATCATTCCGGAATTGCTGGAGAGAGTGCCAGAGAACGAAGAAATTCGTGTTTGGTGCGCTGCATGCGCGACCGGGGAGGAGCCTTATTCCATCGCAATCTTGCTTTACGAGGCACTCGAAAAAGCGAACCGACCGATCAACCTGAAGATCTTTGCCACGGATGTTCACAAGACTTCGTTGGAGTACGCCGGAATCGGATTCTACGGCGAAGAACGTCTTGGAGAACTTTCGCACAAACGACTCAGACGATTTTTCACCAAGAAAAACGACGGTTACCAAGTCTCACAAGATTTGCGAAAGTGCATCGTATTCGCTCAGCACAACGTGATCAAAGACGCTCCGTTTACCAACCTTGATTTGATCACATGCCGAAATCTATTGATCTATTTTCTGCAGCCAGCACAGAAAAAAGCCATCTCTCTCTTTCACTTTGGATTGAAGACACGAGGAACCCTACTGCTTGGAAGCAGTGAATCACCAGGTGAGTTATCCGACGAATTTGAGACCATTGACGAACATTGTAAATTCTATCGAAAAAAGCGTGATATCCGCCTTCCAGCCGATATGCGACTGCCACTTTCTGGTCGCCATACTGGCGGACAGCATAGCGTCACGATTCCCAGACCTCTCGGATCTCGGCCCGACTCAGGGCTGATTGCTACCTACGATCTGCTGCTCAATGAATTTATGCCGCCCAGCTTTTTGATCAACAGGCACCGAAAATTGATCGACAGTTTTAGCGGCGCAGCAAAACTGCTAAACGTCAAAGATCGCCGACCATCCGAAGACATTCTCGAAATGTTGGACACCGACGATCACGCGTCGATCGCTGGTGCACTTAACCGCGTCATCCAACACCAACAGCCGATCTCTTTTTCCGGCGTAAAAATCCGATCCAATGAGAAAACAGGAAACTATAAAATTTCAATTTTGCCATTTGCAACCAAAGGCGGGGACACGAGCTACTTGATACGTTTCGAATTGATGAATGATGAGCCAACTCTCGGCAGTGAGTCGGTTGCTTCCAACAGCATCAATGTCGACACTCGCGAGATGTCTCGCAGCCAAGTCACTCATCTGGAAGAGGAACTGAACTATACCAAAGAAAATCTTCAGGCAACCATCGAAGAGTTGGAAACGAGCAATGAAGAAATGCAGGCGACCAACGAAGAAATGGTTGGCTCCAACGAAGAGCTTCAATCAACCAACGAAGAGTTGCATTCGGTTAACGAAGAGTTGTACACCGTCAATGCTGAGCACCAAAAGAAAATCCGCGAGTTGGATGAACTTAACCAAGACATGGAACATCTCTTGGAAAGCAACGATATCGCAACCGTGTTTCTTGATCGTGATCTGACGATTCGAAAATTTACTCCAGGCGTCGAAAGTTGCTTTAACTTAATCTCGACGGACATCGGACGACGCATCGACACCTTTTCGCACCGAATTCAACACCAGGATTTGATGGGTGATTTGAATGGAGTTCTAGACGAAGGAAAACGTCGAGAGCTGGCGGTTCGCGACGTCGAAGATCGCAGCTACTTCATGCGACTGCTACCCTATAAAACGGACCCAGAAAAAATTGACGGTGTCGTGCTTTCGCTGATCGACATTACCGCGTTAGAAGCAGCACGCGGTCAAATTTCAAGGCTATCAGCGATCGTAGAGTCGTCTAACGACGCGATCATCAGTGCGGACATGAACGGAACAATCACCAGCTGGAATGAGGGTGCGGTAAAACTGTACGGTTATGAAATCTCCGATGCGATCGGCAAAGACATCTACATGCTGGTTCCCAAAGAGCAACACGAACAGGTAATGTCGTGGTTCGATCGAGTGCGAAATGGAATTCCAATCCCCGGGGTCGAAGTCGAACGACTATCTCAAGGCAACAAACCAGTTCAAGTTTCCATCGCCGTTTCACCGGTAAAAGATCAAAGTGGCAACGTGATCGGCGTTTCTTCAATCTCGCGTGACATTTCCCAGTTGAAAGAAGCCCATCGGCAAATCGAACATCGGGATCAAAGAACACGATCGATTGTCGAATCCTCTCAGGACGCCATCGTTTCGATTGATGATCACGGAATAATCATTCGTTGGAATCCCAAGGCCGTCCAAGTTTTTGGTTTCCTTCGTGAGGAAGCAATTGGCAGCAAACTTACCGAACTAATTATTCCCACTCAGCAGCGGGAGGCTCATGTAAAAGGCTTGAGTCAGTTCCTCAAGACTGGCGAATCCAACATCATTGACAAACGGCTGGAACTGGATGCAGTAACCAAATCCGGCAAAGTTATCCCGATTGAGTTGACTGTCATAAAAAACAAGTTCGACCAACGCTATGAATTTACGGCGTTCATTCGAGACATCAGCACCCAAAAAGCTGACGTTGAACGAGCGAGGCTAGATGTCGAGAGACGGGACAAGTTCCTTGCGATGTTGTCACATGAGTTGCGCAATCCGCTTAGCGCGGTGCGAACCGCAACTCGCGTTTTAAAAGCGAAACACAACGATGACAAAACCGGGGGCAAGTTCATTTCGGTCATTGATCGTCAGACTGCCCACATCGCTCGCTTGCTCGATGACCTTCTCGAAGTATCGAGAATCACTCAAGACAAAATTAGTCTTGAGCCGTCAAAACTCGACCTTCGCGATACGCTGGACGACTCTGTTCAATCCGTCATGTCGTTTGCCAACGACAATGAAATCGAGATCGTCGTGAAATCATCGGATTCACCCATGGTGATCTTGGGTGATCGAACAAGGCTTCAACAAGTTCAAGCCAACCTGTTGACCAACGCTGTTAAATACTCGGAGGCAGGCCAAAGCGTTCAAATTGCAATGAGTTTGGAGGATGACCATGCCGTGATTCGCGTCACTGATCGTGGAGCTGGAATTCCCAGCCATCAGCTCGAAAAAATCTTTGACATGTTCTATCAATCCGACGAAACGCTCGATCGCGCTCATGGAGGCATTGGAGTTGGATTGTCTTTGGTTCGGACTTTGGTGGAACTTCACGGCGGCACCATCGCTGCACGTAGCGAAGGACCAGGAAAAGGAAGTCAGTTTGAAGTCCGATTGCCGTTGGCAAAAAGTTCCATCAAGCCTGACGGACCTCGCTCCAAGAAGAATTTCGGCAATCAAATCAAAACGGTGGTTATCGTCGAAGACCAAGAAGACAACCGGGACATGGTTTCAAGCATGCTTGAAATGGAGGGTTTTAAGGTGACGTCCGCCGAAAACGGAATCGATGGTTTAAAACTCATCCGCGAATCGAAACCCGACGCCGCGGTGGTAGATCTCGGATTACCGGAGCTTGACGGGTTTGAAGTCGCCCGGCAGTTGCGAGAAGGAACCGAAGGATTCGAGCCTTGTGATTCCGTGCTCGTTGCCTTGACAGGATATGGTCAACCTCAAGACATTGAGAAAGCTCACGAGTGCGGGTTCGACCACCACATGGTTAAACCACTGAAACCGGATCGTCTACTCAAAATATTATCCGCAAACAAAAAACAGGAATCGGAAATGTCGTAGTCTTTCCGATTCCTGAACTTGAGGCAGACGTTTTCAGTTACATGAAACGGCAATCAACTCTTCACCCAATTCAGTCGCGAATTCGGCGGGCTTGATAGGTTTTGAGAACCAGCGATCCACACCGCGATCCCCCAGTGGGATCCCCATTTCCTTGCGATCCATTCCGGAAACGGCAAAGACTTTGATTCCTTTGTACTCAGGATTACACCGAATCTCGGTAATCGTGTCTCGCCCACATTTTCGCGGCATTTGCATGTCTACCAAAATGACATCCGGGTGTTGGTGACCAGCAAGATAGTCGATTGCTTCCACGCCATCTTTAACCGCGTCAACTTCGTAACCACAAAGCCGCAAATATCCAGCGAGTAGTTCGCGTTCGTTCGGGTTGTCTTCGACGACAAGCGCTCGTCGAACACCTTGGGCCTGTTTGGCAATTTTTTCGGCTTTGGGTTGTACCGCAAAATCTTGTTCCGCGTGTTTCGCAGAAAGCTGGTCCAACTCTTCAAACGTCTCCAAAGCTTTACTCAGAGAATTCTCTGCATCGGTAAATTTACCGGCATCAAGTTGTTTCTGCAGAATGTGAAGCGCCAAAGAGGCTGCGTTCAAGCGATTGCGAAAATGATGTCTCTCTTGGACAGCAAGCGCTCTGGTTTCCTTGAGTTCATTCTCGTCCGCCAGTTCACCACGCAAAACACGGACAGATCTGGGAGCATCAACGCCTAATCGGACATTTCCGCCTTTGACTCTGAGCACCTCAACGGCGATACCAAGATTCGGAAATACGATTCGCTCTTCTTGTTTTCTGGATAGAACCAGCATGGTGGGTTTCCTTTCCTATCGTCTCTTTTTCAAGACAATTCCAGCTTTGGTAAAAATCCGGGCGCACCTGGAATTCCAGGATGCGGCCCGTCCAAAGCAAGTAATCGACATCATGTCGAACGTCATCAGACGCAAGGAATCCCTTCCATGAAACTCGCTGTTGGTAAATCTAAAACACGACCGATCATTCCGACAAGACCAACTTAAACTTTTTTAACTCCGACTGCTTGCAACATAAATTCAAACTTTAAGTGAAAACTTTTTTTCAAAAAAAGAGCTCCAATAAAGAAGTCAAAACGAAGCTGTGACAGAAAAAACGACGACTGCAATTTGTATTCAACAGACAGTTTTTGACGCTACCTACTTGAACTTAAATTGAGGTAGATCTAAGACATTGAGAGGTAAGTTGCTTGAATGATTCATCCGCTTCCTTGCGTTGCGACGACATGATGTCGGGCTTGCCTTTATCCTCTCGCAGTTCATTTGCTTCCGCGACACAACCCCTCTGGAATTGGCACCAAAATAAAAAGCATCCAATCTCGCGTTGAGCGCAGCGTGGATTAGTCAATATTACGGTCGCCTCCTGGCTCTCACCATTCTGCGATTCATAGATAACCACCGGCGTTGAACAATCGTCGCCTTGTTAAAGGTCAATCACTTCGAGTGATAGTCTTGAATCGCGTTGCGAACTCGAATCACGAAGGGGTGCTGATCGAATTCGCCATCAATCTTCTGCAAATCTTCTTCTCCCTTTTTGATGATTGCTTTCGCACTCGGTAAATCGGTCAGCTCAAGTTTTATTTCGGCCAAGGAGCGATAAAGCAGGGCTCGCCAACAACGGTGAGAGACACTTTGTGGGTACAGATCGACAAGGCTGCTTTGAACATCAATCGCCGTGCTAATCTGTTCATCAGCTTCGGACAGTCGAGCTTGTCTTCTCAAAATCACGGAGAACTTGTGGCGAACATGAACTTCTTGGACTGCAATGGCAGGATTGTTGGGATGCACCTCGCGCAAAGGACGAATCTTGTCCAGCGCCTCGTTGAGCATTTGAGCTGATCGCTCAATCTCGGGCGGAGAATTAGCTCTACGGACGTTTTGGTCAGACAATGCTCTGATCAGTTCAAACCTTATCGCGGTAGAATCAGGCGATGCTTTAAGCTTCTTTTTTAGTATTGAAACAGCCGCGCGTTTGAACTCAGACTTAGCCTTTTTATCCGTCGTCAGGCGAGATAGGCCAAGTTGACACCGGGCTCGTAGAATATCCAACACGTCCGAGTTTTTGCGTAAACGAATCGATTCTGTCTGAGATGTTTGCTCCATGCCGGACAAAATACTCAACGCAGTTTGAAGATGCGCCCTTGAGTGTTCAGGCGTCTCGCGTTCTCGGTCTATAGCGGACGCGAGTTGTCTGCGTTGAGGCGTCAGATCCCCCAGCAAAACGTGCGCACGCGCCAATTCCAAATTGGTCTCCGGAGTTTGCGTCGGAAGCGAACTCGAAATTTTGATCGCGGCGTCGTGAGAAACATCTGCTTTGTCAAACCGATACTCTGAAGAATAGTACTGGCCCATTTCGTTGTAAAAACGACGCTTGTGCTTGCCGATCAGCTTCGGTTCAAACGAACCGTTGCGATCGCGAGGTGTCTCGATTTCAGTCTGACCAAACTCGCCTTGGACGGTCTTCTTCGACTTGCCGTTGCGGCTGTTGCCAGTTCCTCGGCCTGCGGCCTCATGCTTCCGATAGCCAAGATGATGATCCATCTCGGCATCGAGAGCCTTCTCCAGAAGCGACTTCTTCAAGTCGCTCAACAAATCCATGAATTCTTCAGGACTTTCACATTCAGACGCCAGTTCACTCAACAGGGCTTCGCGACGACTGACTTCTTTCTTCTTGCGTACCATTGGGTTGCTCCTTCGGATTCCAATAGAATCCAATGCAACCAGTTACACAAATCTTCTTACAGGCCCACGGAAGGGCTGGCGTATCTAGTTGCCGTTGTTTCGCATCGCTTCCAGTTTTTCT
>CAZQQR010000225.1:0-3228 GCA_964595515.1 uncultured Pirellulaceae bacterium
ACAACGCCTCAGAAGGGACCGCAGTGATTGTAGGTCAGGCTGTGCCTGACGCGACAAACAGAACTACCGAGCGATTGGTGGTCAATCAAAGGTGAAGTTTGGGGTAGTGGACGAGGCTACGAGTCCTTTCGAGCCAAGAAACGCAAGGGACTCGTAACCTCGTCCACTTACGGTCAATCTTAATTTCTAGTTTTAACGAACCAATAGCCTCGTCGAGCTGATCAGATGAATTCGCCCGTGGCACGAGGTTTTCATTCTGGCATGTTCGAATCAACGCTTGTGATTTCTTTCAACACCGTCCTCGCGTAAAAAATCGTCACGATGGTCATGAATACATTGGTGCCAGCAATCGTGTACCAAACGGAATCCACTCCCGATTGATACGTCCAGATGAAGATCCAGAAAAAGGGTAGGGGTAACAGCACTCTTCGTAGAACAGACTCGAAAAATCCATAAAACGGACGCTTGATTGCTTGGAGCATCGCCAAGTGCGTTGACGTCATCACATACGACCATTGGATTGGGACGATAATGTTCAAACAATTCACGCCAAGCTGAACGACTTCTTCATCGGGAGTGAATACTCGCATCAATTGACGAGAGAAAATGAAGATGATGATCGACGTGGTCAAATTCAATGCGATTCCAATCCAATTGCAGACTCGCATCGTTTCTTTGACTCGTTCGAAATTCCCAGCGCCGTTGTTCTGGCCGACCAAGGCCATAATCGCAGCATACAAACCCATCGTTGGCAACAAACCAAGCTGTTCGATCCGCGTCGTCACACCAAAAGCCGCCACCGATGGCTCGCCATAGGTTTTCAGAAAATAGGTGATGACAAAGAATCCAATCGCTACCGACATGGTCGCAAAACTGGCGGGCAGAGCTTGAACTGCGATCTCTCGAAAGATTCGTGGATCTGGAATCAAGTTCTGCCATGGTTGCCAGCTAAATAGCTCTCTCCGCACCACCGTGCTCAACATGAAAATACTGCTTGCGATCTGAATTACGACGGTCGCCCAAGCGATTCCGGCGACGCCCATCGCTGGCAATCCGAAACCTCCGTACAAAAACCAAGGGTCCAAGATCAAGTTCGCAAAGAAGCCCACAATCAAAACTTTGCTGAACGTTCGGCTGTCACCGTGAGCAACCAAGATCGCGTTGGAGACGCTGTTGAGGACAAAAAAGATCGCACCAAGAAAAATCGGGATCATGTATTGCAGAGCGATCGAAAGATACTCGCCTTCTGCTCCAAGGATTTCGAACAGAGGTCGGGCGGCTAACACACCGACAATCGTGACGACGATTCCAATCACGATCGCCATCGAGATCGCTTGTTCGATGTAACGGGTTTGATTCTTTTCGTCGCCCGCGCCAATCGCGTTGGCAATCAGTGCCGAAGAACCGCGTGACAAACCACTACTCGTCGCGATGATCAGTAGATAAACCGGAAAACTCAATCCTAGCGCTGCCAACGCCAGTGTTGAAATGCGTCCGGCATAGAACGAGTCGATGATGTTATACATCGTATGAAAGAACATCCCGATGCTTGATGGCAAAGCCAAATCACGAACATGCAAAGGGATCGAGCCGGTGGTAAGCGTTTGGGTTTTCAAAGTCGTCGTTCAGTTTCTAGTTCGAAATCGCGATGTCGCGAACAAAGCGAAATCAGTCAGTTCAACAATCGCAATCAGTTCAACAATCGCGTCAAAACTTCCTGGTTTTTAGACTGTGAATCTGACGTGACCGACAAATGACAAATCGTAGTCGCTTTGGCGGCTTCCTTATCCTCAAAAGCACTCACCACGACAACCCGGGCATCACTGGTTTCTTCGGCTGCAGCAACCAGTTCTTGATACGTTCCGTTAAATCGCACACTTGCTTGGTAGATGCCTTCTTCCAGTCCATCGTCACGGTGAAAAATTCTCGAGGCAATTAGAAACGGAGAAATGCCGGTTAACCTTGGATTCACGTCGACCAAAAACTGATTTCCAGATTCGTCTCGAAGTATGTCAATTCCGACCAAACCAAAATAGCCGCAGGAATGGAGGTACGCTCCGGCTGGTTGGATCATTTGACAGAGATCTTCAAAGTACCTCGTTTGGTCGCCAGCTGAAAACGTGCCACCACACCACTTTTTGTTGGCATCGAATTGTTGCTGAGTAAACCCGAGCCAAACCAATGAGCCATCACGCTTCAGATAAAACTGGACTCCAAAATCACTGACGATGTTCTCAATGATCGAGTTGATTACCAGGGTTGCAGTCGGCCAATGCTCTAAGAGTTGCGATCGCATCCTCGCTTCGTCATCGCCATTCTTGATCAAGAAATTTCCTAGTCCCGCGTATCCGTGGCTGAGCTTCACGATGCAGGGAGGTGCAACTGATTGCAAAACGTCAGCCTGAGGACAAGCGATATTCTCGATCACTTCTTTGGAATGAAGCGCGTAGTTGACCACGGGGTCGACGACTTGTTGACTGGCGGGAATCGATTGATGCGGAAACAACGTGATGTAAGCAGTATCGTCATCAAATGGTTTCCAAGTCGGAACGGCATCTTCTCCAAAAATGCGTCGCCAGTGTTCGAGCAGAATTTCTGGAGGAGCGACCTGGGACGTCACTGGCAAACGATTTCCCCAGCCACACATTAAGTGATGAGGCCCAAGGACTTTTAAGAGTTCTCGTTTGGGCGGCGGAAACGGGTCGTGGATAATGAATTCAGTTTTGTTCTGATAGTCCGTGTCGTCACTGTTGGACGATGGATACTCGGCGAGTAGATTTGCGTCGGGTGAATCAAGAACATAAAGTTCCGAGAGAAAGTTCAGGCCAGGAATTTCTTCGATGTCAGGCATTTGTGAAAAACGAAATTGTGCTTTGGGATGTAGTTGGGCGCCAATGAACCGCACGGGGGTTATGATCTTGGTACCGCGCGCATCGTGCGTTTGACAATTTAGTAGGTCAGGCTGTGCCTGACGAGCACATGACAATAGCGAATTTCGGAATTAGTAGTTGGAATTAGTAGTTGAGCCCGTCATCAAAGTTTCAATCGTTGCCGAAGCGATATCTGTCCCGAAGAAAGATCCGTCCCGAAGCGAGATCTGTCCGCAGTAAAATCCAATCGCAACCCTATGAATTAGCGAGACTCGCATCACTCATGAAAAAAGGACCAGCAGTGGACGCGTCAGGCACAGCCTGACCTACAAGGGGATTGCAATTTGAGCGACGAAAA
>CAZQQR010000225.1:3328-9517 GCA_964595515.1 uncultured Pirellulaceae bacterium
CTTTCGCCTACTGCTTCTTTTCCCAAATCGTCATCTCGGAAACGCCGTACTGAAATTTCCTGGATGTTTCGCGAATCGCGAATGGAATGTCAACTGGATCCTTCAGCAATTTGAATTCTGGAGCGATCACGTTTTCGATGCCTTCTAACGTGCTGTAGTTTTCGCCGGTGTTCGCCTTAAACCCGCCCAGCCATTTTTCACGTGGAGTGTATTTCTCATCCCAAGTGTAAGGGCAGACAATGACCAGCAATCCACCCGGACGAATTCGAGACTTGATCGTTTCCAGGAACTTGGCTGGATCATAAAGCCGATCAAGCATGTTGCTGGCGAAAACCAAATCATAATCGTTGTACTTGTCCACCAAATTACAAGCGTCACCCTGCATAAAAGCGATCTTGTCCTTGATGTCCGTGTAGCCCTCAAAATGATCCAGCTGAATTTCGCGGTAACAATTCAAATCGCCTTCGTCAGTACAGACATAACGCTGGCGTCCGGATTTTTGAAGGTTGGAAGGGGCTTCGATCAAGCGGACTGAAAGATCAACCGCTTCGACGTAGTCAAAATGTTTGGCAAGCTCAAAAGCGGAGCGACCAGTGGCACAGCCGAGATCGAGCGCTCGTTCAGTTGTTCTTCCGGTTAGGCTTTTGGCAACCTCTTCGACACAAGCGACTCCGAAATTTGGAATTTTGAGATCTGCAACAGCATCCCCGTAATGAAACTCGATGTATTTCGAAACCATCTGATCCGTTTCGTACACGTTGACTTCCATTTTCGGTAGCGGCTCTGCCTCGACGTAACGCAATCCCGAATACTGAAAGAAGTGTCGACGAAACGCGTAACGTGAATCTTTGATCGCGTAGTTTCCGGTCGAGATCCAAGATCCGCCTTTGAAAATGTTGTGTTTGCCGTCAAAAGTCGGCGTCGAAAAATCGTCGTAGATAGGATGGACTTCGAAACCATTAAATCCATCGATCGGAGTTTCTGTCCATTGCCAAACGTTGCCGATCACATCGAACAATCCGTCGTGAAATTCGTGACGGTTGACGGGACAAGGTGACATTTCGCTTTCAAGATTAATGTTTCCGGGCGCGGAATCCCAATAGGGTTGGTCGGTGTTGAGGCTTGATCGCATCTGATACCACTCGGCTTCGGTTGGCATGCGAATAGACCGGCCGGTTTGTTCCGACTTCCAATTGCAGAAAGCTTTTGACTCAAGATAGTTGATTTCTACAGGCCAATCCCATGGCATCTCGATGACTTCAAGCATCGAACGATACTGATAGGTGTCGCTGTTCTTTACCCAGTAAACGGGATGTTGAGCTTTGCTGAATTCAAGCCAAGCCTTACCTTCCTCACACCAGTAAGCTTGATTTTCGTAGCCGCCGGATTGAATGAAGTCAAGAAACTCTTGATTGGAGACGAGGAATTTCGAAGCCTTAAACGATGCAACTTCTTCAGACGAATATCCGTACTCGTTGTCCCAACCATACAGCGGGTTTGTTTTCGATTTCCCCATTTCAACGGTTCCGCCTTCGACGGAAATCAACTCATTGTCAGGCGCAATTCCGCTTTCGTTGCAGATCTTGCTCCACACCGGATGGGGTTTGACCGACTCTAGCGGCAGTTCACGGATGAGGATTGAAGAAGTCTCCAAGTGAATTCGCTCGTGTTCGATTCCCATCAACACGATCCACATCGGACTGTTCCAATCGATTGGCAAACTAAAATCGCACTCGCGAATGAACTTATCAACGATCGCGCGGGTCTTTTTGCGATGCTCTTTGACTTGAGTTGGTGTCGGCCAGTCGTAATGGTCGTCGTTCAAGTCATCCCATGACATCTCATCAACACCGATCGCGAGAATCGATTCCATCTGAGGATCAATTCGCTCATCAATCAAATTGGCGACGTTCAATTTGTTGATAAAAAAAACGGCGGTGTGGCCGTAGTAGAAAATAAGCGGCTGTCGAAGATTGTTAGCTCGCCGGTAAAACACCTCTTCACCGACCAGACAATCAAACAGACTTTCGTACAGCGTGAACGTGTCATGAAAGTAATCAAGAATCTCCTGACGTTTTGCTTCGACGTCCGTCCCATTCAGTGTCGGAGTTTTGGTGACAATCGACGCTGAAAACTCGCCGACGGTGACTTGTTCTTGGGTTTTGGTAGTCATGATTTTTGGTTCGATGAAATTCGATTGCACTAGCTCTGCCAGACCGCGGATACGCGTCTGATTTAACCCCTGACGATGCGAGGGATGTTTTTCTTACTTAATTACTCAGCCGCTGAGTTGATTTAAGATAAATCGGAGAGAGATTTCGTTTGTTGAGACATTCATTGTTTTCAAGTCTCGAAGACTGTCAAACAGAAAACGCAAGATCGACGAAAGGATGAATCGAAACGTTCATCGGATAACATTTGAAAGTTAAGAAAACACGATTTGAACGGTTTGGTCGAGTACGTATTCAACTTCTCAACTCTACGGCAACGTCAATGTTCGGATTTAAGTCAAAGAAGGAAAAGCTTGAGGCTCGGTACAAGAAGCTTTTGGAAGAAGCGTACAAGCTTTCACACGTAAACCGAACTCAAAGCGATTCGAAAACGGCAGAGGCTGACAAGGTCCGCAAACAGATTGAGGCACTTGAGGCGGCAGAGTAAACGTCCAAGTTCGCCAGTTGGACACCTGAAATTTTGGTGAACCAACTTGAGTCTTCGGGGAGCGGTTGTATCCGAAATGACCGTTCTCGTTCGCCGATGCGTGCTATTGATGTTCGCTGACGATATCCAGGTGCACCTCTCGCATCGTTAGCCAAAAATCGTTCTTCAGCTGCGGGTCGTTCGATCGAACGATGTTCAAACTGATTTGCAATTTTTTGAGTGCAGTATCGAACCGGCTTTTGGTGGTGGACAGCTCTGCGATCGCCTTTTTGCGAATCGTTCCCGTGAACGCCGGTTCAAGCCGAATCATTTCGTAGATTTCTTGAGAGAGCGGATCCAATTCACTGACAGGTTGAAAGGCGCTGGGGTAGTGGATCGAGCGAAAGTGTTGCATCTCCATCAATACTGCGTCGCCGCCTGATACCTTGCCATAAAAAACCGAATCGGGATAAGTCTGCGGGATTCGAGTTTTCCAATCCCAAACCGCTGTAACTTTCGGGTTCCAGCCGCCGTCCTTGGGCTTGTCTTCGGAAAGATCGGTGTTGTCCCACAACGAAGGGTAGGGCGATTTTTTGCTGCCAAACACAGTGCAAACTTTGTGCTCAAGCACAAACTGATAGGCGTCTTCGAATGTCTTGATCATGGAGAGATTGTTGCACAAAAACTTCTGCAATCAAAATTGTTGCGAGTGTGTCCACGTTCAAAACCAGTGAAAGACTTTGAATTTGGTTGTTGGCTGTCTGGTTTTGTGTGCCTGAATATCCGGTTGCTTGATCAAGCCGAGTCGATGTTGGACTTTGGGCCAATCTCTGCGATCTCGAATGGCGTCATGCGGCATTCATGAATTGCCGTTGCGACAAGCACATGGTCACAGCCGCCATCGATCAAGCGTTGGACGTCGCTTGTGTCGCGAATGCCACCGCCGGTTGTGATTCGAATTTCCCCCAACGTGTTTCGGAGCGACTCAATGAATTCCAGCGTGTTGTTTTCATTTGGACCGCAGTTGGTGCCGACAGCATCGAGATCGAGAACGATCATCTCGCGAACGCCTTGTTGGTAGGCTAGTTCCGCCAGTTCGATGGACGTGGCCTGCTCGAGTGGGCCGGGGCGGGTGATGACTTTTTCGGCTTTTCTGTCCAAACTGAAAATCGGCTGAAGCCCTTGTTCGATTAACTCCGCAAGCACATTGGTTTCGTCCTGGCTGGACAACGTCTCTGACGAAACGATGACTTTGAATTTCTCGCGATGTTTTATCTTGGCCGTGATTTCATTGCCGCGCTGACTGGTGACCCAATCAGCATCGACCCACAATCCAAATCCGTAATCCAACAGTTCGTTGTAAACACTCCAGTTGGGTTGGGCGCCCGCAAAGCTATCGATGTCCGCGAGATAGAGCGTTTCACAATTAGTTTGGTTGAACATCGCCCGGGCAACATCCAGCGGCTGGCTGCTATGGCTTAGCCGGGAATGAACGGGAAAGTAGTTCCCGCGGTCGCCGCCTTGAGCTAACACGATTTGACCAATCATCAAATCAAGAACGGGGATCACAGGTGAAATGGATTGCATGTTTTCGGCGTTGTTTGGCTCGCGTTGTGAATGCAGAAGGGTAGGGGGCTAACCTAATTGGGTCAAATCCTGAAATTAGCTTTCACGAACCACTTGGCTAATTTACTCAACCCGGTGACCGTAAATCGGCATGTAACGGTAGTAAACCTCCAACGTCATGATTGCCATCGCAGTACTGTAGAGCCTGCCACCAACGTCGCCATGAGGGTTCGGGAAATGCCAGCTTCCGGAACTGTGGCCGTTGTTTTTGTCTTGGGTTTGAACAAGGTAATCGCGCAGTTTCGAATTCCAAAGCTTCCACGATTCACCCTGACGATGGTGAAGCGTCAGCGTTGCGTAGTAGTTGTAATAAATGTCATTCTCGGCCGGCCCAATGTGTGACAGAAAATCCGCACCGGCTGAGACGCCGGGGTCACCAAAGTTCGCACCCAGATATATTTTCGAAAGCAAGCCAACGGCGGTCATCGTCGGATGGGCTTCGGAAGGTTCGGCGTATCCGAATTTCCCGCCGCTTGACCCGAGTGAATCGACGAACTCTTTCGCGCGGTCCCAAGTGACTTCTCCGCTGGGAGCGGATGCCATTTCACAACTTTTCAAAGCCATGATTTGCCAGCCAGTTACGCTGAGGTCGCCAAGTGTACCCGGGTTGTATCGCCAGCCTCCCTTTTTGTGCTGAGCCGATTCGATATATTTTCGAGCCAACTCGATTGGATGCATCAGTTCCGTGTCACCCGTCAAAATGTAGGCTTCACTCAAAGCGATCGTTGCGATCGCGTGGCCGTACATTCCTTTCTCGCCACTAGCGAGACTTCCACCATGGCCCGAGACTCGCATTTTTGACATCAGGTAATCTAAACCTGCGTCGACTTCTTTTTGATAGGGACCGACCTGATGCGTGTAGCCCGCTCCCAGTAGCGCCATGAGTGCGAGGCCAGTCGCGCCGGTGGTTGATTCTTGCAATCCTTCGTTGTGACAATGTCCGTTGCACTGACCTGCGTCATGTTTCAATCGCCAACTACCATCATCTCTTTGGTGGGCGATGATCCAGCGAAGCCCGTTTTCAACCGCGCTTTCGCTGGCTTTAGAGCCGCCAAATTTTGAAGCCAAATTGGCTCTGGCGGTCGCGTCTCGGCCTTTTAGCCCGCCTCCCACTGGCGCTGCGATCTTTTCAGACGGAACAGGCTCGTGTTTCTCGACAGCAGGCGAAGTCGCTTCCGCTTCGACGACGCTGGGCAAAGTTTCAGCGATGGTGTCCGCAATCTTCACTTCTTCGGAGTCTGAAATTTCCTCGAAAGCGTTTTCAATCGGCGACTCAGTTTCTTTGGGGGCTTCGATAACAAACGTTTGGTCATTCTCTTTTGGTTTTTCAGGAACCGGTGTGGAATCGATCACGGCCAAGATACTAATTTGCGGATCAGGCGTCGGCCAACTCAACATGAACATCGCCAAACTGACCAGCAAACCGACATGGACAATCGTGCTGGTTAGAAAAGAAGACAACGGGTTGCGATGCCGCCGAAAATGTTGGCTGATCGAAACGGATTCGGGCGACTCTTCGTCGGCATTCGATTGGGGGAGAAATGTTTTGAGTGCTTTCTCATCAACCTCTCCACGATCAAGAAACGAAAGTGATTGAGGGTGCGTTTTGGACTGTGATGGTGAAAGGTCGGCGTTTTGAGAAACGGACGTGCTTCGCCGTTTGGGCTTTACTGAATCCGAATCGGTCGCGCGATTGGAACGAGGAGAGATCGTTTTTAATCGAGGAAGCGGCAAAGGACGGTCCGGCTCCGGCGCTCCCCAGCCTGGTTGCGACATCGAAGATCCGCTTGGCTCAGGGGGCTTGCTCATAGGTGCGTGCTCAAGTTCTTACTATTAAATATAGTTGGGAAACTCTGGTGTAAGGACCATAAACTGGCGTTTTCAAGGCAACACACCCACCCGTCCATTAATGGTGTGTGTTGGTTG
>CAZQQR010000226.1:0-2706 GCA_964595515.1 uncultured Pirellulaceae bacterium
GCATCTTCGACATCAGCATCATCACCCATCCCAAGCTGTTTCATCTTGCGATATAGATTCGAACGATGAAGGCCAAGCTTACCGGCTGCATCCGTCATATTTCCGCGCGCCCGATCGATATGTCTTTTGATATAGTCGACCTGAAATTGTCTGGTTGCTTCGGTCAGCGGTAAATCCATTGGGATCGCTGATTCATTGCCGCCAGGCGCGTTCACAAAATCTAAATCGGTCGCGTCGATCTTTTGACCGTCCGTTAAATACGCCAACCGTTCCATCATGTTTCGAAGTTCCCGAATGTTTCCCGGCCAACCATGATTGAGCAATCGTTTTCGGGCTGCCGCTGAAAGAGTCGGAATTTCCCGGCGGGCTTTGCTACAAAACTCTTTCAAGAAATGTTCCGCAAGCAAAATGATGTCGTCGCCGCGTTCACGAAGTGCAGGAAGCTCGATCGGCACAACGTTCAATCGAAAATAAAGATCCTGTCTGAATTTCTTTTCCGTGATTAAGTCTGCCAAGTTTTGATTGGTGGCAGCAACCACTCGTGCATCGGTGGGAATCGGGGTCGAACCGCCAACCCGAACGACCTTTTTTTCTTCTAAAACACGCAACAATTTTGACTGTCCATCCAAGCTCATGTCGCCGATCTCGTCCAGGAACAAAGTTCCTTTTTTGGCAAGCTCGAACTTGCCTTCGCGAGCCTGATGCGCGTCGGTGAAGGCCCCTTTTTCGTGACCAAACAATTCGCTTTCTAACAAAGTCTCTGTAATCGCCGCGCAGTTAACAGCCACCAATACCTCGTCACTGCGACCGCTCAAATAGTGAATCATCTGAGCGACGACTTCTTTCCCAGTACCGTTTTCGCCTGTGATTAGGATCACGAGATCAGTGGCGGCAACTTTTTTAATTGTCGCCTTCAATTTTTCAATGGCCGGACACTGGCCGATCATCTGAACTTGACCGGCTGCTTCTTGGGCGACTGTTCTTTTCGAAGTTACCAGTTCCTCGACATGCTGTGTGTTATCGATAGCCACAGCAGCATGGGCTGCAAGTTCCAATAATGCCGATTCGTCTTCGTCTGAAAAATTGCCCTCTAGACGGTTGATCAACTCAAATGCGCCAATCGTCTCCCCTGCTCCGTTGGTCATTGGGACACAGAGGATTGTCCGCGTTTCGAATCCCAGTTTCTCATCGACGCCGCGGTGAATCTGTTGTTGCTCCGATGAAACGTCGGAATCCACTCGGGCTGGTTTGCCAGACTGCATGACTTGACCGACGACACCCGCGTTGGACGGGATTCGAATTTCGCCAGCTTCGACACCCAGAGCGGGCTTTCCGATCAACCCAGAGCCACTGGCATCAGGCAGGAAAATGGTTGCTCGTTCGGCACCAAGCAGTCGTGTTGAGGTTTGTGCGATCTGTTCCAACAGTTCATCGGTCTCTCTCGACTGGTTCCAATGAACCGTCATGTCGAGAATTGCTTCTAATCGCTGGGCTCGGCGAGACTGAACAGCTCGGCGTTGAAACGCGTCGAGGGACAATTCGATGGCTGCTGTCCAACTGTCAAAGGTCGCTGGATCCGTAGTGGTGGAATTGCAAGCCAATAATCGGCTGGTGGAGTTGGGTTTTGTAAGCGGAGCCGCCGTCCAGCCGTCGGCCTGTTTGCATGTTTCTGCATCGAGCGTGTCGGATAACATTTCCGTCGGCAGCCCTTCTCCTTTGCCGGCGTGAGCGATCACTCGCCACTGACCTTTTACGCCTTGGATGATGGTCGCGCCGCTGGATCCGGCTTTTCGATTGATGATTTCCAGTGCTGCAGAGAGAAATTCACCCTCCGATGAAAATGGCAGCGAGACGTTGATTAATTCAACCAGAAGCTCGGATCCAGTCTGGTCGGAGTTAATTCGCTCGGTTTGCATCGAAGAAGCCATGGACAGGAATTGGGAAAACGACAAAACTGGTGGTTACTGATTTGTTTGCAGAAGGCAAAACTTAACGGTCGACCACATAGAGCGTAGTCATTTTGATTTACGCCAACAATCGTACACAAAAAGGGAATCGTTTGATGGGTTTGTTCGAGGGTAAAAAAGGCTTAATTCTTGGTGTCGCGAACGACCGTTCCATTGCGTGGGCGATCGCAAAAAAGATCATGGCCGAAGGTGGTGAATGTGGATTTACGCATTTGCCCGATCGCCCCGATGATGAACGAAAAAAGAACCGAATGCGGGTCGAGAAGTGCTTTGGAAAATTGGAGTCAAAGGGAGAACCCAAATTTTTGGTCCCGCTCGATGTTCAAAGCGACGAAAACATCGCAGAAGTCATGGAAACGGCCAAAAGTGAATTTGGAACCATCGACTTTTTGTTGCACTCGATCGCTTACGCCGACCGCGCCGATCTTGGCGATACGATCGACGCGAGCCGCGACGGTTTTAAATTGGCAATGGATATTAGCTGTTACAGTTTGATTGCAGTCACCAAAGCCGCTCGTCCGATTTTGTCAGAGAACGCATCCATCGCTGCGATGACATATTTCGGCGGAGAAAAAATCGTTGCTGGCTACAACATGATGGGGATTTGCAAAGCCGCCCTCGAAGCGACCACCCGATACCTGGCTTATGATCTTGGAACCAGTGGTGTGCGGGTCAATGCAGTTAGTGCTGGGCCGCTCAAGACGTTGGCCAGTACCGCAGTGGGCGCAGGTGAAATGCT
>CAZQQR010000226.1:2806-9416 GCA_964595515.1 uncultured Pirellulaceae bacterium
CGTCGTTTTTAGTGCGGTCAGAACTCTTGACGAGTTCCGCTACCAGAATG
This sequence comes from uncultured Pirellulaceae bacterium, assembly GCA_964595515.1. Classification (GTDB taxonomy): domain Bacteria; phylum Planctomycetota; class Planctomycetia; order Pirellulales; family Pirellulaceae; genus Mariniblastus. Next base: position 2,857 of record CAZQQR010000226.1, read on the forward strand.
ACGCGAGCGTCTCGCGTAGGCGAAAACACTTACTCATCCTCGGAAGCAACGCCGCCGATTCGTAGTTTTGGAATTTTCGAAAGCATTCTCCGGCGGGTGGCCGCGAGATCCAAGAAATTAGCACGAGGATCGAACACACGCGCGTCCAAATCTACGTCATCGGGATGAGGCTCAAGGCCATACTCAGGCCAAAGCCCGGCGGCTTTGGAGGCCGAAAGTGCACCCCGAGAGCGGCTTTGGATAAACGCCAACCACATTTTGTCTGGGATCGTTCCGCTCGCGTTATCCTTAATGTCGCCATAAGTATCAGGCGTTAGAGGCGCTAGTTGCAGCGTGAAAAATGAGAAACAGACGAAAACACAGGCGATCCAAATCGAAAGAACGGAACGCCCGATCATCTCCGTGACGTTGTCGAATTTAAGCCGATAGGCGCTCAATGAGTCCGTCGCTAATCGCAACACCATGAAGCACACAACAAACACCAGCCAGACAGAAATGAAATCGTAAAGCAATGCATACGTGTTATTGAGTTTGTTGAGCTCTGTCGAAATCGGCTCGTAAATACTGCTTGCCAGCATCGAAGCCAACAACAGGTTTATCAACGTGATCAGGTTACTCCAAAGTCCAAACCACCACGTACTGGCGGCGACCAGAATGAAAACCAAAATCGCAACTAATATCAGCATTGTTTTCTCAAACTTTATTTCACTATCAGGACTTCAAAACACGCTGTAATTCTTCCAGCGACGTTGCACCCTTGGCAATCAAAACCACGCCTTCCATCAACATGGAAACATGGCCAAGTTGTTTGGCGGCGGCATCCAGTTTGTCCACACGCGGTGACGCTTTGGCGGTTGCCCTGATTTCATCCGTCATCGTGAGGACTTCGAAAATACCAGTTCGCCCACGGAACCCGATTCCAGAACAAGTCTGGCACGGCTCGATCTCTTTTTCATCTTCGTCCAGCATCCCCGGTTGATAGACAAACGGCTGAAACAGCTCAGCGACTCGTCCCGGTGGCAATCCTAACCGTTGAAGCAACGAAGGGTGCGGTGCGTAGCCGACTTTGCAATCTTCACACAGTAAACGAATAACTCTCATGCAAACGACGGCATCGAGACGGTCTATCAGGGCGGGAACATCTGGTTTTTTGGCGATCAATCGCATTAACGCGTCAGCACAGTGTTTTCCAGGATTCCGAACGAACATCGGAATTTGTTTGTCTTTTCCGACTTCAACGATCCGATTCAGCAAATCGCCGGTTGGGATTTCTGGAAACGCCAGAACATCCGGTTCTTTGAGTAACAGTTGGGGGACAGGCGAAAGCGCGTCTTCACCTTTGGCGGGGTCAAACTCGATCGGATAAATATTGATGACTTCGGGTTCGTTCTTGCCGACTTCTTCCAACACGTAATAGTCACGCGTTAGTCGATCACAGAGATCAAGAACTCCTCGCCAAGCCGTTGTGTATCCTTCACCGGGAACGGCAGAAACCAATACGACGCCAGTTTTCTCGTTCGAAAGAATTGTCTTTAATTGTTTCGCGACACTGCCGCGCATTCCCAGTTGTTCGGTCGTGTCCAATGGCGGACGTTTGTAGTCGAGGTAAAGCGCGACTCGTTCGCCGGTTTGAACGCCTTGTGAGACCAGTTTGAATTTTTGTCGCATCTTTCCGTAGAAAGTGCCGAAGTTTCCTTCTTGGCGTCGAACACGTTCGCGATAGTCGAGCCCGGCAAGCTGTTTCATGGTGGCCAACATATAGTCGCCAGTTTCGCGGTCCATCGGAGCACCCGCGTGCCAGATTCCGTCGATCTGGTAGCGAACATTGACTTGATTTGCCGTGTAATCCAGAACGGTCACGTTAGCGTCTTTTACAATCGCATCGGCAACCAGTTCTTCTGTCGGTTCAAACCCAGGCGAAGGTTTGACGATCCGCAGATTCATCTCTTTCTGCTCGTCGGTTTCACCCGCGGCAGTAAACTCAATCGGTGCGTTGTAATCGTCGTTTGCCATAAAAATCTAATACTACTTCTATTTTTGTTTCATCATCATTTGAACTTCGGCGATCGAAGTAACGCCCAGCAATACTAGTTGGTACGCATTTTGGGCGAGGGATTTTTTGCCAAGTTTTGTTGCAGCGGCTTCAACAGACGCAATCTTTGGATTCTTGTTAATGTGATCCCTAAGCTGATCGTTGAGCGTAATCAATTCGAAAACGGCGATTCGTCCGATGTACCCAATGCCGCCACACGTTCGACACGGAGGAAACTCGATTGGATTTCCTTTTTCATCGACTCGCTGGTCTGGAGGTGGAAGTTGCCACTGGTTAAACAAGGTTCCCTGAGTTTTTGGATTTCCACCCAGCTGCTGGATCATTTTCGGTTGAACACGGACTTCGACTTTGCAACTATCGCAAAGCCGCCGCACGAGTCGCTGACAAGTAACGGAGTGTACAGAGTCAAGAAACTGTTCTCGGTTGCCGGCTTTGGCGTAAAAACGCAATAACGCTTCGGCCGCAGATTTTGCGGGAGTCACCAACGCAAGTGCTCGATCCTGTTTCAAGACTTGCTCGGTCAACATGTCCAGAACTTTAGCGCTTTCGATTTTGGGCACGGCCAGCATGTCTGGTTGGCTGAGCAACACCGCACGCGTCACAGTGTACTGGTCTTTGTCTTCCGCGTTTTCATCGTAGAGCTTGATGACAATGTTCTCGATTGCCGTTTCAGAGTTCTCTTCGTCAACAATCCCGATGCAGTCACGAGTTAGTCGGTCAGCAGTGAATAGTGCGCCTTGCCAAGTCGACGTCAAACCACCACTGGGCGGGGCGGAGATGATCGTCGTTCTTGCTGTGTTGAGAGATTCTTTGACGGTCGTCAGCATTTTTGGGAACATTCCCAGCTGATCAAGCTTCATCAGGTTGTGCTTGCCGGCTTGGAATTTGACCTGCACTCGCTCACCAGTCGGAACGCCTTGGGAAGTGATGACAAGATCGGCTTTTCCAAGGTCTGATTTGATCCCAATCTTTCCACTCTGACGAGCTCGTCGTTCGGCGTGATTCATGCCAGCCAAGTGTTTCAAGCTAACCAATACTGCGTCGCCCAATTCCCGGTCCATCGGCTCAAAAGCATGCCAGGCCCCGTCAACAAAAATTCGCAGGCTAACGCTTTCCTGCGTGTAGTCCATCAGGATTTGTTCGGCACGCTTAAACTGAGCTTGGGAAATCAGTTCTTTGAGTTCGGTGAATCCGATCGTCTGGCGAGCCCGAATCAGGTTAGCTTGTTTTTCGGTTCCATCGGCGCCGGCCGGTGAAAAGTCAACTTTTACGCCTTCGTCCTGAGGCAATGCTTCGATGACGGGTGCGTCACCGGGTTTGGCTTTTACATACGACATCAGGTTCGGATCATCAAACATCTTCTTTCTACGTTTGAAAAAGTAGATCAAAAACGGAAGCAGCGCCGCCACGCAGTAGACCGGATAGCCCGCTGCAAAAATGGGGACGGAGATCGCGACCATGAATCCAATCAGAAAACTGAAAGCAACGATTGGGTTCCAGACCTCGGGATGCATTTCGGTTTTTTCACCGATCTTCATCGCATCACGATTAATCCAGTCAGCCATTCGTACCCAAACCAGAAAAACTCCCGCCAACGCAGCAAGTTTTATCCAGGAAAGGTAGCCTCCAGGGCGCAGCGACTCCATCGTCGCGTCTTGGGCAAACAGGTTTTCAGATAAAGGGCCGAACAGGATTGCGGTACCAGCCAGCAATCCAGTCGTCACCCAACGGGATCGTCGTAGCATTAAATGATTCCAGGTTGCGAAACGTCGATACCCTTGAGCTTCATCTTCAACTCTTCTTTGTTTGGAGCGACCTGGAAAGCCGTTGGTCGGTCGATCAACTCCTGATCGATCAAGTCCTTAAGCGATTTCGTAAAGTCCTGCATGCCTTCTTCTTCACCAATTCGAATCGCGTCGCTCAAGTTGTGATCGCGTCCTTCGAGAATCAATTTTTTGACTGTCGGATTGAAAGTCATGATTTCACATGTCGGAACTCGCCCGACATCGGGGTTGATGGATTTCAGAAGTTTCTGGGCGACGATTGCTTTCATGTTCATCGCAATCGCTCCGCGAATCGCCCCGTGCATGTCTTCTGAGAACAAGTCCAAAATACGACCGATCGTTGATGGAGAGGTCGACGCGTGAATCGTACCAAAAACAAGGTGACCTGTTTCGGCGGCGTGAATCGCCGTCATGAATGTCTCTTCATCTCGAAGCTCACCCACGAGAATGATATCAGGGTCTTCACGAACCGCATGCTTCATCCCGATCCCAAAATCGACCACGTCGATTCCTACTTCACGTTGGTTGATCAGACATTTGTCATCGGTGAACACAAACTCGATCGGATCTTCGAGTGTCAGAATATGTTTTGAGTAGATTCGGTTGATGTAGTTCAGCATCGAAGCGATGGTGGTACTCTTACCAGAACCAGTAACTCCAGCCAGCAGGATCATGCCTTGTTCAAAATGGCAAAGCGTTTCCATGGATGGCGGTAGGTGAAGGCCTTCGAAGTCAGGAATAAAGTTGTTCACGCGACGCGCGACCAATCCGATTTTTCCTAGTTGCTGAAGCATGTTGACTCGGAAACGCCAGCTCTCGCCGTCAACGGGAACGGTGTACGCGAAGTCGGAACCGCCTTCTTCATCAAAAATGTCGCGGGCACGCTCGTTCATGATCGGAAATAGCAGTTTGGCCATTTCCTCAACGCCGATTGGTTCTCGGTTAAGTTCTTTGAGAGTACCGTTGACTCGAACGATTGGCGGCTTGCCGACTTTCATGTGAAGGTCGGAGCCACCCAGTTTGACGAGTGCCCGAAAGTACTTGTCGACTGGGATTTCCTGGTGGGTCGTTTTGGCGATCATTGCCGCGATCGCTTCTTCTTCCCTTTCTTTGAGAGACTTCTTCGTTCCAGGTGCGACTGGTGTAGCGGGTTTTGGTTTCTTTGGCGGCTTGGACATACAATTTTCCAGGTACAACGTTGAACAGATGATCTGCGACCAGTCCCGATTACTTTCAGGCCTGAAGCACCGATGTCCCGATCTTTTGGCTCGGGAAACCCGAAAGTGGCAAATGAAATGTGAGGCAGAGGATTCGCGGAATCCGTTCTATTATACGCTTCGCGGCGTTTTTGAACGAACTTTTACTTTAGGCGGGGCACTAAAAAGGGTCAACCAATCATACGGTTTTGCAGTCATTTCCCGGATTATTCGTTACCATCGATCCTGCACGTCGCCAAATTTAACTGGTCAACGAACTGGCCAACGAATCAGTCAAAAAGTTGGCTTGGAGCTTTATATTCTGATGTCGCAACCGCTTGACCTTCCCCCTTGTTGAATAACAATCATCAGCTTGCATTGAACCGATCCTTTCCAAAAAACCTTTTTGGGCAGATACCTGATTTAAGTGTCTGTCTTAAAGACTCAAATTTAAGATTTATCGACATGGACTCCGAATTAGCTGATCGCTCAGAATCGATCCAAAATCGCATCACTCAGCTTCGAGATAGTCTTTGACTACGACGGAAAAAAGAACTCCATTTCCGAAATCGAAGCGGAGATGGCAGCCCCAAATTTTTGGGACAATCAAGAAAAAGCCCAAGAGATCGTCGGCCAATTAAAGTCAGTCAAAGCAGTCGTTTCTCCGATGGACACGCTGATTGCGGACGGCGGTGATTTGAACGCTTTGGTTGAGATGGCTGCCGAAGACGACTCGATCGAATCGGAAGTTCGCACCGAAGTCAAACGGCTTGAGAAGCTTCTCGAAGAACTCGAGCTCAAATCACTCTTGAACGGGCCCCACGACGGAAGCGGGGCGATACTCACCATTCACGCGCGCGATGGAGGCACCGACGCCAATGACTGGGCCGAAATGATGTTGCGAATGTATACGCAATGGGCTCAAAAAAATGATTACGAAGTCGTCCTTTTAGATAAAGACGACAATAACGAAGCAGGTATTAATAGTGCATCGATTTCCATTCGGGGACCGATGGCTTACGGCTACCTCAAGGGCGAAAGCGGGATGCACCGGCTGGTTCGAATCAGCCCGTTCAATTCAGAAGGCAAACGCCAAACAAGCTTCGCCGCCATCGATGTCACGCCAGAGGTTTCCGACAGCGCCGATATCGACATCGAAGAAAAGGATGTCCGCGAGGACAGATACCGTGCCAGCGGCGCTGGCGGTCAACACGTTAACAAAACCGACAGCGCTATCCGACTGACGCATACTCCCACCGGCGTCGTTGTTCAGTGTCAGTCACAGCGAAGCCAGCATAAGAACCGCGCCCAAGCTTGGAAAATGCTACGAGCCGCCATGGCCCGGATCGAAGAAGACAAACGCGAAGCTGAAGAAGCTGCCAAGTATCAAAACAAGGCCCGCGTCGGATTCGGATCACAGATCCGAAATTACTTTCAGCATCCCGACCAACGTGTTAAAGACGCCCGAACCGGTTTCTCAATGGGAGATTTTCAAAAGGTGCTGGACGGCGAGATCCAGGGTTTCCT
>CAZQQR010000227.1:0-7836 GCA_964595515.1 uncultured Pirellulaceae bacterium
GTGTTAAGTGCCGGCACTTTGAGGGGGACGTGAACGGACCAGCCAACTACTTGGCGCCGTGTGGTTTGCGTGGGACCAACGAGTTGACGGTTCGTTTCATGTCTCGAAGCAAACAAAACGCTTTGTTGACGGTTGTTGGAACAAGTCGGTTGGAAACGCAGCGGATTTTGTAGAGTGGATGAGGTTCAGCACCCCAGTAAACTTTGTAGGGTTCGCTTCCGCGTAGAAAGTCAAACCAAGTGCATCCGTCGTCGATCGCTTTCTTGACGGCATGGGTGAACATTAGGTGACCCGGCTCAAGCTTCATTGCTTCGGTCAGAACACCTGCTTGGTAAAGCTGCGGCCCATTGGCACCGTAAAGATAAAACTGAGCGACGAACGCTAGATCATCGTTGTACCCAATCATGATTTCAGCTCGGTCGGAATCACAAAGCGACTTGGCTGCGGATCGGAGAAAATTCGTAAACCGCTCGCAGCTGAAAACGCCCGGTTCGCCCTTTTTTGTAAAACGATCTTGGTGCAGCTCAACCAGTTTGTTGAATGCGGTCTCGAATTCGAGATCATCTTTTGTGGAACGAACGACGACTTCGCCACTTTCTAATCTTTTGATGGCTTTCTTGACTTTGCGTCGAAGCGATTTTTTTCGTCCGCTAAGAAAGTCCGGCCAGTTTTCTGGAATTTGCAAAATCCATGTAGGTTCGAGCTCGTTTTGGTACTTCCAAAATTGACTTCCAATTTCAGGATGAATCTCCAGCCCGTTGGCTTCGCCAGAAACGCCCTCAAGCTCCACCATTGAAATCGAATTTTCGCTGATGTCTGCGATGATCGCTTCGATGAAAGCTTCGCGGTGCGATTCGTCGCAACTAATTTGCGCGTAGTCGGTGCAAGTGTCTCCGCTTCCAAGAAACCTCAACCGTCTTTGGCCGAGCCATTGATCCACAAAGAACGGCGCGACGCCGACGGTTTTACCTTCGATTTGAAACGTGTAAAGTCGAAGCTCTAAATCCTCGCCAAAATTTTGCCACCAAGCGAGGTTCCAGCAAAAACTGCGAAGCGGTTCACGAGTAACTCCATCCCAACTGGATTGGAGTGTTTCAAATTCTTCGATGGTGTCAACGACGTGGAGCGACATGGTTCTGCTTCGCGAGTGATTTAATCTTTTGCCCGTAATCAGGGCATCTAAGGAATGATTGCTTTTCCTGAGGGGCATCAACTGGCAATTGTTTTATCGGGCTGACTTGCAGCGAAATTCCACGTTTGCGTTGCTGATCGTGACGAGATTTCCAATTGGAAGGATTGGCGTGAAGTACAGGCGCTATTTCGAAATTGAGCGAGAGCTTGTCTGTGCTTTTAGTCGTTTGGATGATCCGATTTTGCCAACCTCCCATTCACTGGATGCCCAGACCATGACCACAGTTACAGAGATCAATATTAATCCGGCCCAGATGATTGGGTGTACCGACTCGAAAACTGGTTGTGGAACGAAAGTGTCTCCTGAATCCCAGACCGCTGAATCTTGCCAGCCTGCTTCGGTATACCGCCAAGTCGTGTCGATCTCTGCCGAGGTCATTAATGATGTCGTGCTTTTTTCTTGAACAAAACTGGCTTTGGCGATTGCATTCAACAAGTTGGCGGCAATTATCAAAGTAGTGATCAACGAAAAAAGTGAAAGCAGTTTTCGGAGTTGGTTGTTCATGGCTTGGCTCGTTAAAGTGGGAGCCAGCATAAATTGCAAAGGCTATGCCGAGCGAAATCCAAGCAGTTTTCGTTGAAAACCTGATGATTTATCTCAACATGTCCATTTTTTTCAACCATCTGTTTCTCAAATGAAACGCTCCGGTGAGTTGGCTAATGTTCCAAAAAAGGGCGTTGATCATCGAAAAGTCCACGCAATCGGGAAAACCCAATGATTCGCCGGTACAAACCTTTTCGCGAGATTGGCTGAGCAACTTTCATCCAACACGCCGCTAAATGGCGACTAAACTTTAAGTAGCAACGTGTTTGTTTACTGGATTATTATGCCCAACATCTCACAGGCAAAACGTCGACAACATATTCGAGCCGCAGAAGGTTATCTTGACCTGGCGACGGTGCTGGATGACCGTTGGCCTCTTGATGATCCGTTAAGGGATTCGCTCGTCGAACGAGCCAAGCAACGTTTGGACCAGATCAAAAACCCTTTGGGCCACAAGCCGTATGTGTTGTTTCTTAAGGGACAGGCTTGCCGAGTTCAAAACCGTTTTGAAGAAGCGATTGGCTATCTAAAGCAGTCGACGCGAATCGACCCGGAGAACGTTCATGCCTTGTTGGCGATGGCGTGGTGTTTTAAACGACTGGGACAAATCGACAAGTCAGTCGAAACGATGCAAGCCGCTGTCGAACTGGATCCTGAAAGCCCAATCTCTCATTACAATTTGGCGTGCTATTGCTCGCTCAACCATCAGGTCAATCTTGCGCTAGTCCATCTGAGTTTCGCGTTGGATCTGAATCCAGAGTACCGTGACAAAGTCGCCTGCGAATCCGACTTTGATCCGATCCGAGACAACCCGAGATTCATTTCAATCTCGTCGGTTCATGTTTAGATTCACGCCGTTTGATGGTCGCTTTTTTTCGTAGCGGATGTCGAGAAGACATTGCTGGGGCAGTTCGAAACTCTTGACGCTCAGCCACGGTCTGAGGATTTTGCACAGTCCGTTCACTAACGTCGTTGGTTAAAGAACCCGGCGCGGTGAAGAAAATAGAGCAGCGTCAACAGTGAGGTGATGAACGCTGCGACATAAGTCATTGCCGCTGCGTTGAGAACTTTGTCGATACCCTCTCGTTCTTGAGGACCAACGATCCCTGCCTCGACGACCAATTGTTTTGCTCGGTTACTGGCATTGAATTCAACTGGCAGCGTGATCAATTGAAAGAACAAGAACAGCGAGAATGCGATCGCACCTGCCCCAAAGATATACCCGCCAAATCCGCCTGCTGCCTCGCCTGCTCCGGCGAACATTAATCCGATCATCATTCCATAAGTCCCAAACCGGGTTCCAAAATTGGCGGCGGGAACGATGGCACTTCGCCATTTGAGTGGATAGTAGCCTGTTGCATGTTGAATCGCATGACCGGCTTCGTGAGTTGCAACGCCGATCGCTGCAACAGAGGTTCGATCAAATACAACGGATGAGAGCGCCAATTTTTTGGTGCGAGGATTGTAGTGGTCCGTCAACATCCCATCGACTCGGACGACTTCGACATCTGAGATACCTGCTGCATCGAGAAGTTTTTGTGCAGCCATCTGGCCGGTATAGCCTCGCGTCGCGGGGACTTTTGAGTACTTGGCAAATCGGGACTTAACCAACCAGGCAGCTCCGCCTGAAAGGATCGCACTTGGAACAGTAACCCACAGGATATAAGTCAAACTAGGCATAAAGCCCAAAAGAAGTCCGGAGGTAAGATCAATGTCAAACATAGTTGGCGGAGGTCCGAAAGATAAAACGTGATTGGAATCGCACGGGCAGATGGGTAATCTTTGCAAGAACGACGAAATCAGACAAGAGAAGGATCCAACCACTTGGATTTGGCCGAGATTTATCGGCACGGACAGTTGTTTGATTCAGGCAATAAGGTTCGCTATTGCAAAACAAAAACCCTCCCTCAGAACAATCTGACGGGAGGGTTGATTAAATCTAACTTGAACAGTGTCCGCCACTAGAGGGCATCGATGTTCCAGAATCATGAGTGGCAGGTAATCTCAGGGCAACACCCAAGCAATGAACATCAGTGGCAGCAGGTCACTTGCCCGTACTGGTGCTTGGAGCGAAGGTTGATGACTGACTTCTCTGAGATGTATTGTTCACTGGTCGCTGCAGCGTTGGAAATCTTGGCGCGGTACTATTGTTATAGAAGGTTGAGGGGAATCTCGACGCTCGAGAGGGCCAGCCCAATTCGTCTGCTTCCGCCGCCACGACTTGCATGCGGAGCTGGATCATTTCTGTTTTGGCTGCTCGTCGACGTTTTAGTTTTGCCCGCATTTCAGCAAGCTGCTTTTCCATTTGATCGAGATGCGACTCGTAGTCATCCAGTCTGGCATCATAGTCTTCGCCGAGGGCTTCCTTGAGTTGCTCTTCGGCAGTTTCGCGTTCGTCATCTGTTTTTGCATTCGAGACCAACTGCGTCGCTTGGCTGATTCTGTTTTGAATTTTTTGAGTCTTCGACTGGCCAAATTGGCTCAATCCAAAATTTGCGGGTTGACCGAAGTTAGAGTTCACTTGAACTCTCGCCGTATCTTGAGCTTGGGTGGTAAGTACCATGGCCAGGATCGCAACGGCTGCGACCATGACAGGAAGTGTTTTTTGAATGGTTGGCATCATTGTCTCCAGTTTTTAATTTCGTTGGTTTTAATTTCGTTCGTTTAGTATCGCAGCTTCAATTCCGAGAATTCGGTTCCACCGCTGCGGGAGGTGGGTCGATCAGATCTCTTAAGCTGATCATTTCGACTGACAAAGTATCAAGCTTTCGCGAAAAGCTGTCTTCTTCTTTTACGTTAGCGTCGACTCTCAAGTCTTGCTTTAATGCTTCAAGCTGACTTCCGAATTGAGAATCAGACTGTCGGGCGGACGACGCAAAATAGTCGTCGTTCGAAAAATGTCTTTCTAACAACTCAAAGTTCGTTTGAAGTTCCTGAAACTCGTCCAGAAATTTCGAAGCTTCCGTTAAGTTGTATTTGGCTTTAACAGCCTTCCAGTTCAAGGGGCTAGTGGTTTTCGCAGACGCGGAACTTGCTCCTGTATTTGTCGCACCGGTTGATAGGGAGTTCGGCAAGGAACTAGAGAAGTATCCGGCTCCATAAAAGTAAGCTGCCGCAGCAAGGGCTAGACTGCATGCAAACAGACCTGCTCTGCCCCAAGATGCGATTTCCCATTTCTGGTTATGATTCTGTTTCGACTCTTTCGCCGTTTTGACAGGAGGGACTGGTACCGAATACTGTCTGGGCTGGTTCAAATGCGCCAGGTACTCTCCAAGGAATTGTTCGAGTTGTGATGCTGACTGGAAACGATCCTCCGGTGACTTTTCCAATAGTGAATCGATCACGTTCGCGAGCGTTGAAGAGACTTCATTGTTAAGATTTTGAACATGAGGATGAGGTTGAGCAGCAATTTTGTGAATCACTCCCATCGCGGAATCCGATCGAAATGGGACTTCGCCAGTGGCCAGGAAAAAAAGCAGACCGCCCAAACTAAATAGATCGCTTCTCGAATCAGTGTCCTCACCGCGGCTTTGTTCAGGCGACATGTAGTTCAATGTCCCGGCCAAAAAACCTGTTTGTGTCATCGAAGGATCGGTCGCGCGGCGGGCTAATCCAAAATCGCTAATCATCACGCGATTGACTTGGTTATCGACCAAGATGTTTTCAGGTTTGATATCGCGATGAACCAAGCCCTGTGAGTGAGCGGCGGCCAGACCCGAAGCGATCTGTCGACCAATTCTGACGATTTCTCTCTCAGGCAAAGGACCATTGCGGTCAACGAGTTCTTTCAGAGTTGGACCAACGATCAGCGGCATTACAAACCAGGGAATGTCGTTGGATTCTTCGATGCCATAAATTGGCATGACGTTAGGATGAAGCAACACCGCCGCTGCTCTGGCTTCGCGAGCGAAACGTTGTTTGGCTGTTCCATTTTTTGAGATTCGTGGCAGGATCATTTTGATTGCGATAGGACGGTGCAGCACACGGTCGAATCCCCGCAGCACAACGCCCATCCCGCCACAACCGATGACTTCTTCAATGTCGTATCGCCCAAGTCGCCCCAGCATTTCTGGATGGGTTGGCGGCTGAAGTACTTCTTTAAGCATCTGATCGACGGTTTGTAAATCAAACTCGTCACCCGATCGAGCGGACGATTGAGAGTCGATCTCTTTGCAATGAAAACTGGTCCGGTCGTCAATGAACGAAACGGATTCCAGATCAGAAAGCTCCGCTGCAAACTGGTTTCGCCAATCCGAATCGGCGGCAAATTCCAGTAAGCGTTGCTGGCAGGCGTCGCAATTGGAGATATGACTTTCGATGTTCTCTATCGAAGTCGAAGCAGGACGTTCGACCACGACTAGTTTTAAATCGGCATCCGAAATGTGGTTATTGTTTTTCATTTGATCAACTCATTCATTTAGCGCGTTAACGCAAATAATCACTGGTTTCAGAAAGCCGTTTCTCAACTTCTTTCTTGAGCCTTGCGATCACCCTCGAACGCGCAACGTAAATCGAACCGGTGGTCATGTTCAGCTCTTTGGCAACGTCTTTTACGGGCCGTCGTTGAACTTCCGTTTGCCAGAACGCATCCCAAGTCGCAGGTTTGACTTGAACTCGAACGTTTTGGGCGACGAGCCAAAAAATTTGCCGTTGAAACTCGACTTGAAATTCAGCCGACTCTTCCTTGGTCGGTGATTTGTCGTCTGCCAATTGGATTGCGACGTCGGCTTGGACGAGCAAGTCTTTTTTCTGGTGCCGAAAGAAGTCCATGACTAGATTTCGAGTGACTCGATAAAGCCAACCACGAAAATTCGCCCCCTCAGCCGTGTGATCAAATCGATCAATCACGCCGGCAATTTTCGCCAACACTTCTTGGGTTACGTCGGTCGCGTCCGCATGTTGAAGGCCCCTGGCTCGACAGATGCGAAAAATCAGCGGCTGATAGATGCTGGTAAACTCAGCCCAAGCCTCCGCGTCTTTGGGATCACGCAGTTTGCCAATTAGCGTATATCGAGTTTCGGGTGAAGATTTCATTGTGTTTCCTTGGACACACGGCTTAACGCAGTTTTTTTCCGACTCTTACACGCTTTCTAAAATTCTTTTGTTAAAAATCAAAACAACTGCTCTTACGCTCTCAATGCCCCTATTCAAGTCGCGATTGTACACGGTTGTCAAAATGGACTGGTTTATAAACAATGAGCGATCCAAGTTTCTGAACACGAAAAGGCAATCATGCTTCGAACATTTCTTCGCTCCAAAATCCACCGCGCTCGCGTGACTCAAGCTGATTTGAACTACGAAGGCAGCATCACGATCGATCAAAACCTCCTCGACGAGGCAAAAATGATCGCTTTTGAAAAAGTCGACATTCTCAACGTGACCAATGGCAATCGGTTGACGACTTATGTGATTCCCGGTGTTCGAGGATCTGGCAAGATTTGCATTAACGGTGCGGCGGCGAGGTTGGTCAAAGTCGACGATGTCGTGATCATTGTTTGCTATGGAGAGTTTGACGAAGAAGAGGTCAAGAACCATAGCGCTCAAATTGTTTTGGTGAACGATAAGAACGAAATCACCAAAAGTGTTGAAAAGAACCTGGGAAATCTCAAGCCTGGGTAACCGTTTGTTTGACGTTCCGTTCGTTTGAAATTTGATGATCTGCCAAAAGGCGGAATGATTTCAATAGTTGAAAAAATTGGCTCCAGTTGAATGCGAGTCGTTAGCAGACTAAGTTTTGAGTGTAGGTAACTTCGCGGCCAGTTTGTGATTTTAAGATGTACGATCATTCCAACGACTACGAGAGCGACTCACCGATGGGCGATACCAGAGACCAAGTCTCACCCCCTTCTCAGCGGGCGGCCAAACCGTCAGCCAACGACGATCGTCAGAACGCTCAACATCGGTGCTCGTATTGCGGGACAGATTTCATTCGCCGTGAGTCTCGCTTCATGCCGTTTTGTAGTAAGCGCTGCCAACAGATTGATTTGGGGATGTGGTTCAATGAGTCGTATGGCATGCCAGTCGAAGGCGACGAATCCACGCCGCTTCGGGATGCGTATGATTCTGATGACGAAGATTAGGACGCGAAGCAAGCCACGGGG
>CAZQQR010000227.1:7936-9351 GCA_964595515.1 uncultured Pirellulaceae bacterium
GGCAGTTTCCAGCCAAACCGAGCCATGCCGCCTCTCCACGGCCGCCTGCTGGGTTTGTTTGAAAGAATGAGATTGACCAAGGTGAAAATTCGGTTCGGTTTCTCTATAATACCGCGATCATTTCCGTGAAATTCGAGACGATCCGCTATGGCTGAGCAACCTGTTGTCATTCAAAAAATCTCTTGGGCTGATCTTTGCCCTTGGACCATCATCTTTCGAACGCTTCCCATTGCCAGTGGCATGACCGTATTGACGTTGGCTTTGTTGGCCGTCGTTCTGACGCCAATCGGGTGGATGCTCAGCGAAATGGTTTTCGTGAATGCGGAAATGCAACAAGATCCAGCTATGTCCGAACTGGTTGAGTTGATCGAGCTCAACAACAGCCCATATCGAGGTGTCTTTGAAGCAACCGAGAACCATGCGAATGCCATCAACGTTTACGGGATGCACTTAAGCGGACCACGGATGGTGTTTCAGCAGTTTATCAATCCGTTTGTGAACCTATTCAATGGGCAGTGGGGGCTCCGGGGATTTCTTTACCTGTTGTTCGGTTGTCTTTGGACATTGTTTGTCTGGACCTTTGCAGGGTTGGGTATCACACGTGTTAGTTTGCTAAAGCTGACTCGCAACGAACAATCAGGGCTCGACGATGCATTTGAATACTCACTGGATCATTGGCTAACGGCCGCCGGTGCGGTAGGCATACCGTTGATCGCAGTTGCGGTCCTTTGTATTCCAACGTTTGTTTTCGGATTGTTGATGGGGTTTGATGTCGGAGTGTTGATCGCGGGGATCTTTTGGTTCCTGGTGATGATCGCAAGCACGATTATGGCGATTCTTTTGCTCGGATTGATGTTCGGCTGGCCGCTGATGGTTTCGAGTGTGGGCTGCGAAGGCCAAAATTCATTCGACGCAATGACTCGTTCTTATGCCTATGCATTCCAAAGACCTTTGCATTACATGTTTTACATGTTGATCGCGATTCTCTTCGGAGGATTCTGCTGGATGGTCGTTTGTGGATTAACCAATGCGGTGATCGACCTTTCGTTTTGGTCGACTTCCTGGGGAAGCAACATCGTTGCGAGCGGACGTATTGAGCAGGTTCAAGGCGGCATCATTGAAATCGACAAAGCCCCTGATTCAATCAGCGGCGCGTTGACTGCTGGTCGCAACATGATCGGACTTTGGAATGCGTTGCTGAAAACGCTTGCGGCCGCATTCATTTATGGCTTGTTCTGGTGCATGGCTTCCGCGATTTACTTGTTGCTCCGAAAAGACGTTGACGAAACAGAGCTGGATGAAATTTATCTTGCCGATGAAAAACGGACTTACGAGTTGCCGCCACTGCAATCCGATGAAAATGGTATTCCTCAGATTCAACAGCCTCGTCCGGTCGATGAAACAACGGAAGATGA
>CAZQQR010000228.1:0-9262 GCA_964595515.1 uncultured Pirellulaceae bacterium
GCTCGTTGCATTTTCTCTAACCATGTTAATGCAGTCCAATTTGTCGGCTCAACAAACCACGATTGCCCAAACCGCGATTAACGCTGGGAACTTCAACACTCTCGTGGCAGCCCTCAAAGCCGCCGGGCTCGTTGACACGTTTAATGGTGGTCAGCAATTCACTGTGTTTGCGCCGACAGACGATGCTTTTGCAAAACTGGATCCTGCGATGGTTCAAAATTTGCTTCGTCCTGAAAATCAGGACCAGCTCAAACAAGTTTTGACTTATCACGCAGTCTCTGGAAGAGTTGGGGCTCGGGATGCTTATGACTTGAATTCGGCGGCCACAGTCAACGGTCAACGTTTGAGCATTGACTTCAAAGGCAACGGCCTAAAAGTCAACGAGTCGCTGGTAAAAGTCGCTGACATCCAGTGCACCAACGGAGTCATTCATGTGATCGACACAGTGTTGATTCCGAAGCTAGACAACATTCCGGCTACCGCAACCTCGGCTGGGAAATTCCAAACTTTGTTGGCTGCCGTTGGCGCTGCAGGTCTTGGCGATGTGCTTTCGGGGCCCGGTCCATTCACCGTCTTTGCACCGACAGACGCTGCCTTTAGCGCACTGCCTCAGGGAACGGTAGAGTCGCTGCTAAAACCAGAGAACAAGCAGAAACTGATCGACATTTTGAAATATCATGTGGTTTCAGGTCGTGTTTATGACAATGATGCCGCGAAAGCCGGTCGCGCTACCAGTTTGCTCGGTCGTTCATTAAACGTCACCGTTTCAGCAGGCGGCCTGATGGTCAACAAAGCGAACGTAGTGGTTAAGAACATTGAAGCTTCCAACGGCGTTATTCACGTTGTTGATCAGGTCTTGATTCCTTCAAGTATGTCGAGCCAAGACGTTGTGAATTCGTTGAATGCAGCCATCAATCAAGGCGCACCGATTTTTAACTCAGGGCATCACGCCCAATGCTGCGATATCTACATGAACACGCTTCAAGGAATCAGTTCCGGCGGATTCGACTCAGATGCTAACTCAATGTCGATTGTTAACACAACGTTGGCGAATGCTCGTGGAACTCACGACATGACTGAACGGGCTTGGGTGCTCCGAAGGGGGATGGATCAGTTGATGGTCAGAGCGATGAACATGAACACAATGCCAATGACGACGACCGCCAGTCCAGCTATCGATCCAATTCAATTGGACAGGTAGGTTGAGCCACTTAGGCAGCTGAGCAATCGGCTTCGAACGTAGGCCAAGTGAAAGTCCAAATGCTTGGCCGGCGAAAAAGAGAATCTTGCTGAAATGATAAGCCCCAACAATTGTTTGTTGGGGCTTTTTTGTTCGGATGACAACACGAACCAAGCGGTGTTAAAACTGAACCAAGATCCAAACGAACATCAACGCTTGTCACAGTTCACAAATTGACGAGATGCCAAACCCTTCAATAGAAAAAACTCCCAAGCACAAACTCCCAAACAACTAAATGTTCAAAACGCTTTGTTCTGTGGAGTGATCAGTGGCGTTACACCGCCAAGTTGAATTTGCTGTGAAAAATTTTCGCCAAAGCTGGAGCTTCCAGTTGCCGACTCTGCCCAGTAGGTCCACCATCGCGTCTGCAAGCCAACAGCATCAATTTCGTTCCAGCCCGGTACGGCGGGTGAGTCAATGTGAACGCGGATCTTCTTGCACGGAAAATCAGTTTTGACGGGAATGACGGAAACGCCACGCTTGCTGGTGGTTGGTGTCGGGTCCTTGCCTTCCCAAATGACTACCTCGGTTCCGTCGGCTCGGAATGCCGTAATCTTGTTAACAGCCCCGGGATTATAAGTTTCATGGATTTTAACCGCCGTCGGCCAGACTGAATTGGCGTAGACCAGGTCAAGCCATTCCTTTTGACCGTCCTGCGTTGCTGACGCCCAAGCCGTCGGGATGTCTCCGGCAAGACTGGTGTTTGGTTTGCCTGTGACTTCGTTGAAACTCCAGTTCGAGTTCGGCTGATAGGCCGCGTACTTGGATAACTCACGAGTCAGTTCGTTATGGTCTTTCCACCACAGTGACAGAATCGCGACGACGACCACCATCATTAGGATGTTGCTGATCCTAAAGCGTGGCAAAAAAGTGAGTTGGTTCAAAGATCTCATTGCAAGTTGATTCTATCGAATCTGGACGAGAATCAAAATTTTTGAACCAAATTGCTATGCCGAAGTTCTTACCTGGGATCAATGCGTTCTGGATTCCGATCGGATCTGTATTTCCCACTCATCGCGAATAGAACTCCTATCGAAATCAAGAAAATGACCCATTCGCCGATTGCCAGTTTGTACGTCATCCCGCCGATATCGCTAAAAAGTGCAAAACTGGCCGATCGAAACAAAACCAAGCAGCCGTGCAAAATGGTGCAAAACCAAAGCGCGCTTTCTTGGAACCGAGTCTTAAACAGGGGTAGTAGAAAAAACAAAGCCAAGCCTAACTCAAGTCCACCATAGATCGTTAAGAACTCGGATTGACCTGCTCCAGATTCAATCGCGAAGCCAACTTTTTCTGACGTTGTCCCAGGGGCGATCGAACACCAAACCGACAATGCAAGGTATAGACCGCCAACAGCAGCAAGAAAAAGATTCGTAAATCTAGACATGGATCTATCGAGGCTCAGCTTTTCAAATATCCAACGCCAACTCGGAGGGAGATTAGTGGTTCGTCAAAACAGATTAGGATTAACCGTAGTGGGCGAGGTTACGAATCCCTTGCGTTTGTTGGCTCGAAGGGACTCGTAGCCTCGTCCACTACCCAAACTTTACATTTGACTGACCAATAGACAAAAATGAGGGCAGCGAAAAATGAGGGCAGCGGAGTATGCTAAAAACGAGTATGCCAATACATTTTGAGGCAGCCTGAGCCCACTCCGAGCCACATCCAAAAGGAACAGGCTCGGCGGTGAGCGGATTAAGAAACGCCCATCAAAGCTTAACGCCGTCATTACGCTCTAAGCCGTCATTTCGTTCCAGGCTGCCATTTCCAAAATCCCCGGCATGACAATCAAGGATTAGCGACGGCCTTTGTTGTTTCCACCGCCACCGCGCCGCCGGCCTCCGCCGTTACCACGACTGGATCCTTCGGAACTGCTTCCAGAATTTTCACCACGATTGCCGCCATCATTACGTCCTCGTCCGGAACCACCACGTTGGTTGCCTCGACCGCCACCACCACCGGAACGTTTGTGGTTTTTGATATTGGATTCAATCATGCCAGAGATCGCATCGTCCCAAGTCGGAACTGGCACGCGTCGTTTGCGATTGCCACGATCATCACCGTCCTCATCGTGTTCATCCGAATCGACATCCTGATCTCGAGAGTCACGCGACTCTTGTTTACGTCCTCGGCCTCGCCCGCGTCGTCGGCCACGGCTGTGCCCTCGTGCTTCATCACGAGCAACTTCGACAGTGTCCGAGTCTTCTGAAAAGTGATCTTCGGAATCGTCTTGGTCTTCGGACGTAACTTCATCGCGAACGGAATCGGAATTTTCTGCTCCGCGTGGTTTTCGTCGACGCCGGCGTCGTTTTCTTTTTGGGGCTTCACCCGTTTCATCACCGAATCCATCGTCGTCCCCGCGAGCTGGGCGGGCTGATCTATCCGCGACGACTTCTTCTTCATCTCGCGGGCGACGTTCAGGCTGTCGGCCTCGTTCTGGCCGGTTTGAATTTTCTGACCGACCTCTTGAAGGTCGACCACCCCTCGAGGGGCGATCGCCGGAATCTGAACGGCTGGACCGGTCTGTTCTTTCGGATCTGTCTGTTCTTTTGGATCGGTTTCTGTCCGAGCCGCCTCGATCAGAACGGTTTGATCTTGCCGCTGGACGTTCGGCGTCTTCGTCCTGAGAGGAATTTGGGCGTCGTCGACGTCGCGACCGGCCGCTGTTGATTTCTTCACCCTCTTCATACGGGCTGTTATCAAGTTCCTCGATTTCAAATTCGACGAACTCTTCCGAATCGTCGATATCGTTCTCTGATACGTCGCTCGTTGGCGAAGACGCGACAAAAGAATCTTCTTTAGCCGGCGAAGTTCTTGGTTCGCGAGTTTTTGGCGCAGGTGAGTCTTCCGCCGCAGCCTTCTTGGGTGACTCACTGGATTTGCGGGCGACAGGTTGCCAGCCGATCAAATCGTCAGCAGGATTGGACGGAGCGTCGTTTGATTCGTCACCTGTAAACATTGACGGGAGAACGGTGTCTTCTTCGGGAGAGGGGATCGGATCAAATCCAAGAAAACCCTCTTTTTCGGATGATTCAGTTTCAGGTTTTTGCTGTTCAGGCTCTGTCTTTTCGCCAACTGTTGATGAAGGTGCTACAGTCGGCTTTGCCGGCTTGGCTTTTTTAGGCTCAACTTTTTTCGCTACGGGTTTTGGAGACTTTGTAGCTTTCGGCTCCTTGTCTTTGTTTCCAGAAATCCCCAACATGCCCGCAAGAAAATCCCAGTGGCTGGATTTCTTTTCGACGGCTGGCGATTCTTCCTGGGCAGCTTCTTCTGCCTCGGGCTGGGCTACGGCTTCTGCCTCGATACCAGCGTCAGGATTGCTTGGATCGTTGGCTTCGGGCGCGCCGGACTCCGATTCCGTCTCGTTGTCCAAATCGTCATCTTCAATCGGCTCGACCTTCTTAGATGCGTTTCCACCAAAGTAGTCATATAGCTCGTCGGTCATTTTTTCTCCAAAAAGGATCCCGCTGATCCGTTGTTCATCCCTACTTACACTCTCAAGTATATCGGAACACTCGTTTCCAACGAAGGGGATCCCAAACACGAAAACCCGGGAAGTCCCGGGTTTGTGGTTCGTCGAATCGTAGCTTGGATCCGATTCAAATTAAACTGTCAAATCACGCTTATTGTTGGCGTGTCATCAACATTGAGCCATTGTCTGCCACGGAAAATAGCGGACGATCGTAAGACCGATAAAAGCGTCGGCCACGAGGACGGAATGCCAGTCCCACGTAGATATTGTAGGCTTCTCCAGCACTGCCGCCTGTCGTTCCCGTCGGTGCTTCGTCGTTGAGGTAATAAGTAAACCCCGACTGCATGGCGACTCGCTCACCCAATGAGACATCCATATCCAGTCCCACAACAGTCTGATCCGAGCCGGTGTATCCAACAAAGAAGTCTCCGTATCCACCAAGTTCTGATTCATGGCGGTAGAAGAAGCGATAATTGTCTTCGGTCGAGAACAGAACATTCGAGAAGTTCGTTCCATTGAACACGCCCGATGCCAAATCGTCTGAAACATTAGTTGCGTACCGAGCCCCAAGAGATCCTCCGTTGGGGAATGCCCAAGCCAACTCCGCTCGGACTTGAGCCACATCGGTTTCAGCGAACCATTCTTCTCGTAAAAAGTCCCAAACGATTCCGCCTTGGAGACCGTAATCGACCCGGCGATAGAATCCAGCCGTTACGAATAACTGCTCTCGTTGTTCAAGTGTAAAGTCGTTTCCGTCAAAGTTCGTTTGAGTCGCTCGGATCCCGATTTGACCTGAAAACAGACCACACGAAAGTCGACAAAGTGGCAATCCAAAATTGAAGCCTTCATAAAATCCGTAACTGCAATCGTTCGCGAATCCACCCGAGCCATCAAGATTCGGAAACAGAGTGCTTCGGAAAGAAGTCGCTCCTGCAAAGAATTCGCCGCCGGCAATAATTGGCCCAAGTCGTTCCAACCAGCATGGTCCCGGAGGGCATCCGCCGCGATCACAGCATTCGTCAGAAAAATAGCTTTCACCGACCGTCACGCCACAACTATCACATCCAGAATCGCAGCTTGAACAACCGCCGCTGACCATTCCTTCAGACACAACTCCTCCGTCAATAATCCCACCGTCGATGACTTGACCTGAAACAATCGGACCAGAGATCACTGGAGCAGGGCTCATGATGGGTGCGCCACCATCAAGCATTACACCATTGGACAACTGTGCCGTTCGTAAATGTTGTGGAAGATAGCTTCTTACTTGGTTCGTGCTCGCTTGCCGGACTCGTCTTTGAGTTCCGTTGGCGACTGCTTGGCGAACCTGATTCGTTGGCTGACTGGCACGCTGAGCGGTGGCGTTTGAAAGTCGCCGTGTCCCGCTTGATTGATTGGATTGGCTGAGTACCCGACGTGGAGCAGAAGCCACACGTGGGGCGGCGCGGTCAGTAGGCGCTGGCGGAGCTTGGTAGTCCATTCCCGTATCACCTGAAGCAACCCGCAATGGTTGCTGAGGTTGTGCTCCACGGGTTCTGGCTTGCTGCATGGCAGCAAGTCGTCGGTCAAAATTTGATTGTTGAGCGTCCGTCGATCCGATCATCACAGCCAAAACTAAGATGGCTTGAAATACGATCGTTTTTTTGGGGGGCAAAAACATTTCGATCTTCCTGGCTTGCAAAAATGGCCTCGCGCAATAACCGCGCGCCTGCCGTCCTCAAACTCATCGGTATCAGGAAGGCCGTCTCTTTCGTCAAACTTGAGATAATCGGAAAAGTTTAACAAGGATCGAAAAACGCTTGGTTTTGGAGCCTTTGAGCAAGCCAGTGAAGTTAGTGCTAGCTGCGTGAGCACCTAGTGCTGCTCAATAGCTTGCGCCCTGGATTACATTGATATCGTCAACTCGTTTAACGATTAGGTAGGCGTCGAAGATTGGAGCTACGAAACGCAGTCGCCTTCCGGCTTGTCGTTAAACGATCTCTACCGTCGCGAAGCAATACTAACGATAGGTCGTCCAACCACTTTTTGGTATTCCTGCAAAAGGAGTTACTAAACTCCATTGTTGATCAGGCTTCCCTTCCTTCATTGGATTCATTTCAACATAGTGAATCGCTTCCTCAATTGCTTCTTCGCTGTCCAGATACACTTTCCACTGATGGCTTGACCACATTGGCGGCGTCTTTCCGTCAGGGCGATTAAATTGAGCCAGCGGATGACAGCCCTCTTCTTTCAACTGGCGAGTCGCGGCACCTTTGAGCAGATTGGCAATCTTTTCTACTTCATAAGTATGTCTGGCGATTACCAGGTGAGTATGTTCCGGCAGTATGGCACATGCCCACACTGTGTAATTGCTCAAGGCTACTTTCGTAGAAAACCCTCGGCCGATTCCGGCAGCCTGTAGCCCCGTTAGCACGACAGGTGGAAACTGGAGTGCATTTTTAGCGGCATTGCGTCTTTCGATTTGTTCGGGAGTTAGCTCTTTGAGCGAAATCCGTTCTATCTGGCGAGTTGATTTTCCAAAGCAAGCCAACTCCCACGCTCTGACGTATTCCGACCACGAGCCCCGTGGATCATTTGGAAGCCAGAAGCCATACATTGGAAGAATCAAATGGTAACCATGAACCATCGCGTCCTCGGAAGTAAAACGACAAACCCACCGCGCCTCTGTTGAACTGGCGGCCAGTCAGGCTTGCCACCAGTATAGTACGACAAGCCGGAATAGTACGACAAGCCGGAATGCGACCGGTCAAATCCACGGAAACCTGGAATCGTTTAACGACAAGCCGGCAGGCGGCAGCGTGTTGAATTCCGGCTTCTTGAATTCATCGAATCGAAGTATTAGAGAATTGTTCATGTGTGTGACCAATCGAGCCAGTACCGTTGAGACTTGTTGCGGCGTATAGAACTCGCCTTCCCGCTCCACTGGCAAATTTGACGATCAGATATTCATAGGCATCGCCCAGCACATCCGATTCGGCGTCCTCAAGTTCAAAGTCAATCTGATCGAGATGGTTGGGCCAAGACTTTGGCAATCAGTTCGTCCTTCTGGGCCTGCCGGTATTTTCAATGGAGTGACGATTGGGCAAGATTTTGACTGGGCAAAAGTTTTCAAATAGTTTTCAGAATGTGGAGCACCAACCAGCATGCCCACAAAAAAAGCCGCGTTTCTGAGCACTGAAGGGCACAAAAACGCGGCTGAGTACACCTGAGAGGATTCGAACCTCTAACCTTCGGTTCCGTAGACCGACGCTCTATCCAATTGAGCTACAGGTGCACATGTGTGCTACAACCGAAAATATATCGGCCTTTCCAAGTATCGTAAAGAGCCTTTGAATCCTTGAAGGTTCTCGAAAAACTCTCGCAATTTATTCTCTAAACTGCTTGGAACGTCGCACAAAAGGCCAGCAGATCGAAACACATGGCCAATCGACTGACTATTCGCCGCTCGTGCCTTTCCTTTTAAGCAAGCAGAAAAGAGTCCGCTGCTCTGTTTGCAGACGGCGCGGGAATGCTTGACGACGTTGTTGCCCGGCTCGGTCTGACCTGCTGACCGGACAGGCTTTTGCGTGTGGCACGACGAAGCCAGTTAGTTTATCGGCACCCAGGGGGCTATGGTTGTATCATCCCCTCCGGCTCGGACGCGCGAAGCCCGTCATGATCGTCCTCCCGTTTCGCCGCTTGCGCACCGACGGTCATTTAGCCTTGCCTGAGCCTGCAAACATCGCACAAAAAAAGGCGTGCCGGAAATCCGGCACGCCTTGGTTTTTGCAATTACACGTCTCAAGCGAGACGCGAGTTAACTAGTTGCATCCACAGCCGCATCGAGCTCGGCGTGAGCCAAGTGAGCAACCGCTGAATAGACGCATTCCGCCGCCAAGACGACGACCAAGGCCACAACCGCCACCAGTTCCAACGTAGCTTCCGCCACCGTAAGAACCAACAGATGAACCTTCGTAGATAACTCCGCCAGTTGAACCAGCACCGATGCCAGCTCCACCGTCAATGATAACTCCGCCAGTTGAACCACCGAAGCTTGCACCGTTGTCGATAACAGTACCGGCACCAACGCCCATACCACCGTCAACGATAACTCCACCAGTTGAACCAGCACCAAGACCCATTCCACCAGAGATGGCAGAAGTAGCTCCGCAGCCGTTGTCGACTACTGGAACTTGGATAGTCTTAGGAACTCGTGTGCAGACTTGGTAAGGAACTTGCTCTGTGTAAGTTTCAGGAACTTGAACAGTGTAGTTCTGAGTACGTTGCTGCTGCTGAGTAGTCATGACTGTTACCTGACGAGTACGAGTCGTTGGGACTTGTACTGTGTAAGGAACTTGACGAGTACGTGTTTCAGTTCGCATACGCTGAACTGGAACTGTACGTGTCTTAGTCTGAGTAGTCATTGTTGTCACAGGAACCTGACGTGTTCGGTTCTCAACTCGTGTACGAGTTACTGGAACTGAACGTGTCTTTGTTTCTGTTCGCATACGCTGAACAGGAACAGTACGTGTCTTGGTTTCTGTACGCATTGTTGTAACAGGAACTTGACG
>CAZQQR010000229.1:0-3080 GCA_964595515.1 uncultured Pirellulaceae bacterium
GTGGATTCGTTCCCTGACAAAAATTGGTCCGCCATCAACTCGACTCAATTTCTTCCTACGAATCGTTGCCCCAGAATGGCTAATCTTTTAATAGTCGCTTAAGCGTTTCGAAATCCGTCTTGAGCGCGTCAACGTTTGGTTGAAGGCCTTCTTTTTGAAGATATTCAACGTGCAATGAAACGGGAACATCGATGTCTCCCGTGGCAATCTCCTCGAAAAATTTCTTGCTAACAACTCCTTTCCCAAGCGCGACGTTTTTGGCAGTGGCTCCGTTCCATACAAAGTCCTTAAAGTACAACGTGCGAGTATGCGGTTTAAGCAAACTCCACAGAATTGGCCAACTGGAACCACCCGAGGCAATCGCATGTCGAATATCAAACGCGACTCCTAGAAAATCTGGATCAACATCCTTCAACATTTGATGAACGTCCCATCCAGTCGATCCGACGTTTTTGGCTCCGGCGTGATTTTGATAAAGACCGGTGATCCTCAATTTTTCATTTAGCTTTGCCAACTCTCCGGCAACCCCTCGAAACGACTCGACCTGGGCTGGAATTGGTTTTTTAAGATCGTACTTGTAGTACGCCATCCGGTAACGTTTGATTCCCAAATCAGAAGCGATCTCAAGTAGACGTTTGCCATTTGGGTCATCCGCTCGGTTCACATTTGAGGTCATGACCATGACCGTCATGTCATGCTTGGCCAAAGCCTGAACAAGTTTTGGCAATTCCGTTTTCGCGTTCTCTGGCAAGATCATTCCGCCAGGACGAATTGTGGCTTCGATTCCTTGATATCCAAAACCCGATAATGTCTCAGCCATTTTTTCGAAAGACATCGACTGGATGAATTTCACAAAGCAACAATAATCGAACTTGGATTTTGATTCCTGCTGCGACGAACCTACCCTCGACGAGGCAGGACGAACGCCTCCAAGCTCACGCATTGCTAACGTCCCCGCAGCGGCGGCAAGACCAAACTCTCTACGATTCTGCATTTCTTGAATCCTTAATGTTGGTTTCCAGTTCGAGCACGAATGCTGATCAGATCTTCAATCTCAACCAACATTCTGAACAAACCATTTTGAGTCAATTGTAAATGATTTGGCAACTCACGTTGACGCTCAACACCATTTGGTTAACTCTATAGACATGTCAATCGAATTCGAGTGTCCTAATTGCCAGAGCGTTCTCCGCGTAGGAAATGAGTCTGCGGGTTTGCGTGCCCGTTGTCCGCATTGCCAGAACATCAATCAGATACCAAATTTGGCATCGGCCGCTGAGCCCGAAACGCTTCCTCCCAGTCAAGCGTCACAAATTCCTGACGGTCGGCATGAATCACCAACCATGGCGCCGCAATCTTCTTTCGTGAGCAGTTATCCGTCCGCCGAAAATGCTTCGCCGATTCATGAACATTATTTTGTCGATTCTGTAACTGGGAGCACCTTTGGTCCCGCCTCTCGTGACCAATTGGACGCATGGGTTGTCGAAGGCAGAATCTCCAAAGATTGCATGATCCGTACCAGCCAAGGCATGATTTCCGCATCGGTGGACTATTATCCGGATTTGGCATCACCTGCCGTCGCGGAGGTATCTGCGCTAAATGGCGAGTCAAAAACATCGCCCAATCCCTACACGAGCCCAATCGAAACGGGCGCCGCTCCACCCCAAGGCCCGTTTATCGAGGGTGCGAATGATTTCGGAGAGGTCTTAGTCGCCAGCTGGAATATATTCCGCAAGAACTTGTTCCTACTGCTTTCTACTTCTGCAATTTTCTTCCTCGCGGACCTATTGAGCTATTTGTCACCGTCCTTCGTGATCAGCACCAAGTCTTTCAAGTTCTCGTTCAACGGAATGATGATTGTTGCATTCGTTCTTAAAACGTTTCTTGGAATTGGATTGACGATAATTTGCCTGAAACTTTGCCGACTGCAAACTGCGAAATTCTCAGATCTGTTCGGCGGGACGAACAAGCTTTTGCGTTGTCTTGGATTTTTCGTAATCGGCGGCATTGCCGTTACGTTAGCGATGCTGATTCTCATCTTACCTGCGATTATCCTTTCGGTCATCTTTTGGCCAAGCTTTTACCTGATCGTTGACAAAGACGCGAAACTCTTAAAAAGTTTCAATATGGCCGCGATGCCTCACACGCGTGCGAATTTTGTAACGTCATTCATGGTGATGTTTTTTAGTTTCGGGATAAGCATCCTGACGTCTCGATTTTTCTTTTTCGGCTGTTCCATCTTTGGAATCGCATTCTTGGCAGTGTTCTGGTCTGTCGCTTATTTGAAAATCACCGACCAAGAAATCGCAGAAGCAATTTAGCGTCTCGAAAATTGACATTTCGCTTTGCTTGCTTTTAAACCTCCAACTCCGAGCTTCTATCACTCAGCACTTTTGAGAATCCTTCCGTTGAATCAGTCAAACGAAAACAACCAGTCTGTCCAACCTCAAATCCATGCTGTTGCGTTCGACATGGATGGGTTGATGTTCAACACCGAAGATCTCTATGACAAAGTCGGTGAAGTTCTCCTGCAGCGCCGAGATCAACATTTCACGCGCGAACTGAAACTGGAAATGATGGGGCTCCCCGGTCCGACGGCTTTTCAAATCATGAAAGATCGCTGTCAACTCAGTGACACGGTCGAAGGACTGCAAACTGAATGTGACGCGATTTTCCAAGACATGCTGCCTGCTGAAATCGAAATGATGCCAGGGCTGGAATCGCTGCTCGAACTAATTGAATCAAAATCGTTACCGAAATGCGTGTGCACCAGCAGCCACCGTCAGTTCGCCAAACGATCGCTTGGGTTCTTTGATTTAGAATCACGTTTTGAGTTCATTCTTACGTCGGATGATGTAACCAACGGGAAACCACACCCGGAAGTTTATCTCACTGCGGCGAAGAAACTTAAGGTCGACCCCGCCAATATGCTGGTTTTGGAGGACAGCCGAATCGGAAGTACCGCCGCCGTTGCAGCGGGCGCGTTCACCGTAGCCGTCCCGACCAAACACAGTCATGGCTTGGATTTTTCGCACGTCAACGCGATAGCTGACGGATTGGCCGACAACGTAATTAGCAGT
>CAZQQR010000229.1:3180-4897 GCA_964595515.1 uncultured Pirellulaceae bacterium
TTGAGTGGTGAAGCAGGCGACAAAACTATCGCGCGATGGCTCTTCATCCGGCGCACAAGTTTCAAGAAACGTCCAGTGCTTCTTATGACGGTCAGCTAAAATCAGATATACTGTATTGGAGATCGACTTGAATAGTTCGTAAACACTCTCATTCTTTCGCAGCTCGAAATCGCTGCTGCAAAATTTGCCATGCTTGAATTTACCGGAAAAGGCAAAAGCCACACTTGCAATGGGAAAACGCGCCGAGACTTTTTGCGTGTCGGAGCCTTAGGTGCGTTTGGTATGACCATGGCCGACTATCTTTGGGCCAAAGATAAAGGCGCTGTCAAACCGGGACACGATGAAAAAGCGTGCATCATGATCTTCAACCTTGGTGCACCCAGCAACATGGACCTTTGGGATATGAAGCCTGACGCGCCTCGGGAGGTCCGCGGGCCGTTCAAACCAATCAGCACCAAATCGGATAATTTCCAAGTCTCCGAAATCCTCCCGATGCACGCGAAGATTGCGGACAAATTTTCCATCGTCAGAAGCTGCTACCACACCTCGGCTGCGGTTCATGACGCCGGCTGGCAGATGATGCAAACTGGTCGTCAGTTTACCGGCGGTGTTGAAACGCCTCATGCAGGTTCTGTGATTTCATTTTTGAAGGGCCGCAAGTCTGACCTTCCTCCGCATGTTGTATTGCCCGAGTTGATGGGGCGGGGTGGGGGAGGACTGCCCAACGGTCAGGCCGGTGGCTTTCTTGGCAAATCACATGACCCATTCGCTTTGATGGCAGACCCGTCCAAGCCAGATTTCAAAGTTCCTGACCTGCTTCCACCTGACGAGATCGGCTCCGTTCGATTGGAGAGAAGAAAGAAACTTCGTGAGATCGTTGACGGCAACATCTCGGCTTTTGAGAAAAGTGATGACGCGAAACTTCTGAACGAAAACTTTCACACGGCCTATCGGTTGATGACCAGTAAACAAGCCCGTGAAGCTTTTGATCTCTCGAAGGAAAAACCCGCGACCCGTGAACGGTACGGCATGAACCGGTTCGGCCAATGCTGCTTGCTCGCTCGTCGTCTGGTCGAAGCCGGCGTTCGGTTTATCACGATCAACACTTTCTTAACCGTGTTTGGCGAAGTCACGTGGGACATTCACGGTTCAAAACCGTTTACTTCGATCGACGGGATGAAGAACATCGTGGCTCCGGCGTACGACCGAGCGTATTCAGCTTTGATTGAGGATCTCGACCAACGCGGAATGCTGGACGATACACTGGTCACGAATCTCGCGGAATTTGGTCGAACCCCAAAGGTCAACCCAGCTGGAGGTCGTGATCATTGGCCACAATGTTTTACCGTTGGCTTTGCCGGTGGAGGCGTTCAAGGCGGCCGCGCGATTGGCGCGAGTGATCCGATCGGAGCCGTGCCCGCTGACCGCCCGACTCCTCCCGGCGACGTGATTGCCACTATTTTTCATGCGCTCGGATTAGACCTTCATGCGGAACTACCAGGTCCCGGCGGACGACCTTTTCCGCTGGTGGATTTCGGATCGCGAGAAATCAAAGAGCTCTTTTGATGGCTGCTATGTATTCTTACTTTGAACCAAACGATCATTCAAACATCTGCTCAAACGTCCACTCAAAAGTTTTGGCGTTCGCGTGGAAGGTAACATTCGCTGTAACGATGTTTGCAGTGATCAGTGTTTACGTTTCGTGTTGTAACGCTTC
>CAZQQR010000229.1:4997-9150 GCA_964595515.1 uncultured Pirellulaceae bacterium
GGCAAAGGCGGATTTAAACTCTCGCTCCACGCTTACAATCCAGCTGGCGATCACGGCACGATCGTAAAACAGTCCCGTGGACGCCGAATTGAACTTGCAGATCCTGGCAGGAGTTTACTTTTGACCAAACCGACTGGCATGTTGCCACACAAAGGAGGTTTGAAACTCGACCCCGATTCTGACGACTATCAAACGCTCGCCAATTGGATCGCGAACGGGGCAACGGGCCCAACAAAATCAGATGCGGTTCTAAAACAATTAACAGTCTCTCCCGAGTCAGTCGCTCTAAAAATGGACGAGACTCAACAACTCCGCGTTACCGCTCATTACAGTGATGGCAAAGTTGAGGACGTCACCAAGTGGGCCAAATTCACTTCGACCAATGTCCCAGTATTGACCGTCGATAAAGCAGGTGAAGCCACAGTGGTTGGCAACGGTGAAGCGGCCGTGGTGGTTTGGTTTTCCAGCCAGTTAGCGCTGGCCCGAGTCCAAGTTCCATTCGACCATTCAATCGAGCCGACAGCTTACTCCGATTCTCCCCGTCGAAATCTGATCGACGAGCACGTTTTGGCAAAACTGAAATCGCTGAACCTGAAACCTTCGCCCCGCTGTGACGACTCAACCTTCATTCGACGTGCTTTTCTTGACACGATCGGGATGCTGCCGACACTTGAAGAAGTCAACTCGTTTTTAGAGTCCGAAGAAACCAACAAGCGTGATCAGCTAATCGAAAGCTTATTGGCCCGTGAAGAGTTCGTTGACTACTGGACCTACCGCTGGTCCGATATTTTCCTGATCAATGGCAAACGACTTCGGCCCCCGGCTGTCAAAGCCTACTATCAATGGCTGCGTAGTCAGATCCAGTCAGAACGACCTTGGGATCAGATTGTTCGAGATGTGATCACTGCCCAAGGCAGTAGCCTCGACAACGGCGCGACAAATTTTTACGCGCTTCATCAAACTCCCGAAGACATGGCCGAGAACGTGTCTCAGGCTTTTCTTGGGCTATCAATTGGATGCGCAAAATGCCACAACCATCCGCTGGAAAAATGGACCAACGATCAGTATTACGCGATGGCCAACATTTTCTCCCGGGTTCGAGCCAAAGGGTGGGGTGGTGACGCGCGAAACGGCGATGGAAAACGAACTTTGTTTCTTACCACGTCAGGCGAACTGACTCAGCCACTGACCGGTCGGCCGCAACCGCCAACCCCGCTTGATGGTGTGCCTTTGGCATTTGATAATCCCGGCGACCGACGAGTTCATTTGGCCAAATGGCTGACAGCTCCCGAAAACCCATATTTTAGCCGTTCGATCGTAAACCGAGTTTGGGCAAGTTTCATGGGCCGGGGGTTGGTGGAAAACATCGACGACATGCGAGTTTCGAATCCAGCGTCGAACGAACCGCTCTTGGCGGCACTTTCTGATTTCACGATCGAGAACAATTACGATCTTAAATCTTTGATGCGGCTGATTCTTCAATCAGAAACGTATCAACGAAGCAGCAAAGCGATCCCTGGAAACGAAGAGGATGATCGGTTTTACTCTCGATATCTTTCGCGACGTCTAATGGCAGAGGTTTTACTCGACGCCGTCTCTCAGGTCACCAAAGTCCCAACGGCTTTCACGAAAATCGAGTACAAGGGCGCTGACGTCAAAGACACGAAGGAATATCCACTGGGTACGCGGTCAATTGAATTGTACGACTCCGCAATTCAATCGGATTTCCTCTCAACGTTTGGAAGAAACAAACGCGACATTGTTTGCGAATGCGAACGCTCCAACAAACCAAGCATGGTTCAAGTGTTGCACATCGCTAATGGCTCCACGATTAACGAAAAACTCAAATCAGAGAAGAGCTGCGTTGCTAGTTCAACCAAAAAAGAGGCCAACGAAGAATCAAACCGAGCGATTATTCAAGAAGCCTATTTGCGGACGCTTTCACGATGTGCGACCGACAAAGAAGCAGATGCGATTCTCGATGTGCTTGGCAACACAGGAAAAAACGAACGTCGCGAAGCGATCGAAGATCTGTATTGGAGCTTGATGAGCAGCCGAGAGTTTTTGTTTCAACATTAGCAATTGAAACAGCGAAACTTGATTCAGTGAGTAAGTGATTTGGTACCGACGAAATACGCAAAACCATGAACCCAAAACCAAACATCCTGATAACTGTCGTCCTCGTTCTGCTGGCTTCGGTCGTTGTCGCGGACGAAAACACGGAATATGCATCCGTTAACAAAGTGCTGACCAAGTACTGTGCCGGATGTCATAACGCGGACGATTCCAATGGCGATTTTGCTCTCCATGACTTTGATTCGCTTTTAAAAGGAGGCGAATCCGGCAAAGCGATCACGCCGGGAAGTGCCGCTTCCAGTCGTCTCGCACAAATGATGCTTGGTAAATTCGATCCAGTCATGCCTCCCGAAGACGAAGCCCAACCGAGCGACGATGAAATCCAAGTCGTGATTGATTGGATCGAATCCGGTGCGGCGGGGCCGTCCGGCGAAGCTGAATTGATGACAACGATTGACGTTCCCGCCATTCAATCCAA
Organism: uncultured Pirellulaceae bacterium; assembly: GCA_964595515.1. Classification (GTDB taxonomy): domain Bacteria; phylum Planctomycetota; class Planctomycetia; order Pirellulales; family Pirellulaceae; genus Mariniblastus. The sequence continues at coordinate 7,552 of CAZQQR010000229.1, forward strand.
TGTTGAAAAACACCCGGTAACAGCGCTGGCAATTTCGAAATCAAACGATCGATTGGCCGTTGCAAGTTTCAAGAGCATTTTGGTTCAAGATCTCCCCGAGCGAAAAACATTCACGACTATCTCTGACGTTCCTGGCAAAGTCACAAGCCTACAGTTTTTTGATAACGGAAAAATGCTGTTGGCTGGGACCGGAGTCGCAGGGCTGTTCGGCGAAGCGCTACTAATCAACGTGGAGACCGGCGAGATTGTCCGCAAGTTTAAAGGGCATCGTGATCTCGTTTACTCTGTCGCAATTTCAGAGGATGAAAAATGGATGGCGACAGCAGGCTACGACCGTAAAGCCGTTTTGTGGGACTTGCAGTCGGACCAGCCTATACGAGAGTTTTTGGGTCACAACGATGCAATCTTTGATTGTCGTTTCGATTCCAAAGCAGAATTGTTGATCACCGCAAGCGCCGATGGAACAGTCAAAGTCTGGCGAACATCAGACGGCATGCGACTTGATACTCGTAGCGAACCACTCAAAGAACAATATTCACTTGCCCTCAGCGGTGACGGAAAATCATTTTTTGCAGCCGGTGAAGACAATCGTATCCGAAAATGGGAACTCGTTTCACGTGGCCCAAATCAAACCAATCCACTTGAGCTTTCAAGATTTGCAGATGAGTCGGCGATTCAATTGCTGCGGCTGCATCCGGATGGAGAGCAGATTGTCTCAGTTTCAAGCGAAGGTCCTATTAAAGTTTGGGACGCTGAATCACTTCAGGAGCTTTATCGATTCGAAACTCAAACTTTCAGTGTTCAAGCAATTGCTGTTGGAAAAACAGCCGTTTACGTCGGAGCAATCGATGGCTCCGTAAAGCGGCTTGATTGGCCTTCTGAAGACTGGAGTAAAAACATTGATTTATCAAGTCTCGCGATCAACGATCACAATGAAGAAAACAACAAACTCAAAGGCCCCGGAAATTTAGTCGAATCAGAAAGTCCGACAGACGAATCCGAGCCCAATGATTCGATTGCCGATTCGACTTTGGTCGAAATCCCCGTTTTGCAGAAAGGCACGATCTTTGCCGACGACCGGACCGACGTCGACCTCTATCGCGTAAAGGCAAAACAAGGTGAAGAGTTCGTGATTACCGTACGCGGCCGAAACAAATCTCCCATCGATTCAAAAATCGTAGTGCTGGATAGTCACGGAAAACCAGTACCGAGAGTGTTACTTCAGGCCGTCCGTGACTCCTATTTTACGTTTCGGGGGAAGAACTCGAATCAGACTGGCGACTTTCGAATTCACAACTGGGAAGAGATGCAGTTGAACCAGATGCTCTATTGCAACGGAGAGGTTGTCCGCTTGTATCACTATCCGCGCGGGCCGGATTCCGGATTCAATGTCTTCCCGAATTTTGGCAAGCGGCACACGATGTTTGATACGACACCGATCACTCATGCGCTTCAGGAACCCTGCTACATCGTGAAAGCTTACCCACCTGGGACCCAGCTACCCGGCGGAGGGCTGCCTCAATTCTTATTGAATTACGAAAACGACGATGACGGCGAGCAAGAACTTGGAAAAGATTCACGACTGACTTTTAAAGCTCC
>CAZQQR010000230.1:0-5080 GCA_964595515.1 uncultured Pirellulaceae bacterium
CCCCAGCGGCATCATCGATGTAAAACGTAGGCGGAGTTGAGGGGCGAATAAAATAAGTCGGGTAGCTCTCGAACTCGCCTTTCTCTTGAAAAATCTGTGCCAAGATTGGAGCCTTGCTCGCACCTGTTATCAAAAAATAGACTTTGTCAGCCGCGTTGATCACTTTGCCAGTGATCGAAATACGTTTTTGACCGGATTCCGGGTGTGTCGCCACCGCACAAATTTCTTCGACATTTAACAGCTCAATCTCGTGCGGGAAAATGGATGCGGTATGCCCGTCAGCACCCATCCCTAACAACACGATGTCAAAAACAGGAACTCCGTTTTCAACTCGCACCGTTTTGGTAATCTCATCGATGTATTGCTGACAAGCTTCCTCCGGTGCCGATTCACCGGCAACCCGATGAACGTTGGCATCTGGAATGTTAGCAGGAGCCAGAAACAATCGGTTGGCCTCACCAAAATTGCTTTGCTCATCATCGGGAGCGACACACCGTTCGTCTCCCCAAAAGAAATGCACCTTCGACCAATCCACAGCAGTCGAATAATCCTTTGCAAGAATTTGAAACAGGACTTTGGGAGTACTGCCGCCAGAGAGGGCGACCGTTACTTTAGAATTCGTTTTTGTTAGCGATTGAAGCCGCGACACAAACTCTTTGGCGAATGCACTCGCGACCGCATCATTGTTTGAAAACTTCTGGATATCGTGATTCACGGCGTGCTTTCGAGTGGGACAACAGGCGAAACTTGAAAGCACAAAATGGTAAATGCAAATCAACGGCGCTTCAATCGCAATCGAAGCTTAAGGCGTGTTTAGCGATTCTAGAAACATTTTGATTTTGGGACCGTTCGTCACAATCTTGCTTTTGTTCCTGAACAACCACTCACGGTCTTCACGACAGAGCTTTTCCAATTGAACAAGCACTTGCTTTCGAGAATCTTCTCTCAAAAGCACCACGTTGTTGAGCTGAAAACCAATCGCGAACGCTTCCACCATAAACGTTTTTGAGTCGTCAACAAATTTTCGGCGATACGTCATCACGGCTTGAAGCTGCTGCTGCTCCTCTGCAGTTGGACGCCGTGTGTTGACGTTTGAATTGGCTCTTTCTCCAAATGGAGATTTGGCGGTCGCCGATTTGTTGGCTGAACTCGACGTAGCACCCTGTTTATTGCGTTGCTTTTTTTGATTCGAAGCAACTTTCGGGGACGCATTCGGGTTCTTAATGATCTTTCCATCCGGAGTCATGTAGACCCTTGAATCATCAGCCACAAATCCCGGGCTTTCGACTTTTCGTTTTGCCTTTGCAAAAGAAAGTGTTCCCTTTGGAACCACTCCAAAACTGGGAAGGTTAATCGAAAGGCAGTGCAGGGCTCCCTCCAGTTTCTGCATCGATGTCATATCGACAGTGTCAACATGATAGCCCGGCATCAAACGCCTATAAACTTTTTTGGCGTTTCGAATCAGGCTGGGAGGATCAGATTTATAGATTGGAAACAAAATCGTTTTGTTGGCCATGATGATATTGGTATACGGGCTCCAATATTTGTCCTGCCGAATCGGGACTTCAATTCGCTCTACCCGGAGTGGTTTGCCGTCGACCTTCACCTGTTTCAACAACGCAACATTGTTGTCCAGGATCCTTGCGTTCACTGGGTCACGCCGAGGGTCAACGGAGGCGACCAAAATCCGGTCGGGGGCAAGAAACGTTGTGAACATGTCGACGTGACGGGTTGCTTCTGGGCGGAGCGGTTCCAGCACAATCATTTGGTTGATGTTGCAGTCTTCTTTAAAAGCATCCACAACAATCTTGCGTCGTTCATATTCAACGTTGGAAACCGTACCGCCAGGGAATGCAATAAAGTTGTCTTCGAAGAGCCGCGAGCTAACGATGCACAGTCCTTTGCCGTTGACCGTCATGTTGCCGCCCTGAAGCGTCCACGTGACTTTCTTTAACTCTGCGTCGGCCGCTTTACCCCAACTGATGGGAAATTTATCGTCCAGCGGTCGTTGGCCGTTATAAAAGAAGTCGATGGACATCGATCCATTTTTTGTCTCGGCGACCCGTGGCCCGAAATCACGCAGCCAAATCGTGTCAAGTTTCAATTTGTAAAGAGATACGTGATCAAGATTGCAACCGATGCCATCTAGCAATTCGACTGTATCCTTCAGTTGTTTTCCGTCGTTGTACAAAATGACCAAAGGGATTCGGCCAGCGGTCTTTTCAACAATTTGCTCCAACACGGTAAAGTGTTGTGGCATCAAATCACTAACACTTAACAGTACTGCCTTTTGCGGCTCGAACTCTCCAGGCATACGTGGGAATGGTTGATAACCCTCGATCGGTTTCGCCGCGTAGCGAATAATCGAAGCCGGCGTCGGCGTGTTTTTCTGGGGAGTTGGTTGGGGCGTGTAATTTTGCGGCTGCTGATACGGTTGTTGATAGCGCTGCTGGTATGGCTGCTGCTGGTAGCGTTGCTGATATTGGTTGGAGTAGTTTCCCTGATACCGTTGCCCGAACTGATTGAAGGGGTACTGGGCAACGGTGCTAGTAGCGAATACCAACTGAAAAAGCAAAACACCAAGGGGAAGAATGACTTTGCTCATCTCTACAGTCTCTACACTATCTTAAAAATTGAATATCGATTCCAACAACGCCAACAACGAATTCTAGATTGCTTAATTGAAGGCGCTGGATCGGAGCGACTGGAAACGCTCAATTTTATATCCGATTCGCTAATTTTCCAGATGCATAAGCCCAACTCGGAACCCGTGGATCGGCTAATCGCGAAATGATACTTCCGCGAGCCCTAAAAACATCCCGAGTATCTTTTTTAATCCACTCAATCGTTACATGACGCAGTTTGTGCCCTTTCTGCAAATTACAATTGCGGGCAAACCCTCTGTTCCGATCAAGATTGCACTCGGCTTCCAAAAGGATTTGGAATCCGGCCAACTCACGGCCCATCTTGCAAGGACGCAATCATGGCACTCATCAGGCAATTGTGGCGCGACGAGCGCGCATTCATCATCACGATCGAACTGATTCTAATCGCGACCATTATGGTACTCGGTTTGATTGTTGGCATGACGACTCTACGGGACGCCATGGTTTCCGAGATGGATGATATCGCCAACGCAATCACTGCTTTTGATTGGGGAAATGACGACAACAATAACACCAGCTCAAGTGTGAATGCTCCCCCAGACTCATGCATTACGTATGACTCCCCACCAACTGACGAAGTTTAACGATTCCTGTTTCAGCGAAAATGGCGTTCATCTAAATTGGACATCTACCGGGCTTCAATCAGTGTCTCGTTCGCGACTCGCTCGAAAATCAACAAAGTCAATTCATCGGTACCTACGAATTTGAATCGCTTTGGATAGAATGCAGTCTTGCATCAGTCTTGCATTTGACCGTCCAATTTTTTTACGATTCAATCGATGGCGTCTTCCCAAGTTGTCTCTCCCGAACTCTCTCACTTGCTCAAATTTTTAGGGCGGATCTGGCTAAAAGAAGTCGATCTCGAAACGCTCGAAGCGATGCGCGAACCTGGGTTTTTCGAGCCATACCGATCGCTCGGCGGATTCGTTCCGGAGTCAGCCAACGACGCAACGGTTGAAGAATTGGCTGTCGACTACTGCCGAATTCTGGTTGGACCGAAAAATCAAATCTCTCCTGTCCAATCTGTTTGGATTGAAAATCAGTTCCAGTCCAATTCCGCTTCGTCAATGAAGAAGTTCTTTGACTTACTGCCAGACTATCAAGCGCCTGATTCTCTTTCAGACCACATTGGTGTTCAATTGGATTTCCTTGGAACGTTGACCCAAGAAACTAACCCCGAAGCGAAAGAAATTGCTCGCCTGTTTTGCCAAAAACATCTCGGCTGGGTCGACAAATTTTTCGATCAAGTCGAACGAGGTTCGAATTCGAATTTTTATAACGGTGTGACACGAGTGACTCGTTGCTTGATCAACGAAGTTATCGCGGCAATGATGAATGAAGGTAAATAACAAGATGAAACCGACAAAAACAAAGTTTACAAAAAACTTAATCGCAATTTCAACCTTGAGTGTTCTAGTGCTCACGTCACTTGGATGTAGCCAAAATCCAACTGCGATTGTTGAGAACGAAAATTCAGCCGCAGCGCCTGTTCAGTCAAAGGCGACCGTGGGCGAAAAAACTCCCGCCCGAATGTTTGATTTTAATTACGGCGCTAAATTGCTGGACGTACCCAAAGATGCGTCCGTCAAAGTCTGGGTGCCGATCGCGGGAACATCGGCCTACCAAACAGTCACTTTGAAAGAAGTCGACTCGCCTTCCGAGTTTGAAAAAAACACCGAACCAAAATACAACAACGAAATTGGGTTCTTTGAAACAAAAGCGGGCGAGAAACCGGTCGAATTCAACTTGGTGTACAACATCGTTCGGGAAGAAGCCAGCATTGACGATTCGGAAACGACTTTAACGTCAGAACAAAAGTCTCAATTCTTGACAGCCAACCGATTGGTACCAATCTCGGGAAAGCCGCAAGAGCTTCTCACAAGCATCAAGATCCCCGAAAAGACACTCGACAAAGGACAAGCACTTTACGATCTCGTCGAGCAGCACATGAAGTACGACAAATCCAACGCTGGCTATGGCAACGGAGACGCAGTCTGGGCTTGCGACAGCAAAACGGGAAACTGCACCGACTTTCATAGTCTGTTTATTTCGCTTGCTCGCAGCCAATCCATCCCGGCTCGATTCGAAATCGGGTTTCCCTTACCCGTCGACAAGACTTCCGGAAAAATCGGTGGCTACCATTGCTGGGCTTGGTTTCACGTAGACGGTAAAGGCTGGGCTCCGGTGGATATTTCAGAAGCGGACAAACATCCAGAACTGAAGGATTTTTACTTTGGAAAGTTAACCAGAGACAGAGTCGCTTTTTCAAGCGGACGTGACATTACGTTGGTGCCCGAAGCAAAATCCGAACCGCTCAACTATTTTGTTTACCCACACGTCGAAGTTGATGGGAAGCTTTGGCCAAAAGACAAAATCGAATTGAATTTTTCGTTCAAAGAAGAGTAGTTTCGAAA
>CAZQQR010000230.1:5180-9142 GCA_964595515.1 uncultured Pirellulaceae bacterium
ACAAGCGGTAATTGCGGACTGGAAACTTCGACGGCCGCCGGTTGTTTCACGGATTCTTCGTCGGATGTAATTTCGGCTTCATCCTCGTTGGAGACAATTTCGGATTCATCAATTGATGATTCTGCAACCTTCGACCTTGACCCAAAAACCTGCGCCCAAGCGTGGCTAAACGAAGCGCCAAAAAACACAACCAACCCGGTGATGTAAACCCAGATCAACAAGATCACCAACGATCCTGCCGCCCCGTACACTTCGCTCGTCGTCGAAACACTCAAATAGATACCTATCAAGTACCGACTGGCCCCAACCATACACGCCGTCAAAATCCCTGCCGGCCAAACGTCACGTAGCTGAATTTTTGTGGCAGGAAAAAACCAAAACGCCACCGTGAAAACAAACGGCAGCAACAAAAAAGAGAGTGATCGGTCGAGCAGATTCAACCAAGTCACGGCTCCCGGATAATACTCATTCATCGCCGTCGTCAAATAAGCGACCGCCGAGTTGATCAAGATCGCCGTGATCAAAAGAATTCCAATCGCAATTACGATCCCTATCCCAATCAATCGTTTCTGCAGTTCCAGCAGAACACCATTCCTGTGATCTTGAGATACACCCCAAATATCGTTGAACGTGTCGTACAACTGAGTGAATACGCCCGACGCAGCAAAAACCAAAACACAAATACTGATCGTTCCCGCGACGAAGCCTGATTCAGGTTTAACGGCGTTGGTGATCAGACCAGCGACCATCTTGGCTATTTCTGGCGTGGTAATCGTAGTAACTTGCTCGATGATCTCGCTTTCGGCCACTTTGTTGTCGTAAACATAACCAGCAATTGCGATCGCGATCATCAACGTCGGTGCCAACGAAAGCATCGTGTAATAGGTCAATGCAGCTGACATTCGAGACGCATTGGCGGACGCCCAAATTTGAAAAGTGCGTGTGATCAGTTGCCAAATACGCGATAACATCGAATTGATTCTAGTGGACGAACCGGAAGAGGGAATGTGAATTATACAGGCTCAATGACTTGGCCAAACGCCAATTGGTTTTCCGCCGTCACTATTGGCGGCGAACCTCGATAGACACTCAGCGTTAGTGAATCTGGGCAACCGGCGAAACTGCCACCACAGGGGATTCAGGGCTGGAACCACGCCACGCTAGAGAGTAACCATGTCAAGAAAGTAGTCATGCGGATTTGAGAGTGCCTAAGAACCTACAAACCACTCAGCAGGCGTTGATTAACGTTTAAGAATTCCACAGAGCTTTCTTTCAGTTTCTCACTCAACTCATTTGAGTCAATCCAATTTCCACCAAGCATTCTTTTCGAGATTGGATTGCCAGTATTGCAAAACACTAGTCGGTCCAACAGTCGATCATCCATCGCGCCTGCAATCGTCGGATGATCTGGAGCGATCACCAGAAGGTCCGCGCGAAAACCGACTGCAATTTTTCCAGTCGCAACGCCGATCGCTTGACCGCCGCCATTTGCAACGGCCTCAAACAATCTTCGTCCATTAGATTTACTCTGGGTTGCCAAAACGGTCCGGGATCGAGAACGCAAACGTTGGGCGTATTCTAGTAGTCTCATTTCTTCAAACGCGTCAACACTGCAGTGGCTATCGCTGCCAATCGAAATGGTACCGCCGTTAGCGAGAAAGTCCGCCGCCTCAAAAAATCCGTCACCAAGATTAGCTTCGGTGGTTGGACAAAGCCCCGCGACCGCCTTTGATTCTGCTATCAACACCGATTCGCGCTTCGTCAAATGAGTCGCATGAATCAAGCACCAACTGGAATCGACATCGAACCTTTCAAATAGATGCTCAATAGGACGCCGGTTGTAAACACTGATGCAATCGTCGACTTCTTGCACTTGTTCAGCAATATGAATGTGAACGGGACAGCCCGGAAAATGCTCAGCCCGCTGCCCTAACATTTCTTTGATCGCCTCATCCGAAACAGCTCGCAGGGAATGGGCAGCAACACCGAAAGCTGTGTTCGGGCTGACGCTCGCAATTGCTTGAGCCTTTCCACAAAGCTCACCGAACTGACCGCTCGTTAAAACGAAACGGCGTTGTTTCGTAAGTGGAGTTTCTGATTCAAACCCACTTCGTTGATAAAGAACCGGCAGCAAACAGATACCAATTCCAGATTCTTGTGCCGCAGCTACCACTGCCTCCAACATTTCGGAGCAATTGTCGTAAACGTCACCCGATGGCTGATTGTGGAGGTAGTGAAATTCTCCAACCCACGAGTAGCCGGCCACAATCATTTCCAGATAAAGCTGCCGAGCGATTACAAAAACATCTTCTGGAGAGAGCTTGCCCACGAAGTCATACATTAACTTTCGCCAAGTCCAAAAACTGTCCGAGGCAGCCGTCCGATACTCACTCATCCCAGCAAAGCCACGCTGAAACGCATGGCTGTGAACATTCGGGATCGCCGGAATGGCGACGCCAGCAATTCGAACGGCAGACGAGTCGCTGACATCTGGCGTGACATCGGCAATGCAGCCGTCGTCTATCTCGATCAAGACATCGCGATGCCACTCCGAGCCTCCTGCTCCATCGTCTACCAAGGCTGAATCAAAAACGTATTGTTGAGTAGTCAAATTCGTATCCATCTAAAGTTCAAGCGAGAGTACGCTTGATGCCGTTTTTGTAAACTTCGACGCACGGGTTTCCACCGATTTCATAGAAAATTTCCCCGGGTGCATCAACGTCCCAAACAGCAAAATCAGCTTTTGCACCGGGGCGAATTTCCCCTCGATCTTTGAGCCCAAGTGCCAAAGCCGCATTTCGTGTCATTCCTGCCAAGACATCCTCTGGCGTTAAACTGAACAGATTGCACGCCATGTTTCCAATAACTAGTAGTGACAGAAATGGTGAACTGCCGGGGTTGGAGTCAGTCGCGATTGCAATGGGAACGTTGTATTCTTTCAAGGCTGCGATCGGCGGTTTCTGAGTTTCGTTTAAGCAATAAAATGCACCAGGTAAAAGCGTGGCCACGGTTCCGTGTTCAGCAAGGACCTTACAATCGCTCGATGTAAGGTACTCAAGGTGATCCGCGGAAATCGCACCCATTTTGGCAGCTTCTGCGGCAATCCCCATGTGAGACAGTTGCTCGGCATGGACTTTTATTTTCAAACCTGCATCCAATGCCGATTCGAAAACACGTTTTGATTGACGAACGTCAAAAGCGATCGACTCACAAAAGACATCCACGGCAGTGCAAAACTCGGACGCGGCCGGAATCATTTTATTGCAAACCAAATCGATGTATTCGTTAGGACGATCTTTGAACTCACTCGGTAATGCATGAGCCCCGAGCAACGTTGCCTCAACATCAATCAGCGCAAGTTCTTCAAGCCGCCCAGCAACCCGCAGCATTTTGAGTTCGGTCTCCGTGTCCAAACCATATCCCGATTTGATCTCGACGGTGGTGACGCCTTCGGCCATCAGTGATTTGAGTCGCTTTCCAGCAGAAGTCAGCAGGTCGTTTTCGCTTGCCGCCCGCGTGGATTTCACGCTTGATAGAATCCCGCCGCCGCTACGAGCTATCTCCTCATAAGTCTTCCCGTTGAGCCGTGCCTCCCATTCGTTGGCGCGATTACCTCCGTAAACAAGATGCGTGTGACAATCGATCAACCCAGGAGTCAGCCAACGCCCATTCCCTTGGACAACTTCCGGCGGGTTTCCAAAGCTCGGAAGCTCTTCTTCCTTGGCCATCCAGATAATCGACTGGTCTTTGACACCGATTACAACTTTTTCAATTGCACCATAAGGTTCGTCAATCGGTCTCGCCAGCGCAGAGCCACCCAACAATTGAATGTCCGATTTGGACATTGTCGCGATTCGGAACCCGACAAAAATCTTATCCGGCCGTTGAGGCTTCATCATTTTTGCACACCGCCATTCCTCTAAATCAAAAATTGGTACCAGAATCATAGTTGTATAGACAAC
>CAZQQR010000231.1:0-6356 GCA_964595515.1 uncultured Pirellulaceae bacterium
GCACTGCATACCTCGGCAGCTTGACGGCCTTCTCGGATCGCCCACACCACGAGGCTTTGGCCACGCCGGCAATCGCCTGCTGCGAATACTCCAGGTTGGCTCGTTTCGTAATCAGAAGTGTTAGCGAGAATGTTGGATCGCGGGCCAGTTTCGACTCCGAATGCGTCGGCAATTTTCGGTTCGGGGCCTAGGAAGCCAAGCGCCAAAAACGCCATGTCGGCTTCGATCAGTCGATCGGACCCTTCCACCGGAGTAAACGGTGCGACGCCGGGTCGTTCTTTTGTCCAATCGACTTCTTGGATCTTCAGTCCTGTCAAATTCCAATCGTTGTCGCCGACAAACTCAACGGTTTCGACAGCGAATTGACGCGGGTCTTGCCCAAATTTTGCGGCTGCTTCTGCGTGTCCATAATCCGTTCGGAAAATCAGCGGCCACTGTGGCCACGGGTTGTTGTCGGCACGTTCATTGGGTGGCCGATCGACGATTTCCAGATTGATAACATTCTTGCATCCTTGGCGAATCGAGGTCCCGATGCAGTCGGTGCCCGTATCGCCTCCACCGATGACGACCACATTTTTGTCCTTGGCATTGATCGGACATTCAGTTCCCGAAAGCAAAGACGAAGTCGAATTTCGCAAGTAGTCCATTGCGAAATGAACACCATTGAGCGTTCGGCCGGGAATCTTTAAGTCTCGAGGCTGGGTCGCGCCCGCACAAATAACGACCGCGTCAAAGGTTGATTTAATTTCTTCGGCTGAGATGGAATTCCCGACCTCAACACCGGTCTTGAACTCAATGCCTTCTTGTTCCAATAAATCCAAACGTCGTTTTACAATTCCTTTGTCGAGTTTCATGTTGGGGATACCGTACATTAGCAATCCGCCGATGCGATCATCACGTTCAAAAACAGTGACCGTGTGACCAAGCTGATTGAGTTGGTCCGCAGCGGCCAAGCCCGCGGGCCCTGAACCGACGACGCATACTTTTTTTCCCGACCGTGTGGCAGGAACTCGAGGCGTTACCCAGCCTTCTGCAAATCCGCGATCGACGATCGTTCGTTCAATACTCTTGATCGTAACGGCAGGTTCATTGATTCCGAGAACGCAAGAACCTTCGCACGGTGCCGGGCAAACTCGTCCGGTGAATTCTGGAAAGTTATTGGTCGAATGAAGTCGATCGAGTGCCTCACGCCATTTGCCTTGATAAACAAGATGATTCCACTCGGGAATGAGGTTGTTAACGGGGCAGCCCGTCGCCAACCTGCCAATCAATTCGCCTGTGTGGCAAAACGGAACACCGCAGTCCATGCAGCGAGAGCCTTGGGTCTGCAGTTGGCTATCATCAATCTGAACCAGAAACTCGTTCCAGTCACCCACTCGCTTGACTGGATCACGTTTGCCGTCATCGACCCGGTCGAATTCCATAAATCCTGTTGGCTTACCCATAGTTCATCTCATCCGTCTTGAATTTTGCACTTGTCCAACTCACTCACTCGCTAATGTCAAACCGACATTCCGCCGAGTTTAGACTGCGTTCGGCTTCGCCTCGGTCTTTTGTTTTTCGAGGATCGATTTGTAGAGAGTTGGAATCACTTTTTTGAACGCACTTTGGCAAGATTCCCATTCATCCAAAATGCGTTTGCCAACCACCGAGCCAGTTAGGTTGGCGTGGTTGGCGATCATTTCTTTGACTTCCATTACATCATCGGCTTTTTCAAGCGTCTCAATCTCGACCAATTCCAAGTTCACGTTAGCCAGGAATTCTTCGTTCGGATCGTAAACATAAGCGATGCCGCCAGACATGCCTGCTGCGAAATTTCGGCCCGTTCGCCCAAGAATCACAGCTCGTCCGCCAGTCATGTATTCGCAGCCATGATCCCCGACGCCTTCCACGACCGCTCGGGCGCCGGAATTGCGAACGGCAAAACGTTCTGCAGCCACACCACGGAAATAAGCTTCGCCGCCCGTCGCTCCGTACAGCGCGACGTTTCCGATTATGATATTTTCTTCCGAAGCAAATGTGCTCGTTTTTGGAGGAAAGACAATCACGCGTCCGCCTGAGAGTCCTTTGCCAACATAGTCATTCGCGTCGCCCTCGACTTGGATCGTTACTCCGCCAGCGAGGAAAGCGCCGAGGCTTTGGCCAGCTGAACCTTCGAATGAAATGTTGATCGTGTTGTCAGGCAGTCCGTCAGGGCCGTGGGTTTTCACGACATTGTGGCTGAGGATTGCTCCGACTGCCCGATCAGTGTTCTTGATTTTTGACTGAATCTCAACATGCTTGCGTTGTTGAATAGCCGTTTGGGATTGTTCCAAAAGTTTCCAGTCAAGCACTTCGTCCAGTGAATGGTCTTGGTCGATCGTGCAGTAGACTTGGGTGCCATCGTGGAATCCTACGGCCGGAGCAAGCAATTTTGAAAGGTCGATTCCTTTTGCTTTCCAATGCTCGACGGCTTGATCAACATCCAGAGCGTCGACACGTCCGACCATTTCATTGATAGAGCGGAATCCAAGCTCTGCCATGATTTGACGGGCTTCTTCAGCGACCATAAATAAGTAGTTGACGACGTGCTCCGGTTTTCCAGCGAACTTTTTTCTAAGCTCCGGATCCTGGGTGGCGATGCCGACAGGGCAGGTGTTCAAGTGACACTTCCGCATCATGATGCAACCCAGCGTGATCAAGGGCGCGGTCGCGAAACCGTACTCTTCGGCGCCTAGCAAAGTCGCGATCACAACGTCGCGGCCTGTTTTTAGTTGACCATCGGTTTGCAAACGAACGCGGCTACGTAGATCGTTCATCACCAAGGTTTGGTGTGTCTCTGCGATGCCCAGTTCCCAAGGCATGCCCGCGTGTTTGATGCTGGTTAGTGGCGAAGCACCTGTTCCTCCACCACAACCTGAGATCAAAATATTGTCGGCGTGGGCTTTGGCGACTCCCGCTGCGATTGTGCCAACACCGACTTCGGATACAAGTTTGACACTGATGCGTGCCGTTGGATTCGCGTTCTTTAGATCGAAAATGAGTTGAGCGAGGTCTTCGATTGAATAAATGTCGTGATGCGGAGGCGGGCTGATCAAAGTCACGCCGGGAGTGGAACGCCGCGTTTTCGCGATCGTGTCGTTGACTTTGTGGCCTGGCAATTCGCCGCCCTCGCCCGGTTTGGCTCCTTGAGCCATTTTGATTTGGATTTCGTCGGCGTTGGCGAGATAGTAAGCCGTCACTCCGAATCGACCGGAAGCGACTTGTTTAATCGCTGAACGTCTGAGATCGCCGTTGCTGTCGGATTCGAATCGCCGATAGTCTTCGCCACCCTCGCCGGTGTTGCTCTTGCCGCCCAGACGATTCATTGCGATCGCAAGCGTCTCGTGGGCTTCGGCTGAAATCGAACCAAAACTCATCGCGCCAGTGCAAAACCGTTTGACGATTTCCTTGGCCGGTTCGACCTGTTGAATTGGAATGGAAGTCCGAGCTCTAAATTTGAGCAAGCCACGCAAGTGACAATCGCGAGATGTTTGTGCGTTGATCGCGTCGGCGAAACGTTTGTAGGCATCTTTGTCGCCGGCCCGAGCAGCCTGTTGGATGTTGGCGATGTTGAGAGGACTCCAAGCGTGTTTCTCGCCGCCCTGTCGCCAGTGAATTGAACCTGCAGTTTCGAGTTGGACCAACGGAAGCGCCGCAGGTTTTTCTGTCTGTGTTCCATACCCCAGTTCGTGACGGCGAAGTGCTTCTGACGCCAACACGTCAAAGCCAACTCCTTCGATGCGACTGGCTGTTCCGGGGAAAGATCGTTTGATCACATCGCCGTTGAGTCCAATGGCTTCGAAAATTCTCGCACCCTTGTAACTGGCAAGCGTCGAGATTCCCATTTTGGCGAGGACCTTGAGCATCCCTTTGCGAACGCCTTTTCGGTAGGCAGCCAAGCAGTCTTCGGGGGTCAAGCCCGAATCATCGGCCGAGGTGTGGTGCGCGATGATGGCTTCGAGCCCAAGATACGGATGAATTCCATCAGCGCCAAAACCTGTCAACAGACAATGGTGATGGACTTCTCTCGCCTCACCCGTTTCAACGATGATTCCGATCCGCGTACGAAGTTCTTTTTCAACGAGATGATGGTGGACGGTGCTGGTGGCGAGTAGCGCACTCAGCGGAACCCGAGTCGCGGAAATCGCTCGGTCAGACAACACAATTAGCGATGCTCCCGACTCAATGGCAGACTCTGCTTCTCGACAGATTCGGCGAAGCGTCGACATGAAACCGTCGTAGCCTTCCGATTTTTCGAACGTGATATCGATGACCTTTGAGTTCCAGCCACGATGTTCAAGCGAATGGATTTGGGCCATCTGCTGAAAATCTAAAATAGGATCATGCAGCACGATTCGGTGACATTGTTCTTCCGTGGTTTCCAGCAAGTTGCCTTCGGGGCCGATAAAACACTCGACCGACATCACGATTTCTTCACGGATCGAGTCGATCGGAGGATTGGTGACTTGGGCAAACAATTGAGCGAAGTAATCGTAGAGCAAGCGAGGTTTGTCACTCAAACAAGCCAGCGCCGCGTCATTACCCATCGACAGAATTGGGTCTTTTTTAACACGCACCAAAGGCAACAACATAAACTCAAGCGTTTCGTTGGTGTAACCAAACGCTCTCATTTGGGCGATTCGATGATCGGTTTCCAGGGACGCCGGTGGATCGGATTTTGGAAGGTCGTCAAACGTGATGCGTTGGTTCGACAGCCATTGCTGATAAGGGCGCTTTTTGGAGATGTTTTCTTTTAGCTCTCCATCGGCCACGATTTTTGCGTTCTCAAAATCGACCAAGAACATTTTCCCAGGTTCAAGGCGACCCTTCTTGACGATCTTTGCAGGATCGACTTCAAGCACGCCGACTTCGCTCGCCATGATGACGCGATTGTCGTCAGTGACGTAATAGCGGCTGGGCCTTAGACCATTTCGATCAAGGACTGCGCCGATGTATCGACCATCGGTAAAAGAAATAGATGCGGGTCCGTCCCATGGTTCTTGCAAACATGAATGGTATTCATAGAACGCTCGTTTGTATTCTGGCATGCTGGCGTGGTTGCGCCATGCTTCCGGGATCATCATCATGACGACCTCTGGAAGTTCACGTCCAGACATCAACAACAACTCCATCGCGTTGTCGAATTCGCCTGAGTCACTGCATCCGGTTTCGATGACCGGCATGACGGATTTCAACTGTTCCCCAAACGTTTCGCTTTTCATCAATCCCTGACGAGCGGTGATCCAGTTTCGGTTTCCGCGAAGCGTATTGATTTCTCCGTTGTGCGCCATCCAACGCAGCGGTTGGGCTCTGGACCAGTTGGGCAATGTGTTGGTTGAAAATCGCGAGTGAACCATCGCCAGATGACTTTCGTAATCCGGGTCGCGCAGGTCGGCGAAGAATTGTGGAAGCTGTGCGGTTGAGAGCATCCCCTTGTAGACAATAATTCGAGAAGACAACGAACAGACGTAGAACAAATCGGTCGAGTACATTCCGCTTTTGCGAATCGCTGCCGTCGTGGATTTTCGAATCAAGTAGAGCCGACGTTCGAATTCGTCTTGATCGATCGCTTTTTCGGATCCGATGAAGACTTGCATGATCGTCGGACGACTGCGAAGTGCGGTTGGTCCTATTCCAGACAATTCTGGATCGACGGGGACTTCGCGCCATGCGATCAACCTCTGACCGAAACGATTGGTGTTTTGGGCGAACAAGTTTTGACACTTTTCCCGTTCGGCTTCATCATTGGGCAAGAAGATATTGCCGACGCCGATAAACGGAAAGTCGATTGAGAAACCTGTCTCTTTGGCTATTTTCTTGACGAGTTTTTTGGGGACGCCGGTGAGGATGCCCGCGCCGTCTCCGGTCTCGGCTTCGCATCCACAAGCGCCTCGGTGCTCCATCCTCGCAAGAATCAAGCAAGCGTCCGAAACGATCTGATGCGATGCTTCACCATCGATCTGCGCGACAAATCCAACGCCACAACTGTCGTGTTCGTAGTCGGATTCATAAAGCGAGTTTTCGCCGTCAAACGGGACGAAATTTTTTTTCTGGTCGGTCCTGAGTGACGGATTGGTAGATTGGATGGGTGTAGTCAAGGTGATTCCTATCAGCGCTAAGATTCCTGAAGCAGGCTTTCCAAATGGTGATAAAGAGCCGCTATCTAAGTGATAAACGCAAAGGAAAAAGAAAGCAAACAGTCAAAAATGCAACGGTAGGCGGCTGTCCGTTAAGGGGGATTAACGGTTCGAACGTGGCGAACTATTTTTTGGCTTGAGTGTTTGCGCGTCAGAGATGGTGTTTTAGATTCGCTAACCGTTAAGGTTTGAGTTCTG
>CAZQQR010000231.1:6456-9057 GCA_964595515.1 uncultured Pirellulaceae bacterium
GGGTCGCGTCCTAGTGAAAGCCAAACAGACTACTTTTTACGTTTGCCTTTATCGTTCCAATTTTTGCTTTTCGGTTTCTTGCCGATTGCCTTGTCTAACAAAGGAACTTTCGCATCCCAAGGTTGTTTTCGATCAAACAAGGTCTTGTAAGTTCGAAACTCATCATTGATTGCGTTGTCGTTGATTTCGTAAAGCCGTTTCTCGTAGATCTCGCGCATCGAATTGAGATCGGAAAGATGTTTGTCGTCGTGTGCCGCGTTGACAGACTCAAAACGGTCGCCTTGCATGTCGAACAGCTCCTCAGTAGCCGACATACTGTCCTCTTGGGAGTACCAATAAAGGTATTTCCACTTTTTGGTAACGACTCCGAAAAAGTGAGTCGTTCGCGGTCCCCAAAAATTCATGATTGGCAAACTTTTGCGGACTTCAGTGGATGGTTCGCGAAGCAGAGGAAGCAAGCTGACGCCATCAATATTTTTAGGTGGTTTGATTCCAGCAAGCTCAAGGATGGTTGGATGAAAATCGATACTGCCCGTGAGTGAATCAGACCGTTGACCATTCACTTTGGAACGTGGGTCGAAAATGATTAGCGGAACGCACATTGATTCCTCGTATGGAATGACTTTTGAGCCGTAACCATGAGCACCGCACATGAAGCCGTTGTCTGCGGTAAAGATGATCACTGTTTTGTCTGCGACATTCTGTTTTTCTAACTCGTCGCGAATCATTTTGAGTGCTGCGTCGACGCCATAGATTTGTTGGTGATACTTTCGCATGACGTTGTTGTAGTTGTCGGAGTAGCCCCACTCTTCAAATCGAGGGAACTGACGGCCGGTACGACTTTGCTCAGCCAGATGTTTCCCGCTTTCACGGCCATAGTTCGCCGGCAGGTCAAAAATTGTATTGGCATAAACGTTGTTGAATTTCGGATCGGGAGTCACTGGACGGTGAGAAGCTTTGAAGCTGATCGAAAGACAGAAGGGTTTATTAGCTGAAACAGAGTCGCGGATGAAGTCTTGTGAAAATGCTCCATAAGAAAGCGTCGCATGTGGATACTTTTTGGCGTACTTGGCCATCGAAGGATTGGCCTTGGTTGCGTACTTGGTTTGTCCCTCACCGCCACCCCAGTAATCAAAATCCTCTGCAGGAAGTGCTTTTTGACCTTCGATCGTAAACCCAAACTTACCCGCGAACGCGGTTCGGTATCCGTTCTTTCTTAACAACATCGGATAACTGGCTTGCCACTGATCTGGCTTCATGTTGCCGCGTTCGAAATTGCATCCGGTTCGAAACTCAAGCAGGCCGGTCATAATGTTTGCGCGACTGGCCATACAAATCGAGGTTGTCACATAGTGGCGATCAAAGACAATTCCATCTCTTGCCAACTCGTCCAAATTGGGGGTTTGTGCTTTGTCGTTACCATAGATTCCGACCGTGGTTTTGGCTTGATCATCGGTCAAGAGGAACACAATGTTGGGGGTATCTGCATTGACAACTTGGGCCGGAATTGCCGGCGCTATCAAGAGAACAAACCAGGAAAGTTTGGTTACGAATTGCGAATTCATCATTATCCCTATTTGGTGTTAGAAAAACGCAGCTTAACACCAATCATCTTCCAACTGTTATCCAAGTAACAAGTTGCGAATTTGGATGGCGAAAACTCACGCCATTGCGGAGATCAGGAAGAAGGTAAGAGAGAGTTGGCATATCAAATTGATTTTTGACTTCCATTTGTTACCTCCAGCAGACCCCGCTTGTGTGATTCGACCATTATAACAAAACCGAAGAAGTCCGATGTAACATTTGGAAACCCTTGTTAAGATATCGCTTGGTTGGTGTGCGAAGAATTCCTCAGCCTTTCATTTGAATTTGACCTATGAGGCGATAGGTCCAGTCCATTTTCTCGCTTTGCATGCCATTTTTTTCAGAGAGCGCAAAGGCAAGAGTAAAAGGACAAGCGATGGGCACGAAATCGGTTGAACGAGGTATCACCAGATACGACATCGAAGAACAAGGCACTTATGGTTATATGATGAGAATTTCGCGTGGCGGAAATCACATCAATGAGTTCTTTTCTGACAAGAACCACAAGGGCAAAAAAAAGGCATTGGCTGCCGCAAGAAAACGTTACCAAGAGTTAGTTGCTAAACTCCCGTCTCCCAAGACAACGAAGGGAATTCAGACTCAACGTAATCGTTCGGGTGTCGTAGGTGTACATTTAGCTGTTTGCGCTTCGGTTTATGGCGAGCTCTATTCGTCATACTGTGCGTCTTGGAAAACGGACGAAGGCAAACGCGGGAAGATAAGCTTTTCTTTCAAGAAGTACGGAAAGAAGAAGGCTTGGGAATTGGCTTGTGTTGCTCGAGAACTCGAAAGCTCAGATCGATCAAAGATCGAAAAGACGCATCAGAGAAGAGTAAAGTCAAAGAAGAAATTCCCTGCTGTTCCTCGAAATTCTTCGGCCAAACCGGCTAAGAAGAAAGCAACCAAGAAAAAGGTCGCTAAGAAGAAGGTTACTAAAAAGAAGGCCAAGAAAAAGGTCATCAAAAAGAAGGCTGCCAAGAAAAAGTCGACTAAGAAAAAAGCGAAGGCAAAACGGAA
>CAZQQR010000232.1:0-4267 GCA_964595515.1 uncultured Pirellulaceae bacterium
GTCTCAGTTGGTTCTTAGGCTTGGTCTTAAGTGTGCTAGCGGGACGAACCAGTTGGTGTTCTGTGACCCAAAGCAAATTTAGAAGTTGTTAGAAACATGAGTGAGGTCCAATTGAAGAAAATCGGATTTATCGGGGCGGGGCAAATGGCAACCGCGTTGGCTTGCGGGATTGCGGCTTCCGGGGAGGCTTACGAAATTCTGGTGGCTGACCCCAATGCCGGCGCGATCAAGAACTTTCAATCAAAGGTTGGCGAAGCGATTCCAATCAAAGTTCTTGATTCCAATCAGTCGGTCGCCGAGTCATCAGACTTGGTTGTGCTTGCCGTGAAACCTCAATTGATTCACGTGGCCTTGGATTCAATCTCGATTCCTGAATCGACGCTTGTAGTTTCCGTCGTTGCTGGTGTAAGAACTTTTGAGCTAGAGCGACTTACGGGAACGACCCGCATCATTCGAGTCATGCCAAACACGCCTTGCCTGATTGGGAAAGGTGCGTGCGGGCTTGCGGCAGGCAGCGATATTTCCGCCAACGATGTAGCGTTTGCGACTCAGGTTTTGGAGCCGACCGGAATGGTGAGACGTGTCACCGAAGACCAACTCGATGCGGTCACCGGACTTTCGGGTTCCGGTCCCGCGTTCGTTTTTACCTTTGTCGAGTCACTCATTGATGGCGGTGTGTTGACTGGTTTGCCACGAAACGTTGCTCGCGATTTGGCGATACAGACGGTGCTGGGTGCGGTGGAAATGATGCGTTCATCAGGTGATCATCCTGGAGTGCTTCGGGATCGAGTGACCAGCCCGGGAGGAACCACGATCGCGGGTATGAAGGCACTTGAGGAAACCGGATTTCGCGACAGTGTCATGTCCGCAGTTGTCTCGGCAACAGAACGTTCTGGCGAATTGGGTGGTTAAAGTTTAATGGGAACACTGTTTCCAGCGAGCTACAGCGTTACAATGGACCGCGGCTGATGCCGCAAGTCTAAGAAGTTATTTGGAGAGACGCGTGTCGTTATTTGAAGACGAAAATTATATGTACCGGGATACGTTTTTCATTCATTTTAATGGTGAAAATCGTCCTGCGGGAAAAGATGTTCAGGCGTGCATTGCTGCCATCGATGACAAGTATGAAATCAGCGACTTAAAAGAGACGGAGGATGGGTTTGTTTCCATCGAAGTCCGCTCGCCCCACGACAGCTCGGCAATGGATATTATTTTTGTCGAAGGCGAAGAAGTCGACGAGCAGGTCAAAGAGCTGTTGATCGAGTTTCAGTCGATGACATTGACTGGCGACGATATGGGCAAACTTAAAGTCTTGACGGATTGCAACGCGCGGTTGGACATTTTTCATTTTGAACGTCAGTCGGCCGGCGAGGACATGCTCGATCCGGGAGGCTTGTTTCTGATTATGGAAAGATTGTCAAAGGTCTGTCAGGGTGTCGGACTGGATCCCCAATCAAAAACGTTGCTTTAAATTTCGTTTGATCTTGGTGCAAATTGATTGCGGCGAACAAGACACGTCTTCTTCAGAAAAATGACAGCAGCGTATGTCGAGTGATTTGATTCTTGGAACGGCCGGTCACATTGACCATGGTAAAACGTCGTTGATTGGTGCATTGACGGGAACCAATACGGACCGTCTTCCCGAAGAGAAAAAGCGTGGAATCACGATCGAGCTTGGGTATGCCCATCTTGATTTGCCGCCATTTCGACTAGGTATCGTTGATGTTCCAGGGCATGAGAAATTCGTGCGGCAAATGTTGGCGGGTGCGACCGGAATGGATCTGGCTTTGCTGGTCGTTGCTGGTGATGATTCCGTCAAACAGCAAACCAAAGAGCATTTGGATATTCTTCGGATGCTTGATCTTCCTGCGGGCGTGATCGCGCTGACGAAATGTGATTTGTCGGACGACGATTGGTTGGAGTTGGTCGAAGATGAAATCCGTTCGCTGGTTTCGGATACTTTTTTGCGAGACGCGCCAATCGTTCGAACCAGCTCAAAAACGGGTGCGGGTATTGAAGAGCTTAAACAAGCTCTAAATGAGGCTTGTGAGAAAGTCGTTGAGACCGATCGACTGAACCGAATGAATGCCCCGTTTCGGATGGCGATTGATCGCGCTTTCACCATCGATGGGCATGGAACGGTTGTGACCGGCAGTGTTAGCAGCGGTGTTCTCAATGTTGGCGATCAAATTCAAATTCAACCTGGGTCAATTCCTGTTCGTGTTCGAGGCCTTCAAAACCACGATTCCAAATCTGACTCGGTTCATCGAGGGCAACGTGCCGCTATTAATGTGGCGGGGATTCATCTGGGTGAGATTGCGAGAGGACACGAACTTTGCGCCGTTGATCATTTGGTTCCGTCAAAATTAATGACGATCCAGTTTGACTACCTTGAGCGAAATCACAAACCATTCAAGGACCGGACCAGGATTCGGTTTCACGTTGGAACGGCGGAGCTTTTTGGCAACGTCCGGTTGTTGGATCGGAGCGAGCTTGAACCGGGGACGTCTTGTGTGGCTCAGGTTTATTTGAATGAACCTGCGGTCGCTGTTTGGAATCAGCCGTTTGTGATTCGGCGTCAGTCTCCCGTTGAGACGATTGGTGGTGGCAGAATCCTCTTGCCCAATGCTCGGCGATTAAAGAAGGCTTCTGATCGCGAAATGACAATGATGAAACAGTTGTCGGAGCATGATCCGGTTAAACGGGCCTCCGCGAGTGTCTATCTGGCTGACGATCTTGGTTGGAAGCCGGCGGATCTGACTCGTAGCGCTGGTGTGGTCGAGTTTGACGAAGTGTACGAAACGCTAAAAGAGTCTGGCGAATTGATTGAAATCAAGGTTTCGTTGACGCGAAGTGTGATTGTGCATCGTGACCGGATGAATGAACTGGGCGATCGCGTTGTAAAGACGTTGGAGAGATTGCACGCGGCCAAGCCTCTGCGGTTTTCCCACGCGAGATCGGCATTGGAAGTTGAGTTCAAATATCTTGATCAGCCTGAGCTGTTGAATTTGGTTGTTGATGACTTGAAACGAAAAAAGAAAGTCATCGCGAATGTGAATTCCATTGGCTTGGTCGGGTACGGTCCGAAACTTTCGAAAGGCCAAAAGGTATTGCTTGATGAATTGGTGAATCGGCAAAAAGCAGACGGGTTGAAGGTTCAAAACGTAAAAGAGCTGATCAAAGCGACAACGAAGAACAAAGACTCCGTGCCAGAGTTGTTGGACATGGCGGTTGAGAATGGTGAGTTGGTCAAGGTTTCCGATGAGCTGTTTTTCCACGCTGATGTGATGTCGGAAACGAAATCAAGATTGGCGGCTGAGTTGGTGGCGACTGGAGGGTTGGCGATGAGCGATATTCGGCAAGTCCTGGATACGTCGCGAAAATACTCGATTCCTATTTGCGAATACCTGGACAGAATCGGATTCACGATTCGGGACGGGGATATCCGCAAGCTTGGAAAAACAGAAGGCGGCGATTCGGTTGCACCTGACGATTCGCTTGGTCAATCATGAAACTAAAAATTGGTCGCTTTTTCTCTATCGATCTTTTTGTTCACTGGTCGTTCATCGCGCTGCCGATCTACGCGTTCTATCGGTGGAAGATTCAAGCCGGCATGGATTGGGGGCGGTTTGGAATGACGCTGCTTGTGATTTCAGCGGTGTTTCTGTTTGTCATTCTGCATGAGTATGGTCACGCGCTGGCCGCAAGGTATTTCGGCGTCAAGACGGTGGATATTTTGATCACACCGATTGGCGGATTGGCGAGGTTGGAGCGGATGCCAAAACGTCCGATCGAAGAGTTTATGATCACCTTGGCTGGGCCGATGGTGAATCTAGTGTTGGCTGGCATTGGTGCGGTTGTTGTTTTGTTGTTGGGCGGAGGATTTGGGTGGGATGATATTACTGGTTCGGTGGCCGGCGCGATTGGGCTACTGGTTTGGTTGAATTTATTCCTGTTCGGGTTCAATATGATTCCGGCTTTCCCGATGGATGGCGGAAGGTTGCTTCGAAGCACATTGCATTTTTTCGTTTCGCATTGGCGAGCGACCCAAATTGCGACTTGGGTCGGAATCGTGTTCGGTGGGGCGTTTGTGGTCTATGGTTTGGTTAACGCGGATTTCACTTTGGTTTTAGTGGGCGCATTTGTGGCTTGGGTGGCGCGTTCGGAATTGCGAAACGCGAATCGGTTGCAAAGATGGCACCAAGCAAACAGTCCTGCGGTAGGCGAATGATTGCAATTGCACGGCGAGTTTCTTTTGGGGCGTCTT
>CAZQQR010000232.1:4367-5443 GCA_964595515.1 uncultured Pirellulaceae bacterium
TTTGGGGCGTCTTAACTAACCGCCTCTGGCGGGACAGAACTCTTGACGAGTTCCGCTACCTAAAAAATTAGTCATCATTGCGCCTCGCGACGCAGTTGGCCGCGCGAGAGAAGCGAGAATGGCTAGCCTTCTTCAGCGGCGTTGGCAGGATCGACCGATTTTGGCGCTCCGCCGTTGGATTCGTTCATTCGTTTGTTGTAAGTTCCCATGTCGCACCCTGACAGGAATATGCTGAATGAAATGGCAACGATGAGCGAAATCGGAAAGATGTTTTTTAAGCAGCGATTCATGGATGCGTCTGTTGAGTTCGGTGAGATAAATAGAGACAGGAAAGCCGGAGCATCGACTACGTTTTAATAGTCGAGATGTTGAAGCAACAACGGCAATTGATCTTAGCAAGTCCCCAGGCGTTGTAGAAGGAATTGAAGCTTTGTCGGAATTGATTGTTTTTGAACGGCAAACGAAAAAAGCGTTGGCCAAATTGACCAACGCTTTCGTGTTTCCTGGCACTGGGATAGCGAACTATCCCAGTGCACAGTTGAAGCTCAGCCGTGAGCACTTGTTGTAACGGTTGACCCAGAAACCATAGTCACAACAAGCAAAATATGCTCTATCCCCAGGAGGGAGGGGGCACAAGATTCCCGCGTTTCCTGCACCATACGACTGAACTCAAGGTGTTCTTTTTGAACAATTGTTAAGCAACCGTTCGATAGGAGACATGTACCTGAATGCAGTTGCAGCGACAACGCTGATTTTAAAAAAGTGTAGATTGGCTCGCTTGTTCGCTAGCGAGATATGTAAAACGGGGCAGTAAGGGAAAGAACGATCAACCCATTTGTGGTGCAACAGAGGTTGAAGGTACGATTGAGCTCTGGCGATTGGTGCTTTTTTCCGGGGAGAGAGGCTTCAAGGGCAGGTGGTTTCCGGCGTAGGTTGTATCTGGCGAAGGTGGTTTCCAGCGTAGGTCATGCTGTGCATGACGATGGAAGACGCGAGAGGTCTGGCACAGGGTATCGACCGTAGCCATGTAGCGGTGAATTGGTGAACGTCAGGCACAGCCTGACCTACCAAGATCG
>CAZQQR010000232.1:5543-9038 GCA_964595515.1 uncultured Pirellulaceae bacterium
GCCGTTTTTCAACAGTCGTTTTCGCGATAGTCATCGATATTGAAGACTTGTGCTTTTACCGATTTGACTTGATTGAAATCTGGTTCAATGCTCGCGTTGTCGTACAACCAAGCCTGGCATACGTCGCGGTCGGTGATTGTCCAGCTATGTTGACCGACCAAAGCAAATGGTTTTTCGCCACAGCCAGTTACGAGAACGCCGTCGCCTGGTTTGGCATGTTTAAGCGCGTACTCGATGGCTTTGAATCGGCTGGGGATGATTTGAGCTTTGCCGGGTTTTGAGAACCCATCAAGAACCTGATGGGTTGGTTCGTAGTCGGCGATCATCTCGACCGAGGATTTAGTGATGATCACTTCGTCTGCTGCTCGCTCGGCGATCTCTCCCATTCGTTTTCGTTGCAGATCAGATTGGCCGTCTTCGGTGGAGCAGATGCACCAGAGTTTTCCTTTGGTGACTTGCTTCAACGTGCGAATTGCGGTCGCAAGTTGACTGGTGCTTCTGGCCGAATCAATCCAGACTCCGTAGGCTTGTCCGCACTCCACTCGTTCGAGGCGTCCTGGGATGCTTCCGACCTGTTCAAGTCCTTTGGCGATGGTTGCCAAATCAATCCCTCTTAGCAATCCAACAGCTGTTGCCGAAAGACAATTGTAGATGTGTTGGTCACCGATGATGGATGTTCGAACGAGTGCCGACTCCGATCCAGCTGAGATCATGATGGTTTGTTGGTTTTTTTCGCGTTCAATCAAGCGAGCACGAACGTCGGATTCTTGCTTTATACCAACAGTTAAAACCGGTTTTTTAATGTTCTCAAGCAAAAAATGCGTCGTTGGATCGTCCATGTTTAGGACTGCGACGCCAGTGGGCTTCAACTGATCCAACAATCGCATTTTGGCTCGGCGATAATTCTGTGGAGAGCCGTGAAACTGAAGATGGTCTTGGCGGATATTTGTAATCACCGCAATATCCAGCTCTACGCCCGAGAGGCTTCGTTTGGCCAAGGCAACACTTGGGATTTCCACGACTGCATTTTCGCAGTCACACAGCACCATCTGCGTTAGCAACTCCGCGAGTCTGGGAGGACTAAGCTCATTGGATGGCACAGACTGGTGGTTGGATCCACAGTCGACTTCGATCGAAGAAACGATCCCAGGCCGTTGATTTGCGGCGTCGAGGACACTGCGAATCAAATGACAAGTCGTTGTTTTGCCGTCTGTTCCGGAGACTCCGATTGAGTTGAGCCGTTGGCTGGGAGCTCCGGCGAGTGCTTGGCAAATTTTGCCGTAGGCTTCTCGCGTGTCGGGGACAAGACACTGGGGCTGGTCGGTCGTTAACAACCTTTCGGTAACGATTGCTGATGCACCGCGGCTGATGGCTTCACGAGTGTAGTCGTGGCCATCTTGTTCGGCGTCAACGATTGCAACGAAGAGGTCTTCTGGTTGACACTCCTTCCACATTCCACAGCACGAACGAAAGACGATCTCTTTCGAACCGATGAACTGAGCATTTGGAAGAATCTCTTTAAGACGAATCCCACGATTCGTATCAATTAGCTGGGTACTCACAAGGCCTCCTTGCCTGGCGAATGCTAATGAAAATGCGACCATCAAACGTGATGATGATCAACGATGAATCGACTTCCTGTCGACAACATGCGATTCTCAGCAAACGGAATTTTCAGTCAATACGGATCGCTTCGATTCTGTTTTTCGCCAGCACCAGAATTGAGCAAAGAAAGTCGAATTCGCTATTGTGAGAGCGGTATGTTCTACTTAAAAAAACATCCTCTGGACCGATAGCTTTGCTAGCTGTCCAATTCGGTTCTGGATTTCCCTCAAACACCCCAAACAACTTACCTTTGAATGTCACACGAAGATTTTGATGTCGATTCACTAGCGGCATACCTTCATTTGCGACCTGAGCAGGTCAAAAAAATGGCGGAACGCAATCGTTTGCCTGGCAGACGAGTGGGCAAGCAGTGGAAGTTTTCCCGAGCTGAGATTCATCAGTGGTTCGAAGATCGAATTGGATTGTCTGACGAGCAGGAATTGAACGAAGTCGAGAAAGTCTTGACGCGGCAAGAAGCCAAAACTCAGGTGGAAGCTTGGTCGATCACCGACTTGCTTCAACTGGACTGTGTGTGGGTTCCGATGCTCGCCAGAACGAAAACGTCGGTCATTCAAAAGATCTGTGAGGAGACGGCCAAGACCGGTCGGCTTTGGGATCCAGGGCGGATGGCGGAGGCCTTGAGAAATCGAGAAGCTTTACATCCAACGGCGTTGGGTAATGGTGTTGCGCTGCTGCACCCGCGCCGGCCCATTCCAAGCATCATGGGCGAGCCGTTTTTGGCGCTTGGGGTAACGACGAAAGGGATTCCGTTTGGCGGACCAAGAGGGTGTTTGACGGATATTTTCTTTTTGATCGGTTCGACTGATGAATCGCTTCATTTAAGGGTGTTGGCTCGGCTAAGTCGGTTGATCCAGCAAGCGGAGTTGTTAGAAATACTTAGGGAAGCAGAATGTTCAGAATCAGCATGGCAGGCAATCAAAGATTTCGATAACAATCTGGAGTAGCGGGCGAGGCGCCCAATAGATCGTTGACTTGGATGAGACAACGATCGAGATTTTATCGCTGGCAATGCGGCTTCCAATGCATGAGGCAAAGGAGACGAGATGAGTGATCACAAGATACTATTCACGGGCGATTTTTGGCATGCCGATTTTCGCAACATCATTTCTTCGATCGATGTTCCGTTGACGCTGGTTCCGCTTGAGAAAATTGAGTCGGTCAGCGAATCCAATTTCGAGCTGGTTGTTGTTGCTCAATCTCGCCGCGACCAAATAGGTTGTGAGGATATCGAGAAATTGCAAGCGATGTTTGAGCAGACGCCTGTGGTTGGCCTCTTGGGGACTTGGTGCGAAGGCGAGACGCGGTCAGGAAATCCATGGCAAGGAACGACTCGCGTTTTTTGGCATCAATGGGAAGGCCGTTACGATTCGTTCGTGCAGCAGATGGAACAGGCCGGTGTCTCGGGTTGGCATGCTCCACGGACAACGACTATCGCGGACCGAATTGCGGCCGAGAAACCAAATTTCTTGTCGCGTGACGATCCGCAGCATATTGGGATCAGTGCTTGGTCAAATTCGCAATATGAAATGCTTGCCGATGCGATGCGGCATCA
The DNA here is from genome assembly GCA_964595515.1 of uncultured Pirellulaceae bacterium. Taxonomy (GTDB): domain Bacteria; phylum Planctomycetota; class Planctomycetia; order Pirellulales; family Pirellulaceae; genus Mariniblastus. The sequence continues at coordinate 8,722 of CAZQQR010000232.1, forward strand.
TGGTTGGATTCCGCATTGGGTTGAGCGAACGATGTGGGATGGGCAGTCTTCGAATTTGGTTTCTACCATCTGCATTGACGCGGATTCTTGGTCGTATGAGTTGTCGCAAAGAATCACTTGGCTCAACTCAGAATTTCCCAACAAGCCCAAGGTGTTGCTGTTGAACTTTCCGCGGGCGAATGAGCTTGAAGAAATCAAAGCTGCAGGGGTTACCGAGGTCGTTTCCAAGCCTTTCGAGTTGGCTGATTTGAAACGGGCTGTGATTGGGCAACGATCGTCTAGCGTCTCTGAAACTTCTTAGTCGGCTGGATGTAAGC
>CAZQQR010000233.1:0-4587 GCA_964595515.1 uncultured Pirellulaceae bacterium
AACCGTTCATTCGTTCTCGAATGACTTGTTCACACTCGTCGATTTTGATTCGAGATTGCTCAAGCGTATCCCGGTCGCGAATCGTGACGGTTTTGTCCTCGAGTGTTTGGCCATCGACGGTAATGCAGTAGGGCGTTCCGGCTTCGTCTTGCCGACGATATCGCCGACCGACAGCGCCCTTTTCGTCATAGAAGACTTTGAAATGTCGTTTCAGATCCAGGTAAATCTCTTTGGATAATTCGGGCATGCCGTCTTTTTTAACCAAGGGAAAAACGGCAGCTTTGATCGGTGCAAGCCGAGGATGCAACTTCATCACCGTCCGCGTTTGCATTTTGCCTTTGTCGTCCGGTTGTTTGTCCTCGTGGAACGCTTCGCACAAAAATGCAAGCGCGGCGCGGTCGGCGCCCGCTGAAGGTTCAATCACGTGCGGCGTGTATTTTTCGTTGGTCAGGTCATCTCGATAAGCAAGATCTTTGCCACTGCCTTTCCATTTTGGTTTTCCATTTTCATCCAACTGCAACTCCAGTGGATTAGAATTTTCGTCGAGCTTGCCTTCCATGTGGCTACGCAAGTCAAAATCGCCCCGATGAGAGACGCCTTCGAGTTCGCCGTATTCGCCCTCGGCCATGAACGGGAAAGCGTACTCGATATCCGCGGTACCAATTGAGTAGTGAGCCAATTCTTCTTGGTGGTGCTCACGCATGATCAAGTTGTCACTGGAGATGCCCATTTTGTGATACCAGTTTAGACGGCGATCACGCCAGAACTGATACCAAGCTTGTGATTGATCAGGGTGACAGAAAAATTCAATTTCCATCTGCTCAAATTCGCGAGAACGAAACGTGAAGTTCCTCGGCGTGATTTCGTTGCGAAAACTCTTGCCGATTTGTGCAATGCCCAAAGGCAAACGATGCCGAGTGCTGTCGAGGACGTTTTTGAAGTTAACGAAAATGCCTTGAGCTGTTTCGGGGCGAAGAAAAGCAGTGCCCTCTTCACCAGACAAAGCGCCCACGATCGTCTTGAACATCAAATTGAATTCGCGGGGTTCGGTCAGCGTGCCGAGCTTTTTCGTGTCTGGGCCAAGGACCTGGTCAAAGCTCTCGATCTCAGTCAAGCAAGTCGACTCACCGTCCCACTTGAGATCATCAATGTGTTTGTTGCGCAGGTTAAAATGTTTCAAAGCCTGTTTGGTCATGTGAGCCTGTTCTTCATCACCAGCCGGTGCCGTGACGAAGATCTTTTGGCCTTTGGCTTCGACCCAACGACCATTCAGTTGATCGTGTCGATATCGTTTCTTGGTTTCCCGACAGTCGACCATGTGGTCATGGAACAAGTCGTAGTGTCCGGAGCATTTCCAAACCTGAGGGTGCATGATGATGGTGCAATCGAGCCCCTCCATTGAATAGGGAGAGGGAGCACCGGCCAACGTGTTCATGTCGTCATGGCCGCTAACCATGTCGTTCCACCACGCTTCTTTCACGTTCCGTTTCAGCTCGACACCGAGAGGACCGTAATCCCAAAAGCCCTGTAAACCACCGTAAATTTCGCTTGATTGAAATAAGAAGCCGCGACGTTTGCACAGCGAAACAATTGATTCCATACTCATTGGAGTTTCCACGTGGTTGAAAGGTTCGGAAGTGCGAATTTAGGCTTTTTTGATGAAATACGGAAGTCGTATTCACCACCTCAGTAACAAGGCTTGCCAAGCCAATTCTTGCTAACTGATTCGCACCGACTCCCAGCCAAATCACACCCTGTGGAGCATTGAATCTATCACCAAGTGATTATTTAAAGGGAGATTGAGATGGACCGAGTCTGTCATTTTGAAGTGCCGTACTCCGAGAAAGAGCGAATGGAGAAATTCTATACGGGCGTATTCGGTTGGCAGTTTTCGCCGGCTCCAGGCGAAGTGCCCTACACGTTTGTGATCACCAGTGAAATGGATGAGAACTTTCAAATGAAAGAAACTGGGGGAATCAATGGCGGGACGTATCAGCGCAGCGAAGAAGGCGGGGCAACATCGCCCGTGATCGTGATCGAAGTCGAATCCTGTGCCCAACGACTAAAAGACGTTGTGACTGCAGGCGGTTCCGTTGTCTTTCCCGAGCAACAAATCGGAGACATGGGAATCTATGCTCAGGTAAAAGATACCGAAGACAATATCATCGGACTCTGGCAAGCACTTCCTCGCAGTTAATAGAGGATCAAAGCTCCACATGATGCGCGATGCCGCACTTACATGCCTCACGCAAGCGTGAGGCATGGCGCGGGCATCCGTTGACTGGTCAATCTGGATTGGTTTGAATCGACCAAGTCGTTAAGTCAAGTTCGGGGACTACTGGCACGGTATCGATCTGTGACGCGAACACGATGTCGGCGTCATGGCCGATCTTGACTAGGTTGATGCCGCCTTGGGCGAGCCGAAAAAAATTAGCAAGGGATTTGCCATTTTCGATCGCTTGGTTTGTCGTTCTCCAATGATCAACCGCTAGTTTCGTCGTGTCTCTTAGTGTCCCGATTGGCTTGTTTGATTCCGTCCGATACTGAATCAATCGGTCCATGAAAGCGCCTGCGAACAGGACATCTTCACTGGTGATGATTCGGTCTGTTCCTGAGCAAAGAACGGTGACTTGAGCTGCGTCTTCGACGGCTTTTGCGACCGCGCCGAGGTTAACCATGGACCCAATCAACACCCGATCGGCCTGGCGGCATCGCTCCATCGCAACCGTGCCGTTGGTGGTAGCGAGAATCAAAGTTTTGCCGCTGATGAATTCGGAAGTGTATTCCAGTGGCGAATTGCCGCTATGAAATCCGTCCACAATCTTACCGCCCCGCTCTCCCCCGATCAGTGCATCGCCAACGAATTCAGCGTGCGCCTGACGGGCGGCTTCCACACTTGGCTGGGGCAAAACAGAATGACATCCATTTTTCAAAGCGGTACAAATCGTGGTCGTCGCCCTTAAGACGTCGACGACGATTACGGTTTTGCCAGCCAAAGATTCTGGTGTCACGGTGTCGGGTAAAAGAACGACGTCAAGTTCGTAGTTGGCCATCTGAAATCTGTTTTATCGGATTGGTGTTCGTATTGCTTAACCGGCTTGACCGCATAATCATGACAAACTGTGTCTCGCAGAATCAGCGGATTTATCGTAGTTTGTCGATCGAATAGCAATTTGCCGCAGTTAATGTATCCTGACAGATTCGGTCCGTTTTGTAGAGGCGGTCTGGGACTCATGCCGCGTTCAGAACTCAACAATTTAGACTTAGACGATGCCAGTAAATAAATCCAACGATCGTGTTCGAAAGATGTTTGGCGAAATAGCGCCGAAATACGATCGGATGAACCATCTGCTTTCAATGAACGTCGACCGATACTGGCGATGGAAGGCGGTTCGAAAACTTGCTCCCAACCAAAATGATCCGATCCTCGATGTTTGCACAGGAACAGGTGATCTGGCTTTTTCGTTTTCAAAATACACAGATGGCAAAGCTCCGGTGATCGGGTCTGATTTTTGTTATGAGATGCTGGAAGTAGGCAAACAAAAAAACTCCAAACGAAACCAGGATGTTTCTTTTGTCGAAGCCGACGCTCAGAACCTGCCATTCGAAGACGATCACTTCCAAGTCGTTTCTGCAGCCTTTGGGCTTCGCAATGTTTCGGATACGGATTTGGGACTTCGCGAGATGACGCGAGTTTGTAAGCCAGGTGGGAAAGTTGCCGTGCTCGAATTTTCCGTTCCTCGCTACCAACCGATCAAAGGAATGTACGGATGGTATTTTCGAAACGTGTTGCCGAAAATTGGACAGATGTTGGCTCGCAATGACTCAAGTGCCTACAACTATCTTCCCGATAGTGTTGGTGAATTCCCGAGTTATGGAAAATTGACAGAGCGAATGTTGAGTGCTGGAATGTCCAGTGCGGAATTTTATCCGCTCACGTTTGGGATCGCGACTTTGTATATTGGGGTCAAGTGATTTAATGGACCACCCAATCGTTCTTGCCATCACGGGAGCCAGTGGTGTTGTTTACGGACAACGCCTTTTAGAAGTCCTACTGCAAACGAACGTCGATGTTCATCTGACGATCAGCGATTCGGCTCGCGTTGTCGCGCAACATGAGCTTGGGCTAGAGATTGACCTCAGGAATTTTGAGATCAACCAGTTGGTGCCGGGCTATCAAGGTGATCGCTCTGTTGAATATCATCATTACAAAGATTTTATGACGCCGATCGCCAGCGGCTCGCATCGCACTCGCGGAATGGTTGTCTGTCCATGCAGCGGCGGAACGTTGTCTGGAATCGCGACGGCAGCTAGTCGAAATTTGATTCAACGAGCGGCGGATGTTCACTTGAAAGAGCGACGGCCATTGATTTTAGTGCCGCGCGAAGCGCCGCTTTCTTTGATTCAGATTGCGAATATGAAAACAGCTTGCGAAGCCGGCGCGACCATCCTTCCGGCTTCGCCTGGTTTTTATCACGCCGCGAAGACGATAGAAGATCTCGTCGATTTTATTGTTTCTCGGATTTTGGATCATCTGCAGGTTGAGTTCGAAATGGGGCCTCGTTGGGGGTCGGTGTAGTTGGTTAA
>CAZQQR010000233.1:4687-7011 GCA_964595515.1 uncultured Pirellulaceae bacterium
GTAGGTCATGCTGTGCATGACGCCGTTTCGCTAGGCACAGCCTGACCTACTTTGGAAATTTGTACTTTGGAATTGATACTTGGGAAATTTGGTACTGAAACCTTGGTACTTGGAAAATTTGGCAAACGCAACGATGTATCAAAAATTCAAGAAGCTGCTGGAGATGATTCGCTTCAGCCATACGATATTCGCTTTGCCGTTTGCACTTCTTGCTGCCGTCATGGCGTGGGCGGTGTCGGGTGATGACCAAGCCGTCGAGTTTAGCTGGCTGCAGCTCATCGGAATTCTGATTTGCATGGTCGGAGCTCGTAGTGCAGCGATGGCCTTCAATCGTTTAGTCGATCGGTTTATTGACGCAGAGAATCCACGAACCGCCAAACGACATTTGCCTGCGGGTGAATTGTCGGTCGGCTCGGTCGTGGTGTTTACGGTTGTGTCGACTTTGATTTTCATGGTTGGGACATGCTGCTTTTTACCCAACTGGTTGCCGCTGGCGGTATCGTTACCTGTGCTTGGAGTCCTATTCGGATATAGCTACACGAAGCGATTCACTTCGTTAGCTCATTTTTGGTTGGGGTTGGCTCTGATGCTTGCCCCCATTTGCGCTTGGCTGGCCGTCCGGGGCTTAATCGTGGCTGGAAATCCGGCAGATTTGACGCCCGCTGTTTTGCTTGGGTTGGCCGTCTTATTTTGGGTCGCAGGATTCGACATGATTTACGCTTGTCAGGATTTCGAATACGACCGCGAGAAGAAACTTAACAGCATCCCCGTTCGTCTGGGAATCGCTGGTGCCCTGCGGTTAGCTGCTGTTTGCCATGGGATCATGGTCATTTGTCTTACGCTATTACCAATGGCTCACTATTGGATTGGCCCTGATTTGGGATTGGGGTGGCTTTATTGGATCACGATCCTTGCGGTTGCGATCCTGCTGATTTACGAGCATCGTTTGGTGCGTCCCGACGATTTAACCCGGGTAAACGTGGCTTTTTTTAATGTGAATGCAATCGTAAGTATGGGTTTGTTTGTGGCGGGAACTCTGGATTTACTCGTTGTTTGAGGCGTTTGCTGACGGTTGTTTCTAGTGACAGGGCCTCATTAGCGTGGACAATTTCCCGGCCTCAAAATAAACTTTTGAGCTTGGAATTCGCTTCTGGCAAGAGCTTTTGTAAAAGCGAATCAATTCAATTTGCAGATGTTGTTAATCGGCATCCGTTTAAGCGTCGAAACAAAAAGATCATGATCCATACTGTTGATAATCGGCTAAGTGAAATTCGGAACAAGGTTGAGGCTGGAGAGCGTCTTTCGATGGACGATGGGTTGTTGATGTACGACCCCGAGATTCCCGTTAACGATCTTGGCCAACTTGCAAATTTGGTTCGCGAGAGAAAAAACGGCAACGCGACGTATTACAACATCAACGCGCACCTGAACGCGACGAACATTTGCGTCTATCGTTGCAATTTTTGTGCGTTCCGATCTGACCTTCGCAGCGACAAAGGCTACGCGATGTCGGATGAACAGATCTTGGATCGTGGAAGGGAAGCGACGGAAAACGGTTGCACCGAAATTCACGTGGTTGGCGGACTTCACCATCAGCGAAAGTTCGAATGGTACCGCGACATGCTCAAGATTCTCAAAGACGGCTACCCAAAGCTGCACCTCAAAGCTTGGACGGCTGTCGAGATCAATTGGTTTGAGTTTTTGGAAAAGCGGCCGACGGCGGAGATATTGACGGAGCTTCGTGAGGCCGGACTAGGAAGCATGCCAGGTGGCGGCGCAGAAATTTTTCATCCAGAAGTTCGTGATCAAATTTGTGAACACAAAGCCGACAGCAACAATTGGATTCACATCCACCGAACAGCCCATCAGTTAGGCATCAAAACCAATTGCACGATGTTGTACGGGCATCTGGAAAAACCGTTTCACCGGATTGACCATCTGATCAGGTTGCGGGAACTCCAAGACGAGACCAATGGATTCCAAACGTTTATTCCACTCGCGTTTCATCCAGAGAACACTGGGCTTTCTCATATCAAGAAACCCACAGCGGTTGAGGATCTTCGGACGATGGCGATCAGCCGGTTGATGTTGGACAACATCGATCACATGAAGGCCTACTGGATCATGCTTGGGATTGGAACGGCTCAGATGGCATTGGCTTATGGAGCGGATGACCTCGATGGCACCGTTCGTCATGAGTTGATCTATCACGATGCAGGAGCAACGACGCCCGAATTCCTCTCGGTTGAAAGGCTGGAAGATCTAATTCGTGAAGCCGGTCGGGATCCGATCGAGCGAGATACGATCTACCGAAAAGTTCTGCG
>CAZQQR010000233.1:7111-9005 GCA_964595515.1 uncultured Pirellulaceae bacterium
ATTTGAAGATCGATTTCAGCCAGCTCAAATCCGTTGTCAGTTTCTGAAAAAGCCGTCAATCTTTCGTTGGATTCTGGGTCATTACTGGTCGCAAAAGCACAAACGAAACCGGGGTGATTTCCGCGACTTACGCGACCCCGCAATTGATGAAGCTGTGAAAGCCCAAACCGCTCTGCCGATTCGATCGTCATGATCGTGGCGTTGGGCACGTTGATGCCAACTTCGACAACGCCCGTGGCAACGATGACTTGTGTTTTTCCAGAAACAAAATCTGCCATGGCAACATCTTTTTGTTCAGGAGATTGACGACCATGAAGCACGTCCAATCGAAATTCTTCGAGCGGTCCGTTGGATAGTGATTCAAACATTTGTTCGGCGCTACTCAGGTCCGAGTCTTCTTTTGCGTCGACAAGCGGAGCGACCACGAATCCTTGACGGCCCTCCCGAAGTTTCTTTTGAAAGAACTCCCACCACTGTTTTCGCGTTTCTTCTTGACCAAGATAAGTGTTTACTTTTTGTCCAACTCCGCTTGTTCGTTGCAAAGTCGAAACGTCGAGGTCACCGAAAAGCGTCATGGAAACGGTGCGCGGAATCGGTGTCGCCGTCATCACGAGATAATGAGGATCGTGCTGCGATTGTTTTAGGGAGGCACGTTGTTTGACGCCGAATTTGTGTTGTTCGTCGATCACAACCAACCCAAGTTGGTGGAATTTTAGTTTGGACGCGACAACGGCTTGGGTGCCAATCACGATGTCGACGTCGCCGGATTCGATTGCCGCCGCGATTCGTTTGCGTTCAGCAGTTTTTAGACTCCCTGTCCAAAGCTCCATTCGAACCCGACTGTTCTGCATGAGATCTTTGATGGTGAGAAAATGCTGCCGCGCGAGAATTTCGGTTGGTGCCATAATGGTCGCCTGATACCCGTGAGCGACAGCCTGCAGCATGGCGCTTACGGCGACCACCGTTTTCCCACTGCCGACTTCGCCATGAAGTAACCGGTTCATTGGGAACGGTTTTCCCATGTCGGTGGCAATTTCGTCAAACGCGATTTTTTGCGACGGCGTCAACTCGAACGGGATCCGCCCTTCGATTCGGGCTTTGATTTTGGGAGTCAATTCGAGCGGCGGTGAGACATTCTGAATGGTGATTCGGTGTCGCCGAATTGCCAGTGCGAGTTGGAGAATAAATAACTCTTGATAGACCAAACGTTTTCTTGCGTGCTCGACCTGATCGTGGTTTTTTGGCGAGTGGATTTGCTTGATCGCCGTTTCGATTTCGCACACGTCAGCTAGGTCACGAAGTTCGTCCGGGAACGCTTCTTGAACAAGTGAAGCACATTCTTCTACCGTTCGAGCAACGATATCTCGAATCTGTCGTTGATTGATACCGTCTGTTAGTGGGTAGATTGGCGAAAGTTGCTTTTCGTCTTCCACGTTCTGTGTCGCATCCAGCCAAGTTACTTTTGGGTGATTCATCTGGTATCGGCCGCCAACCAGTTTGGCTTTCCCGCGAAACATGACTCGTTGGCCGACTTGAAATTTTTGGAAAAGGAATTGCTGATTGAACCAGACGGCTCGAACAAATTGTTCGTCTTGCCGAATTAGAACGTACAAAATGTGCTTGCCGTTTCCAGAGATCGCGGCGTCAATGTCATCGACAACTCCAACGATACTTGCCAGCTGTTCTGCCTCAAGATCGACGACTTGGTGGAGTTCTGTGAAGTCTTGATAAGAACGCGGAAAGAAGAACAGGATGTCAGCGATGTTTCGGATTCCGAGTTTTTCAAGCAACAATGCGCGCTGGGGCCCAACGCCTTTGATGAACTGAATCGGCTGAGTCAGTTTTTCGATCGGAGTTTGTGCTTGAGGATCAGCCATGCCCTATTTTGGCGTTT
>CAZQQR010000234.1:0-1707 GCA_964595515.1 uncultured Pirellulaceae bacterium
AATCTCAAATCCCCACATTCCGCCCTTGCCGACATTCGTTATCATTAACTTCATGAACAACGAGAAAATTGCTAAAACGCTTAACCAACTTGCAGACCTCCTCGAATTCACGGGAGCCAACGCCTTTCGTCTACGGGCCTACCGTAACGGTGGTCGAATCATCAAGGAACTTCCCAACTCGATCCAGTCCATGATCGAAGCCGAGGAAGACCTAACCAAGCTCGACGGCGTGGGAAAAAGTGTTGCCGAAAAATGCCATGAATTGGTAAAGACCGGCAAGCTTAAACAAATGGACGACCTTCTCACCAAGGTCCCCAAAACCGTGCTTGATCTACTTAAGATTCCAAAACTGGGTCCCAAAAAAGCCGCCGCGATCTTCAACGAGCTTGGCATCGCCACCCTCGAAGATTTAAAAGCCGCTTGCGAGGCAGGCAAAGTCCGAGAGCTTTCTGGATTCGCCGAAAAAACGGAAAAACAAATTTTGGAAGGCATCTCGATCGCCGCATCTGCCAACGAGAGAATTCTTTGGGCCAACGCCGACTTGATTGTTCAGCGTCTTAAAAAACACATGTCAGAGTGTGACCAGATCCAACAGCTAGAATTCGCTGGTAGTTACCGCCGCGGTAAAGAAACAGTGGGCGACCTGGACATTCTCGTAGATTCCATCGAGAGCGCCGCCGTCATGGACCATTTCGGATCCTTTGACGAAATCACTTCAGTGATCGTCCGTGGCGAAACAAAAATGTCAGTTCGTCTTGAAGATGAATTCCAAGTCGACTTGCGCGTCGTCCCGGCAGACTCTTTTGGTGCGGCCCTTCAGTATTTCACCGGCTCCAAAGATCACAACGTTGTGGTTCGGGGCAAAGCAAAACAAATGGGGCTACGCGTCAATGAATGGGGCGTCTATGACACAACCGGGAAAGAAGAAAAATGGGTGGCGGGAAAATCCGAAATTGATGTGTATGCAGCGCTCGATCTTCCATACTTCGAGCCAGAGATTCGCGAAGCTCGCCGTGAGTTTGGCTGGGCGGAGAAAAACGAACTGCCTGAATTGATCGACCTCAAAGATATCCGTGGTGACTTGCACATGCACACCACCGCAACTGATGGAAAGAATTCGATCGAAGAGATGGCAGATGCAGCCCGCGCCCTTGGATTAAAATACATTTGCATCACGGACCATTCTAAACGCGTCGCGATGGCCAACGGACTAAAGGACGAAGAAGCCCTCGCTCAATGGAAAGAGATTGACGCGATCAATAAAAGATCCAAGGACAGTTTCATCATCCTCAAAGGAATCGAATGTGACATCCTGGAATCTGGCGAAATGGATCTGAATGACAAAACGCTCGCGAAAGCCGATTTCGTGATCGCCAGTATCCACTACGGTCAAAATCAACCGCGTCAACAAATCACAGACCGGATCACAGGAGCACTTGAAAACCCTCACGTCTCGATGATCGCTCACCCAACCGGTCGCCTACTCAACAAACGCGAACCCTACGACGTTGACATGGACGCTGTATTCCAAGCCGCCAAAGCAAACAAGAAACTTTTGGAACTCAACGCGAACCCAATTCGACTGGACTTAAACGAAGTTTACCTTCAGGCCGCAAAAACGTTTGGCGTTCCGATCGTAATCAATACCGATGCACATCGGATTCGTGGTTTAGAAAATATGAAGTACGGAATCAAACAGGCTCGGCG
>CAZQQR010000234.1:1807-3317 GCA_964595515.1 uncultured Pirellulaceae bacterium
TTGCCAAAATCCAAACGTCAAAATCGTCTCTTGCTAAAATTGACGGTGAAAGATTCCGTTCTTTCCGAATCCTAAGAGAGCGGCGGTTCTTATTTGATGACCTTGGTCAAAATCACGAGAGACACAATGTTTAGACTGAATTTAAAATCCATTTTCAACCGAACCGCGCTGGCTGGAATTGGGTTGCTTGTCATGCTGCCCGCTTCTGAAAGCAACGCTGCTCCAGCAGCCTTTCAGGCCAAGGGGAAATCTTTTAACAAGATCACCACGCGATCCGTTCCTAACAAGAAGATTGGTGTTGGTCACCCAAGTCCATACTCAAACCTCAACCGTTCGACGTTCGGCAGTTATCCATCCAGCGGAAAAACCACAACCTTCAGTCGGCCAGGATCCAAAGGGCACGGTCATCCTCACAACAACGGAAGACACTCCAGTCAACGACCAACTTTTTATAGCTACAAAACCAACTCGCGCAATCTTTATTCATCCGGTATTGGAAGAAGCACCTTCCTCTCCGTTTCTCCAGGACGATCGTTCGGGCTGAGTTACGGGGCGAGTTACGGAGCGATTCCTTATGGGGTCAGATACGGCGTGCCCTACGGAACGTCGACCTATTATCGACCGACGTACTCATCTGGAGTCCAATTCATTCCCGCTTATGGATCGGTCTATGGAGGCAACTACTCCAACTACGGCTATTCCAATCCGAGTTTTGGTCCCGTTAATCCTCAGCCGATCCCCGCGACCATTGGCCTGACTCCGTCGGAAGCGATTTCGGCAGGCGATCTGATGAACGATCGTTCTAATCCGTCCGTAATCCGCAACGAATTTTACCCACAGATCCCAACGGCCGCCTCTGCCCGCCCGACACAGCAGCTTGCAGAACAAGCTTTCAAACGCGGAAACTACGGGGAGTCAGCTCAACTAGCCAAACAAGCAATGCGATTGGATCCAAACAACGGACGACTAAAACTGTTTGCGTCACACGCCAATTTCGCGACTGGTGACTTTGCGACGTCCGCAAGATTGCTTAACGAAGCGACATCTCGATTGCGGTCCGACCAATGGGGTTTCGTCGTCAGAAACTTTAAAAACTTTTATGGACTCAACGACTACGTTCCGCAAACCCAACGTCTTTCACGACACATCACTGACAACCCGGGAGACGCGAACGCGTTGGCTTTGAGAGGCTACCACTACGGTGCGCTTGGTTATTTGGATTCCGCAACCAGTGATTTTAGACGGGCAATTAATTTGGCCCCAAACAACACGCTTGCTCAACGACTGCTACCGGTTCTGGGGTCAAGTGTGGCTCCTATTTCGCCAGAAATGATTGACACACCCATTCCAAGCCAGCTTGATCCTAACCAACCCCAAACAGGTCGGGGGCCAGACGGTATCATTCGATTGGTCCCGCAATTTTCGGATGCTCAACTAGACGGCACAATCGTCACCCAAGAACTTTCTTTGGAAGGCCCAGTAATTGTTGATCCGGGGCAAATTCAGCCGG
>CAZQQR010000234.1:3417-6270 GCA_964595515.1 uncultured Pirellulaceae bacterium
CCGGGGCAAATTCAGCCGGTACCGGACGCGGGTGGAGAATCGGTTTTGATCAACAATGATAAATAGAGTTATCAGCCACGTCTTTTATCTCTATCCAAGACCGCATCAATCAAAACTCACGTTGTTTCGATACCGCAACATGATGCAAACCCTCCACATCGGTTTCGCGTTTTGTTTCGATTTGGCAACACCGAGAATTAACAAAGCTCTAAAACGCGGGAAAATACCCTGATTACTCAATTGGTACGTCGATTGCGATTGTCTTGCATCAGACAACAACTCTGACGAACTGATAAGAGAAAAACATCATGGCTTACCACGAACTTTCAACACGACACCTTTGGGAAGCAAAAGCATCGCAGGAACTTCGAGCCCTTCGAATTCAAAAAGGCAAGAGTGCCTTTGCCGCAGTCTTCAACTTCATTTTCTTTGTCGTCGTCGCGGCGGGAACATGCTACGCGATCATGACGATGCCTCAATGGCTTCCACAAGTCCAGACCTACATCGCTGAAGCGGGATGGGTTGAAAAGTTCTTTCTGGGTGTCCAAACGTGTAAAGAATATGTTGGCTTGAGCTAGTAGGCGTCAATTTCCTGAGCCCAATTTTCGGTGATCGGAACTCGCTCGGGTTGTCGTAACCCGTCAAGTTCCTACCACAGAAGCGAGTCACTTAAGAGACGACTACGGCCGAATCACTCGGCGTCCATTCGGGCTTTCTCACCACGATTCTCGAGGATAGGCCGGACTTCGTTAAAGAAGTCTTCGATATCGCGAAACTCACGATAGACACTGGCGAAACGGATATAAGCCACATCGTCCAACTCAACCAGCATCTCCATCACCATCTCGCCAATTAATTGGCTGTCAATTTCGGATGTGCTTTGTAGGTAGACGCCTTGAATGATCTGTGCGATCGCATTTTCTACTTGGTCCGTCGGGATCGGCCGTTTCCAACAAGCCCGCTCGACTCCCTTGCGAATCTTCTCTGGCCTGAATGGCTGGCGACTGCCATCTTTCTTGACAACCTGGATGTCCAACTCCGCGACTCGCTCGTAAGTCGTGAATCGTTTCTCGCATTCGAGACATCGTCGGCGACGACGAATTGAGAACCCATCATCACTCGATCTGGAGTCGATGACTTTGTCGTTATCAAGTTTGCAGTAGGGGCATTTCATCCGGTGGATTTCTTTCTCTGTAGCGAGATTTCAATCCACTATAACCGAATTCAAATGCGTTTTCGAAGCTTGATCGTATGAAACCGATTCAATCGCAAGAAAATAGTTTGCCTGATCGTCAGACTCGCTTGATAACACCGCTGGAGCTAACTTTGCGAAGCTATGGACACTTGCAGGGTGCAGGTTTTCTCGTCACAGGGTTGGGACGAATCTGGTCTCTCAACTTTTGGTAAACCGAGCGGCAGGGACAGCAATCCATGACGTGCCGACAGATTTTGCATTTCAGCCGATCGTCCGCAATCTCGTTCGCCAAGTAGGCAGGAAGAATCGCTTGAACCTTGGCGCAAGTCATTTCCGAATTTGGAAGCGTGCTAGTTGGCGCGGTATTCCATCCAATACTAAAGGCAACACCCACAGCGACGAGACCAACCAAGAGCCCTGCACCATAGAATCCCCATCCGATTGCTCTCGGGCGAGACAACTCGTGAAGCGTTCCTGGCGGGCAAGGATCCCAGGCTTCGTTTTGGTGATCTTCAGGAGCCATAACATGTGGAAGGATAGAGGGCCAAAAAAAAGCAGAGCCGTAAGAACGACTCTGCACTTATTCTACACCAAGGCGGGAAATGAGTGAACGAGAATCAACCTGTTCCTCAAAAATCATCGCCGGAATATTACTCTCATAGATTCTGGATGCCGCCAAGTCTCGACATGTAATTCGGTTCACCTACGGGGGCCGCATTGCGAAGGATTGGTGTACTTTCATTCACTTCACGAGCGAGACGATCCAAGTCCTGGATCACGACGCGACGGCGTGAAATCTTTAACAACTCTTCTTTCTGTAGCTGCCCCAAAACGACCGTCACGGTTTCACGGGTGCTTCCAATCAAACATGCCATCTCTTGATGAGACAACCGAATATTGAGCGTGATCCCGCCTTCGACACGTTGACCGTACTTTTCCGAAAGCTCCAAAAGCAAATGAATGACTCTCTCGCGGTTGGACCGGAAAAGAAGGTTTCGTAAACGCTTTTCAACCCGTTGCCGACGAGCACCAATTAATTTGGTGACACCGAATACAAGCGACGGGTATTTTTGAAGCGTACTCATCAATGATGATTTCGGGAGCATCACCAAAGTCGTTTTCTCGGTGGTCTCGACGTACTCTTCTCGGCGCTCGTTGCCCAGCAAAGCGAGTTCGCCAAAAATTTCTCCCGAATCAACGAATCCGATGATCGACTGCTTTCCATCTGGAGTCGCGTGGCAAATCTTTACTCGACCTTGAGCGACCAATAGCACGGCATCCGCTTGGTCCTGTGGAAGGTAGACCGGCTCACCCTTTTTCAGAGTTCTCGATTTCGCTTGAGACTCAAGGAACGCAATGTCCTCCGACTGCAACTGCGAAAACAGGTTGCAATTCTTGATGTACCAGAATGTATCCGCCATTGTTTTGTCCTCAGTTCCGTTTGTTAGATGGTGGGCTTCACCAGGGCCCAATTGGATGTGTGAAGAACTTCTCTGTCTAAAAGACGGCGTTGAGCGAAATGTCTTACAGCAAAACTCCATTTTTTGCCGAGATTGCGACTCAATTCACAATCCAATCGCCGCCTTTAATCCCTTACTACGCAATAGAACCCGGTTCGGACCTCAGTTGTTCTCCCTTTTTCAATAATAGTCCGTGTT
>CAZQQR010000234.1:6370-8965 GCA_964595515.1 uncultured Pirellulaceae bacterium
CCCCTTGGTGGTGAAAAATCCTCATCCAAAAACCGGGCGTGCTCACGTTCCAGTGCCGGCATCTGTTTTTGAAGCGTCTTCAATTGGCTTTTCCGGTACGCGCCCATGTCAAAATTCGGATTGTGGGTTGGAAGATTCGCATCCACGTCCAGCAACCATTGATCAAGTTGTCCAAGCATCTCCTGAACTCGAATCGAATGGGAAACGGAAACATCATTCGCTTCCCCCACGTCTTCATGAATGTTGTACAACTCGTTCCGTCCGCTTTCGTGATAATTAATAAGCTTCCAATCACCCTGCATCACGATCGAAGAAGGGTCACCGCCTTGGTTGCCGTAATGCGGATAATGCCAATACAACGAACGTTGCTCAATCGTTTTCCCGTTCAAGAGCGGCACTAAGCTGACTCCATCAACATGTTGATTCGGTTTTGATTCGATTCCCGCGATTTCCAGAAGCGTTGGGTAAAAATCGGTTCCGATTACAGGCGTGTTATTTTGCTTGCCGTTTCCATGCCCCGGCCACTTGATGTAAAACGGCTCGCGAATTCCGCCTTCCCATTGTCGACCTTTGCCCCCTCTAAGAGGCAAGTTAGAAGTCGCCTTTCCGTCTCCAGCTGAAACGCCGCCATTGTCTGACGTGAATACGACGACGGTGTTGTCAGCCAAATTCAATCGATCAAGTGCTTCCAGAACCATTCCCACTGAGTCGTCCATCGACTCGACCATTCCAGCGTACAGCGGGTTGTCTTGAACTTGCCGAACAGGCGATGTTCGATCCACCGCGAATCGGGATTCTGGTGCTCCTTGTTCGACAGCTTTGTCGCGGTACTTTTTCCAAAGTGCTTGGGTGGATTGAATTGGACCATGCACCGAGTAGTACGCGACGTACACAAAAAACGGATCGTCTTTGTTGGCTTCGATAAATTTGACGGCTTCGCTCCCGAGCCTCAAAGGCAACAGTTCTCCCTTGGGACCACTCTCCATGGCAGGGTTTGAATAAGGAGAAAAATAGCCGCCGGGAGGAGATCCTTTTTCGTGTCCTCCCACGTTGACCTGGAATCCATGATCGTTGGGCCAAGAACCTTTTTTTCCAAGATGCCATTTCCCAGTAAAGAAAGTTTTATAACCCGCGTCCCGAAAAGCCTCGGCCACCGTAACATCGTCGTGAGGAAGATTGTGTTCGTACAACGCAGGAAGCAAACGCGTGTTGCGATTCCAACCGTCCCCCATTCCGGCGCCAATCCAGTCAGTAATTTTCAACCTGGCTGGATATTTACCCGTCATGATGCTTGCTCGCGACGGACTGCAAACCTGACACGTCGCATAACCGCGAGTGAACTTCATGCCCTCTGCGGCAATCCGATCAATATGTGGGCTTTCATAAAAAGTGCTTCCCTCATTGCTTAAATCTCGCCACCCAAGATCGTCTGCCAAAAAGAACACAACGTTAGGACGCGTTTCGTTTTTCGTTTCATCCGCATCGACCCGCCCAATCAAATTCTGATTCGCGAAAAAAACTAAAACGAGAACAACAAATTTCCTGACCGAACAAGTCATGGGGTTCTTTCAAAGATAGCGGTTGGCAAAAAAATCGAGTAATCATTTTCAATCCTATACAAACTGAAATGCAATCTCAATCATTCAGAGGTTCTTAGTCGCCCCTGAGACTAACATCATGTTTTAAACCTCAGTTTGCTTTTAGTGTCTTCACACTCGCGGCATTCGACATTCGGCTTTTAGATACCGACAAGCTGGTATTTGGAATTAGACAAAAATACCATTTAATAGTTTTCGCTCAGCCACGTTTTGCGAGAGAACGATGACCAACAAGCTTTTTAAAATCGTCAACACCCGAAAACTAGACGCTCAACCTTGCCCATGCGGTCTTGCAAGTCGTGCTTTCCTAGACGACCCCGACAAAATCGCATCGCTCCACGTCGTCGAAATCAAACAAGACGCGCAGACGCATTACCACAAAAAAACAACTGAGTTGTACTACGTCCTCGAAGGCCACGGTCAGATTGAACTCGATGGTTTAAGATTCGATATCGGGCCTGGGTTTTCAATTATGATCAAACCCGGTTGCCGTCACCGTGCGATCGGCCAACTCAAAATCATCAACGTGCCCATTCCTGCGTTCGATCCTGAAGATGAATTCTTCGACTAATTCAAAACACAGTAAAAAAACTGTTTGATTCTTACTTGGGATTGAAGCGAAACCTCTGTTGCCCAAGTTGAAATTCTGCAGGACCGTCCAGGGCCGTTTTACGCACTCGTAACCAAACGCCGTTCAACGATTTTTGATCCTCGATCATCCATCGCCCCAATCCATCCTGAAAAAACCTGGCATGAACGGGACTAAGATACTGGTCTTCTGGAACAGCCATACGGCATTCGGGTGAACTTCCAAAATTGATGTCTTGGTCACGAATCGTATACTCAGTCGCGGCGTCAGACGACGTGCCAATCTCCGTCAAACGAGGATGTTCCTGAGCATTGAGAATTTTCGCGGGCGACTGATACAAATTGGTTTGCAAGATCTTGGATGGCATTGTTTTCGCCGGAAGCTGAAACCGATATCGGCGACTACCCA
>CAZQQR010000235.1:0-8943 GCA_964595515.1 uncultured Pirellulaceae bacterium
CTAAAGATCAGTGGTCAGCCAAAATCAAATGAAGTCAGGGAGACGAAAATGAAGTGTAACGACCATCGATTGAGTCGTCGAAATCTTCTTACGATTGGTGCGATCGGAGGTATCGGTTTAACGTTGACCGATTTCTTGCGCATCAAAAAAGCTCACGCGGACCAAAAACATTACGAGAGCAAAGAAGGAACTGCCAAGTCTGTCATCTTTATCTTCTTGCCAGGTGGAATGGCTCAGCAAGAGTCCTTCGATCCGAAACCTTACGCGCCGCTTGAGTATCGCGGCCCGATGCAAAGTATTGCGACGAACCTGACCGGAGTTCGGTTTGGGCAAATGTTCAAACAAACTGCCAAAGTCGCAGACAAGCTAACCATCATTCGTTCGATGACGCATGGCGAAGCCGCACACGAGCGTGGCGTTCACAACATGTTCACTGGATATCGCCCAAGTCCGGCGCTTCAGTATCCAAGCATGGGAAGCGTGGTGTCTCACGAGTTTGGTCCTCGGAACAACCTGCCACCCTACGTCTTGATTCCTAATCAAACGAACCCGTATCAAGGCACCGGATATTTAAGCTCTTCCTACGCGGCATTCAGTATCGGTGCTGATCCAGCGCAAAAAGGATTCAAAGTCCGTGACCTTGAACTTCCCGGTGGCGTGGATGTTTCTCGCTTCGAAAAGCGTCGCAAGATGCTGGACGTTGTGAACAACCACTTTCGTGAAAAAGAGAAATCGGATTCACTCGACTCGCTCGACACGTTTTATAACCGGGCGTACAGCCTGATCAGTTCTCAAAAAGCTCGTGAAGCGTTCGATCTTGAAAAAGAAGATCCGAAACTTCGAGACCAGTACGGTCGCAACCAAGCCGGTTCTCGAATGTTGCTTGCTCGGCGCTTGGTTGAATCCGGCGTTCGATTCGTGACTCTTACTTACGGCGGTTGGGATCATCACGACAACATTGATCGCAACATGAAGAGTCAGGTTCCAGCTCTCGATCAAGCCTACGCGACATTGATCAAAGACCTTGACCAGCGTGGTCTGCTTGATTCGACACTAGTTTGTGTCGCCTCAGAATTTGGACGGACGCCAAAGATTAATCAAACGTCCGGACGAGATCACTGGCCGAAAGTCTTCAGCAGTTTGATGGCTGGAGGCGGAATCAAACGTGGACAGGTTTATGGAAGCTCCAACGCGACCGCTAGTGAGCCTGAAGACAATGCATTAACTGTTGAAGACTGGGCAACCACGATCTACAAGTGCCTTGGAATCACGGCTGATAAAGAGCTGATGGCCCCGGGTGCTAGGCCGATTGAAATTGTTGATGGCGGCAAAGTTCGTAAAGACTTGCTTGCCTAATCGCGACCTGCGTTGCTTCCACTTCCCATAGCTACATCAGGACCCAAGATGACCGGCGATCAAACAAGGCCAGGGCTTTTCTTTCAGTTAAGCCTTCCGTTCCGAAGATACTTCGTGCTCATGTTCGCGTGTGCGGTTTATCTCGCAATGTTCACTGAGACCTCGAGCGCTTCCACGCCCTTGCTGCGTTTAATCACTCCTCGCGGCGTCCAGTCGGGCGGCGAATACACGTTGAAGTTCTCTGGCGCAAGGCTCAAGGACGCCGAAGAGATTTTCTTTTACGACAAAGGCGTGACTTGCGTTGGAATTGAGCCGATTGACGCCAACAATATCAAAGTCAAAATCAAAGTCGACAAAGACTGCCGGATTGGCGAGCACGTCGCTCAGGTTCGAACGAAGAACGGGATCTCTGACTATCGGTCTTTCTTTGTTGGACGGCTGCCAGAAGTTGCAGAAGCCGAGCCCAACAACGAAATGTCTGAGGCTCAGTCGATCGAGATGAATGTGACGGTCACTGGAATCGTCAACACTGAGGACATCGACTATTTCAAGATCACTGGCAAAAAAGGCGATCGTGTTTCGGTTGAAGCCGAAGCGATTCGGTTGGGCTATTTGTTTGATCCGGCTATCGCTTTGCTAGATGCCAATCGTTTTGAAATTGCAGTTTCTGACGACACTCCGCTTACTAAACAAGACTGTTTCTTTTCCGTGCTATTGCCTGAGGACGGCGATTACTTTGTTGCGATTCGCGAATCCGCATTTCGCGGAAACGGCTTAAGTCATTACCGATTGCACGTTGGGCGTTTCCCGCGGCCTGCTGCCGTGTATCCCGCTGGTGGAAAGTTGGGTGAGAAAATCAGTCTTCAGTTCATCGACGCCTTCCAAAAAGATGTTCCTGTTCGTGCCTCGACGAAAGAAGTTCAGTTGCCGACCGAAGTTGGTTTTCGAAGCGGTGTATTCTGCTCCGATGACCATGGGCTATCGCCAACTTCGCTTCCATTTCGATTTAACGATTTGACGAACTATCTCGAAGTCGAACCCAACAATACATTCCCGGAAAAACAAGAAGCCGTTGCCCTGCCCCGAGCGATCAACGGGATCATCAGTGAGCCAGGGGATTATGACTACCATAAGATCAGCGCCAAAAAAGGCGAGATCTACCATGTCGATTGTTACGCTCGAAGAATCGGTTCCGGCTTGGATCCCGTGATCAATATTTTCGACTCGAAAAAGAAGAGCGTGGTCGGTAACGATGACGCGGTTCGGCCCGACGCATACCTTCGATGGGTCGTTCCGGCCGATGGCGAGTATTACGTTCGTGTGATGGATCATCTTAAACGTGGACAACCGGATTTCGTGTACCGGCTTGAGTTCGCCAAGACCAAGCCCGAATTGAAGCTTGGGATCAAGCGTATTGATCGCTACTCGCAGCAAAGGCAAAACATTTCTGTTCCGCAGGGCAGCAAGTTTGCCGTTTTAGTCGAAGCCAAACGAAAAGAGTTTGGGGGCGAGATCGAATTGATTGCTGATAATCTTCCTGCTGGCATCAAAATGGTCTCCAAGCCGATGTTGTCCAACTTGAATCTCATGCCTGTTGTATTCGAGGTTGCTCCGGATGCTGAACTCGGAGGTAAATTGATTGACTTTCGCGGCCAGCGAAAAATCAATGAGAACTCAACTGTTACAGGGAGCTTTGAGAATTTGGCGGACTTTGTTCTGGGGCAACCGAACAACTCACTTTATTACAGTTGCACCGTCGACAAACTTGCTTTCGCCGTCGTTGAAAAACTTCCTTACCGGCTCGAAATTGTTCAACCTAAATCGCCGATGGTTCGTGGTGGATCAAAAACCATCAAAGTCATCGCGCACCGTGATGAAGGATTCGACGCTCAAATCAATGTTCAGTTTCCATTTCGAACGCCTGGCGTTGGAACGACCTACCAAGTTTCAATGCCAAAAGGAAAATCTGAAATTGATTATCCTCTCAATGCAAATTCAAAAGCTCAGTTAGGGAAGTTTCCGATGTATGTCATCGGGACGTCGAATTTTAAAGGGCCCGCTTGGTGTTCATCTCAATTGGCGGAGCTTGAGGTTGCGGAGCCATTTGTAACTGCAGAAATTCCTAGAATGAGCATTGTTCGGGGTGAGTCGACACAATTGATTTGCAAATTGAATCAGCTCAAGCCCTTCGAAGGCGAGGCAACTGCAGAGATTCTCGGTGTTCCCGCCAATATTATTTGTGAGCCCAAAAAGACCTTCAACAAAGATACAAAAGAGTTGGTCTTTAATATTCAAACGAATGAGAAAAGCCCTTTCGGAAAACATGGCGGTTTGCATTGTCATGTTGTCATCCAACAAAATGGCGAACCAGTCGTTTCGCGGGCAGGCAATGCGTTGCTTCAAATCAACAAACCAAAACCTGTTCCAAAATCAAAGGTAGCTGCCAAAAAACCGGCTCCCAAGGCGAACCCCAAACCGGCTCCCAAGCCCGTCGCGAAACCGATCGCCAAGGCACCTGTGAAACCGCCGGCTAAAAAGATGGCAGCGGACACTGTGCCGCCCTCGCAACCAGCTAAAAAGTAATCCAACGCCGAATTAAAATTTGCTTCGAGTAACGAAATGAAACAATTTAAATCACATCGCGTGAGCATAACCTCGGCCATCGTTTTGATGACGTTTTGCTTGGCCTTGCCTGATTTCGCATCTGCAAATCTTGTCAACGAAGACGATGACAAGAAAGCAGTTGCCGCGACGCCCGCTGAGCCAGCTAGAGCGATTGCGGTTGGGAAATCTCCAGATGCGAAACCAGCAGTGAAGGCTCCGGTTGCAGTTGAAACTTCTGCGGCAACGCCCGCGCCCGTATCACCTGTCGCCAAAGCTCCAGTCCCAAATACTCCAATTCCAAAGGCTCCCGTCGTGAAAAACGCGACGCCGGTCAGTCTTGAAGTCTTTCCGAAGAACATTCAGCTTTCAAACGTTCGAGATCGCCAATCGCTTGTCGCACAAATCGTCTACTCAAACGGAATCACGATGGACGTGACAGATCAAGTTTTGTTGAAACTGGCTGCACCGAATTTGGTCAAGCAAGACGGCTCGACTTTTAAACCGGTCGCTGACGGAGAAACAACACTCAACGTTTCAATCGAGAAATTTTCGATTGATGTCCCTGTAAAGATTACTGAATCCAAAACGAATCCACCGGTAAGTTTCACCAACGACGTGATGCCAGTTTTTTCAAAGGCAGGTTGTAATGCGGGTAGCTGCCATGGCGCGGCTCGCGGTAAAGACGGTTTTCGACTTTCGCTGTACGGCTTCGACCCGAAAGGCGATTATCACCGGCTAACCCGAGAGCAATTGGGACGCCGAGTAGATTTGGCAGTACCCGGTGACTGTTTATTGATGACCAAAGCGACTGGAACGGTTCCTCATAGTGGCGGAGAGTTGTTCAAACCGGGAACGGAATACTACGGAACGCTTTTGAGTTGGCTTGAAGCCGGTGCCGCATTTGATCCGAAGGCACCGCCAAAGGTAACCAGCATTGAGCTTTATCCAAAATCTGCTGTGCTTAACGGTGCTGAATCAAAACAACAACTAACCGTGGTTGCAAAATATGCAGACGGCTCAGACCGAGATGTTACAGCACTAACGTACTTTTCGACCAACAACGACAATTCGGCGGCAGTCACGCAAGACGGGGTCGTGACTGGAAAAAAACGCGGCGAAGCATTCGTGATGGCTCGGTTTGACACTCACACCGTGGGCGCAGACTTTATTGTCCTTCCCAAGGATGCGGAGTTTACTTGGAAAGACGTGCCTGAAAACAACTATGTGGATGTGAGGATTCATGAGAAGCTTCGCAAACTAAGAATTCAGCCCTCTGGATTGTGCAGTGATGCGGAGTTCATCCGCAGGGCCTCACTTGATATCTGCGGCATCGTTCCAACGCCCGACCAGGTCGCCAGTTTTATTGCGGACACATCAACCGACAAACGCGACAAGTACGTCGATGAAATGTTGGAGCGAAAAGAGTTCGTAGAAATGTGGGTTATGAAATGGTCCGAGTTGTTGCAAGTCCGTTCAACCCGGCTGGTAAGCTACAAATCGACTTTGCTTTATTACGATTGGCTAAAACAGCGAATCGCCAGCAACGTACCCGTCAATGAAATGGTCAAAGAGTTGTTGAGTGCCCAAGGCGGAACGTTCTCAGTTCCTTCGACGAACTATTATCAAAATGAACAGGATACGCTTAAGGTCGCCGAAAACGTGGCCCAGGTTTTCCTTGGAATGCGAATTCAGTGTGCTCAGTGTCACAACCATCCCTTTGATCGTTGGACGATGGACGACTACTTCAGTCATGTTGCTTTCTTTGCTCAGATGGCTCGAAAGCCTGGCGAAGATCCACGTGAGCAGATCGTCTACAACCGAAGCCGGGGCGAGACGAAGCATCCTGTTACCAAACAAGTGATGAAGCCGAAGTTCTTGGGTGGCATCTTCCCGGAAACCAAAGGCAAAGATCGCCGAGCTGTGTTGGCTGAGTGGATCGCATCTCCCGAGAACCCATATTTCGCCAAGAACCTATCCAACATTGTTTGGTCGCACTTTCTTGGACGCGGAATTGTCAACGAAGTGGACGATGTGCGAGTCAGCAATCCGGCAGTCAATCAGAAACTGTTGGATGAACTGGGTGAAAAATTCAAAGAGTACAATTACGACTTCAAGAAACTTGTCCGCGATATCTGCACGTCTCGCACCTATCAATTGAGTACGAAAACCAACGAGACCAATGAATCGGATTTGACTAATTTCTCGCATGCAACGCTTCGCCGAATTCGTGCCGAAGTTCTCTTGGATGTAATCAGCCAGATTACTGAAACGAAAAACAAGTTCCGGGGACTTCCGCTAGGTTCACGTGCTGTGCAAATTGCCGATGGTAACACCTCGAATTACTTTTTGACGACTTTTGGTCGGGCAAAACGGGAGTCGGTGTGTTCTTGCGAGGTTAAAATGGATCCTAGCCTTTCTCAGGCTCTTCATTTGCTCAACGGCGATACAGTGAACAAAAAGATTCGCCAAGGCGGATTGATTGTTAAGTGGATGAAAGAAAAAAAGACCAACGAAGAGATGCTGACGGAGATGTACCTTCGTTGCATGTCACGTAAGCCTACTGAAAACGAGTTGAAATCGTTGATCGCTGAGATCGAGGCACAGAAGGACAAACGTTTGGCTTTGGAAGATACATTCTGGGCCCTAATGAATTCTCGAGAATTCGTATTCAATCATTAGTAGAACAATGAAATCTCAATCACAGCATCAACGAACATTCGATCGACTTTTGCCGCTACGACATTTTGTCCTTGCGGCAATTGCTTTGTTGATTATTTGCGCATCCGCCATGGCGCAGGAAAAATCAGCCGCTGAAAAAATCACCTTTGATGATCACGTCAAACCGATTTTCAACCAGCGCTGTTCTTCGTGTCACAACGGACAAAAGCGCGAAGGCGATCTCGACGTCACGAACTACACAAACTTGATGCAGGGTGGCAGTAGTGGATCCGTAATTGAATCGCAGGATTCAGGCGGAAGTTATCTTTATCAGCTAATCACTCACGAAGAATCGCCCGAGATGCCGCCGAGCGGGACGAAAATCCCTGCCGGTGAAATCCAGTTGATCGCCAGTTGGATCGATATGGGGGCTTTGGAAAACAAAGGCAGCAAGGCGGCCAAGGCGAAACCAAAACTTGACATGGGAATCTCGGAGTCGCCGACGAAGAAACCGGAAGTCGTCCCGATGCCTTTACGGATGCCTTTGGAGCCGGTCATCAAAACACCGCGTCCATCGGTAACGGCCATCGCAACATCGCCTTGGGCTCCTCTGACTGCCGTTGCTTCGCCGCGACAAATTCTGTTGTACAACACTCAAACGCTTCAGCTTGTTGGAGTCATTCCGCTTGGCGAAGACGTTGCCCATTCGCTCAAGTTCAGTCGAAGCGGGCAGGTCTTGATCGCAGGCGGCGGTAAAGACGGAGCGGCCGGAAAAGCGATTCTCTTTAATGTTATCACCGGAGAAAAAATCACTTCCGTTGGAGAAGAGCTAGACGCGATTCTGTCCGCGGATATTAATCCAAGCCAGGAATACGTCGCTTATGGGGGGCCAAACAAGTTGGTAAAACTCATGTTCACCGATGGCGAGGTGATTGCCGAGATCAAAAAACACACCGACTGGGTGACTGCCGTCGAGTTTAGTCCTGATGGAAAGTATCTAGCAACAGGCGACCGTAATGGAGGCTTGTTCGTGTGGGAGGCTGATTCTGGCAACGAAGTCTTTACGTTGAAAGGTCACTCAAAAGCGATCACTGGAATTTCCTGGCGAATCGACGGGCGTTTTTTGGCGACGACCAGCGAAGACGCAACTGTTCGACTGTGGGATTCTAACAATGGAAAGCAGATCAAATCCTGGGGGGCTCACGGCGGCGGAACGACTTCCGTTGAATTTCAACGCGACGGAAATATTGTGACCTGCGGCCGGGACAAAGTCGCCAAAGTCTGGGATCAGAATGGAAAGATGATTCGCCAGTATGCGGGTCTTACCGACGTCGCGACCGCAATCTCGTACTGTGACGAATCGAAGCGTCTGGTTGCAGCTGATTGGACTGGGGTGCTTCGGATTTGGAACGGTGCTGACGGAAAACATGTTGGAAACTTGGCTGCCAATCCTCCGACGTTGGCCGAGAGACTTGCTTGGTGTGAGCAGGGGATGACCAAAGCGATTCAGAAGCACACACCGATTGCCCAGCAGACGGCACAGACAAAAGCCAAGGTCGATGCGGTTGGCAAATCGCTTGATGGAGCCAAGCAAGCTCAGGTTCAAGCCCAGGCAAAATTGACGGCGACGCAGTCGCAGTTCAACGCCTCAAAGAAACAGTTCGAGTCTACCAATGCTCAACACGCTCAATGGCGAAAAGAATTTGAAGAAAAGAAGAAGGCGCAGCCGCTAGTCAAAGAGTCGTTCGAAAAGGCAACAGCTGCTTCTCAAGCTCTTCCTGCAGATGTGGAGCTGAAAAAATCAGCTGCAGGTTTACAGGCTAAGTTCAACCAATTAACTGCTCGCGTCAACGAACTAAAAGGACTCGTTGATAAATCGAACCAGGAAAAGAACACCACTAAAACGCAGATGGATCAGCTTGCTAAAACCGTCAAAGTAGCACAGTCTGAGATGACGAATCTTTCGGCGCAAGTTAAAAAGCTTGAAGGCGAACACGCTGCGGTTAGCAACCAGCTGAAAACACAAACGGAAGCAGAGCTAACATCGCAAGGCAAAGTAAATTGGTGGACCGGGCAGGTAACACGCTGGAAAAGCGACATCGCGTTTATTGCACAGCTAAAGAGTTTGAAAGAACAGCTTGCTGCCAAGCAGACTGTAATCGCTGAGAAGCAAACGGTCGTTGATTCTTCTCAACAGAAACTTCTCGAAGCTCAAAAAGTGGTAGAACAAGCGGTCGCCAGTCGCAAGGCGATCGAGGATCAAGCTGCTGGAATCAATCATCAGATTCAAAAGCTTCGTGGCCAAAAATAGTCGTCAAAAAGCCT
>CAZQQR010000236.1:0-8926 GCA_964595515.1 uncultured Pirellulaceae bacterium
CATTCAGGGCGTGAGTATCATGCACACGACAAGCGTTCAAAAGCTCTCCGATCGCATCGCCCATTTGGACTTTGCCATACTGGTACGACTCTTGTTGAAACAGTTCACCCGCTTCAATCATCAAATCGTCGTCCTGAATTTCCCACGCGTTTTGTAGTTGAATCAGTCGCTGTTGGAAAATCATTCGGAAATCCAGCCTTTGATTTAGGTTGCTGGTTTGGCGGTTTGGCTCGGTATCGACATCAACTTCTGATGGCGGTGGAAGGTGACTCAAGTACCCATCAAGCGTCGAAAGCAATTGATCGATGTCTACAGGCTTGGCAAGGAAATCCGTACACCCAGCTTGGTCGCATTTTTCCTGATCCCCAGTCATCGCATTGGCCGTCAAAGCGATCACAGGTTTTTCGTACCCATGTTCTCGCAGCAATGCAGTCGCTTGATATCCATCCAAGACCGGCATTTGCATATCCATCAATACCACGTCGTAACTGCCACCAATGGCTTTATCAAAACCGATCTGTCCGTTTTCGGCTTCATCGACAGTACAACCTGCCCGCTCAAGAATCAGTTTGATCAACCTTCGGTTGGCATTTCCATCATCCACGACCAGAATCTTTCCGGCTGGAAGTTTCGAAACGCCTTTCTTACCTGAGCGGCGACTCTGTTTTTCTGAATCCAGGAATTCCTGATTCGTGATTCGTGGAATATCTTCGACATCACCGACTTCAATCGCAAACGTAAACGTACTACCTTTGCCATCGACGCTGGTAACTTGAATTTCGCCGCCACCGAGTGACTTAACGATCCGCTTACTAATCGCCAATCCAAGTCCAGTACCGCCAAACTTTCGCGTCACACTTGAGTCGGCTTGGACAAATGGCTTAAAAATCTTTTCCAATTGAGCCGGTGTCATTCCGATCCCGGAATCATGAATGCCAATCTCAAGCATCGGACGTTGGTCGACTTCTGTCATCCCAACCACGATTCGAACTTCACCCTCAGCAGTAAATTTGATCGCGTTGCCAACAAGATTCGTAAGCACCTGACGCAGTCGCACGTCATCGGTGAGAACATTTTTGGGTAGCGGCGTCAAATATTCGGTCTCAAGTCCGATGCCTTTGTCTTCTGCCTTGACATGCAAAACGTTTGCGACTTCGTTGATCACTTTGAAAGGTGAACATTGATCGCAGACGATTTCCATTTTACCGGCTTCGATTTTTGAGAGGTCAAGAATATCATTGATCAACTCCATCAAGTGTTTACCGCTGGAGTGAATCGTCGATAAATATTCTTGCTCTTCATCTTCGTTGTTGGCGAGGCCTCGTTGCAGCCAATCGGTGAATCCAAGAATTGCATTCATCGGCGTCCGAATTTCGTGGCTCATGTTGGCAAGAAAAGCTGACTTTGCCTGGTTGGCATACTCCGCAGCTCTCTTACTATTTTCCAACTCCGTGACATTTTCGAAGCTGACCAAAACGCCGTTACCCTTGTTCGATTCCGCCATCACGGGTGCACAGTTGACTTTGAATGTCAACATTTTGGTCGCGTCGGTAGCTTGTGATTCAGCCTCGTCCTCTGTTTCCACGCTCTCCGGCATTTCTACTTCGAGAATCAGAATTCGATCCATCACATGTTCGCCAGTTCTTGAACTGATCGTCCATGGAAATTCCTGAGCAGGTTCACCTGACTGATCCAACCAGCGAAGGCACTCCTCGGGACGCATTCCAACCAACGATTCCGTTTCCACCCTTGTGGACGATCCGAAGACTTTGTTTGCCAAAACAATTTGGCCGCTTCGATCAAGAACCAAGAGACCTTCTGTCAAGTTATCCAAGGCACTTCGAACGCGGCGCGGAACCGTTTTGGAAGGCTTAAGCTGGTCCAGAGTTGCGCCCAGATAAATCATGTACAAAATGAAAATCGCCGAACTCATGAACACCGCCAATCGAGTCCATGGCCCCATAATTTTGTATCCAGATTGGGTCGCTAATGGATAAAACGTAAATTCAATCTGCCCCCAATCAGTGGCACCGCTTCGCAAACTAATATGTTGTTTGTCATTTTCGCCAATGCTATCTGAATCCCAAAGGTTCTGATGATCGTCTGAACTTACAACCAGTCTTCCTTTACCGTTGCGAATCGCCACGGAACGCAGTTCTTGATTTCGATTTACCGCCTGCTCAATCATTTCTCCAATCATCTTTTGACGACGATTTTGAAGCATGATCGACGATGATATTGCCAATGATTCACAATGCTCGGCGCGAGCCTGATACCGCGCATCATCAACCGATGGAATCAACTTCATTACAGTTGCCGCCATAAAGACAAGCAGGAAAATTCCCACGAGACCTATGGTCAATCGGATTTTGGTTGACATCCAACGCATCGAATAAACTCTTGATTTGTATAGTTGGTGGACTGACTGACAATTCAATCCGGAGTAGTTCTTAATTAGTTTTGATTACTTGTGGTCAACCATTTGTTCGATCGATTCACCTTCGCTGGCAGCTTCGATGATTGACTGAATATCGAATGATGACCAAGCCGGAATGGATGAAACAAAGGTTGTGAGTAAAACACCACCTCGAATAATCCAGGCAACGTAACCAACAGTTAGAAAACTTGCCGCTGATGCCGCAATCGCAGGCATCCCAATTTCGAATCCCCGGTTCATCAGAAAGTCTTCTTTGGCTGAATCCAGGTCGTCCCAAAGGAGACCCGCAAACAACGTCGATTCGAACTCGCTCAACTCAACCACTTTGGTGGATACAACGAGTCCGATCAGATTTACCTCAACGTCTTCTTTCCTGTCCAAAGCGTAGGTTGGATCTGACAGATCAAACTCCAAATCGTTCGTAGACGCGTCAGAATCAAAAGACTGGATAGCGGAAACTTTGCTACCAAACGGATTAACGTCATTACCGGAAGAACCGAAACCGGTTGTACCAACCGATCCTTGTTCACCAGAATCGGTAGGTTGGGAGGTTGTGCTTCCCTGAAGCTCTTCCTCCGTTTCGGTCGTTTCCTCTTCGGCTTCTTCCGCTTCTTCCGCTTCTTCGGCCGCCGGAATGATCGCAGCCTGTGCATTGATACTGATGGTCGCGACGTTTCCGACCAACCCATTGGCTTCGACCGCATATTGCAGGTTCGTCGAACCATCAAACGTGCTGTTGGGTGTGAACACCAATTTCCCGTCAATGATTTCAGCAAATCCTTCCGATGACTGAGTGACTATCACCAAGCCCATTTCTGAAATTGACGAATCAGGATCAATATCATTCTGAAGTATCTCTTCTTGTTCAATCGTTACGACAGTCGCACTTGTTGAGAAGAACACATCGTTTTTCGCCACGGTCGCGTCTTGGATCGGTAGCACGTTGACGATGACCGTGGCTTCTTCGGAAACATTTGTCCCATCGCTCACGACGTAGGTAATTTTGTCTGCTGTCGACTCCGAGCCATCATGCTGATATCGCAACTGGCCGCCAACGACGGTCGCTTCGCCGTGCTGTCCGCCTGACACAATTTGAACCGTCAGCGCGTTGCCCTCAGGATCAAAGTCATTCGACAGCACGTTTTGGACAAATACATCGCCCTCGTCGACCCAATATTCATCGTCGGCAACGATGGTGGATTCGTTCAGATCATTGACCTGAACGGTGAGCGTGCTTGTAGAAGTTTCCTTGCCGTCACCAGCAATCACGTCCACGGTGTACACGCCATCGGAGTTCCAGTCGAGCTCCGATTCAAAGTCCGCCGACGCGACCCAATTCAATTCGCCGGAACTTGAATCAAGCACGAACAATGAGTTGTCATTCGTTGCCGAATCTGCGGCAAGTGCAAACGTGATTGAGTCATTCTCAACATCATTCGCCGCTACAACTCCGACGACATCCATCGAGTTTTCATCACTTGAAAAATCGGTCGTCGTAATCGTGGGAGCATCATTTACTGCCGCCAGATGAATCCCTAGCTGTGATACGTTTAAGCTCAACTCGATTCCGTTGTGAACTTTGAATCCAAAAGAGTCGACATGATACTCGGGACTCGCGGTATCCGTTGAACTGCTGAATGAATTCAGATCTCCGAGATAACTAAGCTCTCCGGCACTTAACTGAAGTGCCGTAACGTCCAGTGGAAGATCCAGTTCACCAATCGCTGAACCACTCAAGAACAAAGTTCCATTGGCGGGTAACGAATCGATTACGATCTTATCCAAGACTGGATTGAGAGGATCGGCCAGCTGGAAATCCGTCAATGTAAAGAAGTATTCGGTGTCCTCAACGCCAGCGACCGATGAGTCAACGGCTTCGACGACTTCATGAACATTGCGAGTGTTGCTGAACTCGGTAGTGTTATTGGTATCCGAATCGATACCGATAACCGTAATGTCTTCTCCCAGAATTGGGTCTTGCGCCCATCCGCCCGCCGGCTCAGCAAGCAATCCCGTAAACTCGCCGGTCGCCGAATCAAAATTCGCAGCGGTGACATCAATTCGACCAAGATAAACGGTTCCTTCCCCGTAGTTCTCGCCCCCAGAAGCATCACCCGCGTCGGAGCTTGCAACATAGACTTCGAGATAATCAATCAGATTGGCCGTCGGCAACTGGGCGTCAACATAAAGATCGCCAGATGAATCAACGTACAGGCTTGTCAAATTCGGATGATCTAACCCATCGTTCCCTGCGTTAACATCTGCTGCAGTCGCGTTATCGGAGACCCCTTCACCATTATGAAGCGTGTTCAAGTCTCCCGTGGGACTCAACAAGTCGATCGCAATTCCGGTGTTGGCACTAAACGAGTTCTTGGAGATCAAGTTGCCAGTCGAAGCATCAAACGCATACGTGCCGTCATTGTATTCACCTGCCACCAATACGCCGGGGCCAGTATTGGCTTTGATGACATTGTTTAAAACCGAATTATCGTCACCGAATAGTCGAACACCAAATTGCTGATCAGGGCCGACACCGTTGCCAGAAATCGTATTACTGGTGATCCTTACATTTCCGGGGGAGTTCCAGAGATCGATCCCGCCTCCATAGTTGCCTTTGATGTAGTTGCCGAGGATATCGATATCCCGCGCCATATTCAAAGTGATTCCATCTCGCAGGGTGTCGGCTGAAGTATTGTCACCAATTTCATTGCCTTGGATGATCCAACGTTCAACAAAATTTGATCCATTGGAGTTGCCAATAAACCGAACTCCACCATGTTCATTGAATGAGATTAGATTGTTTTCAATCACTCCATCATCAGCCAACCACACGACAATTCCGTGCTCGGAAAAGGCCGCTGTTGCTGGCGCACTAAATTCATGGGCGGTCGCACCAATAACGTTATTGTGAATCCACACATTGTCGCCATTTTCAAGCACTGTAACTTGGGCATCCGGAATTTCAGGGTCTTCCCAGAACCCAAACCCATTGATCGAAAGATAAGCGATCTCGACGTTCGCTGCGTTTACGACCAAGCCATCACGGATGCCAAATTCGTCACGAATTTCCAGGTCCGGAGCATCCAGTTCGCCAATGGTTCTTTCATCGCCAGTTCCATCAACACCATCGACACCTGTTCCAACTGTCAACGTTCCATCATCTGCGGTTGAAGCAACTCCATCGGCCCCCAATGCAGCCGAACCAAGTTTCGCTTGATTGGAATTCATTCGCGACGGATCCAAATCGTCACCAGCATCGAAAACGATATCAGCGTTGTCAAAAGCTCGACCATCAATCGTTGTATAGGCGTCCGTTATTTCAGGAAGCGCGGCCGTGATCGCGATCTTCCACCACTCATCCGTTCCGTCGGTTATCGAAGTCGTTGCACCTGGAACGAATCGCATCTGGTTGCCACCGACAACTGAGTTCGCATTGCTGATAAATTGCC
Source organism: uncultured Pirellulaceae bacterium (assembly GCA_964595515.1). Classification (GTDB taxonomy): domain Bacteria; phylum Planctomycetota; class Planctomycetia; order Pirellulales; family Pirellulaceae; genus Mariniblastus. The sequence goes on from CAZQQR010000236.1 coordinate 5,887, forward strand.
GCAACGAGCCTTGTACGCTTCTTTCGTTCTGAGAACCAACTGGCAGTGCATCATCCGACGTATCATGGTCTTCCGTCCCGCCACCGCCAACATTGCTGACCACATTAAAACTAAACCCGAAATCAACGTCGGTGTAATTGGAGTCTGCAATTTCGATTCGAGAAACGTGTTGGGAAGTGGTTAAGTCATCGAAGTTGTCAGAAGTCCCGGCAAACAGACCACCAACTTTAACTCCACCGTCTCCATAAGTTTGCTCTGCCCAAGCATCGTCGCTCGAACCATGATGCCCTGTGCTGGCAGTAATCGTTTTGGAATCAACCGTAACCCAATACGTTTCACCGGATTTTAGTCCGTCGAAACTGTAGCTCCCCAGCGAATCTGTTGTCGTGAATTCGCGAACGATGCGATCATTGCTGTCTTTGAGGCCATCGCCATTGGTGTCGTGATAAAGTCGGACTTTTGCTCCAGTCACGCCCACTGCATCATCAAGTCGTGAGTTGCCGTCCACGTCTTCGACGACTCTACCAGTGACCGCATACCCTGATTGATTCCCAAAGTTTCTTGCAAATACGCCGTCGCTATCGCCGACGCCTTCACCATTCCAAACGACAACAAAATTTGAACCATCAATGACCGAAACCGAAGCACCTTCTTGGACGCCACTGGTGGTTTCGTTAATCGAGAACACTTCGGAAACCGCTTGCAAATATTGATCGCCGGTACTGCCGGTTTCAATCTTGAACTTGCGTCCGAACACACCATCCGAATCGCCCGTTCCATTCCCGCTCCAAGTGACTACCACGATCCCATCATGGCCGATGTCGACTGACGGGCTGTACTGGTCACCCGCAACAATAGTGTCGGCGCCGTAAATGGTATCGATATTGGAAAGGCTGACAACCTGAACGCGCGCGTCCCAATCACCACCGTCTAAGAGTTGCCCCTCGTAAGCGAGCACTAACGAACTTGAATCAGGCGTAATTGCCAATGATACGTTCTTGGTTGAGTGGAACCGTTGTCCGAGAACAAAACTCTCACCCAGACTTCCGTCATAGCTTCCGTCACCCTGCTTTTCGAATACTCGAAATTCAATTCCATGGTTGTCATTCATTGCCGCCACGACTGTTCCGTCGTCACCAATCGCAACCATGACATCGTCACCGACATTGCCACCGGGGTAATCGATGTCCATTGGACCGCCAGAGATCGAGTTTCCAGCATTGTCGAAAACATTGACAAACCCACCACCGGACGTCGAAGGCCCTTCACCTTCCCACGCAATCGCGAAACTACCGGAGGCATTCATCGCAATGCTTGGCGCAATTTGGGATCCGCTGGTAAAACTCCCGTCCGTCGTCACAGCCTGAGCCGATCCGTTTCTCGTGCCGTCGTCGTTGAAACGCTGAAAGTAAATACTGTTTGGCGTGCCGTCGTCACTGGCTGAATCAAATTCGTTTTCCCAAACGACAACGAATTCACCACTAGCCGACATGGCAACACTTGCCGCATGATTGATACCGACTTGATTGCTGACCTGCATGGCATCAGAAATGGCTGTCCCGCTAGAGTCAAACAACCGCATGTAAACTTGTTCGCTCGTTCCATCGGTCCCGGTCCACACGACCGCGTAATCACCGTTCTCAGCAGCCGCCACAGCGGATTGGCTGAAAAGTCCTGCAGTCAAATGGGTATCTTGAAGTTCAGCCTCAGGAGTACCGCCACCTTCATTGGCGTTGACCAGAAACTCTCCAGAATCAATTAAGCCTGATTCGTCAATTTCTATAAAAGCAGTCGCAGTCCAAGTATCGGTTCCGTCGCTTACCTCATAAACAAATGAATCGGTTGAACTCGACGTTCCCGCATGGGTGTACGTGAAAGTTCCGTCGGCTGCATTGACAACCACAGATCCTTCCGATGGATTAGTCAAAACGGAAACAGAAAGACCAGGTTTGTCGAAATCGTTGTACAGCAAGCTTTCGCCAACTGGCACCACAAGCGTTCCACCTGACTCGACACCATACACGTCATCGTGGGCAATCTCATTGACGTCGATCGTAACGGTGGCCACACTCAAATTCGTTCCAGCAGTTGCGGCTTCTGAATCCGAAAGCGCTTGATCAAAAACCCGCACTGAATCAAGCGCCCCGCTATAGAACCGAGAAGCCGACTGGTCACTTCGGGATCCTAAATAGATATCGCCGCCGCCAGAAATGCTCGCGGCACTCCCTGACGCCTCCAAAGCTCCATCAATGAAGACTTTTGCCCCGACTCCATCTTCGATCACTAATGTATAAGTATGCCAGTTGCCATCGTCCAAATTGAGCGTTCCAACATTGACATCCAAGTCACCGATTGCTCCATCGGAAACAACAGTTCGCAAGAGGTTGGATGAAACCCCGAACGCTTCTCCCATGTAAATATTGAGACTATCAACATCCCGTAATCCACCACGGCTTAAGAGGTATTGATGCCCAGTTCCGGAAAGATCATCGACCTTGAACTCGAATGAGATCGTCAAGTTGTTGCTTAATGTCACATCTTCGAGCAGTACGTAGTCATCCGTCTCATCGAATTGAACACCGTTGCCGACCACACCAGCGGTTGAGGATGCGCCGACATACGTTGCTGTTGCGCCACCAACGAGATCGTTATGGTTCGGATCTAGACCAAAGTAATTCGTTAGCGCAGAGTGCGTTTCTCCCATAACATAAGAAAAACTGTCCTGTCCTTTGAAACCGTTTTGTGGGCTGTAGACGAAACTTCCATCTTGGTCCACGGAAACACTTCCGTTGGACGTATTGGAAGCCTCAAAAACGATGACATTTTGGCTACCTTGGTACGAATCGTTGGACAACAAACCAGTGGCTGAATCTGCCAACAATTGACTGTCCTCGTCAACTTCGTAATTGTCCGCAATCGCATTGACTGCATCGGACACAGGAGTGACCGCAAAATCAAACTGATCATTCAGTGTCGTTGTGCCGTCTGTCACCGAAAACAGGAACAGATCGCTGGTTGTTTGAGACCCATCGTGGTCATA
>CAZQQR010000237.1:0-8836 GCA_964595515.1 uncultured Pirellulaceae bacterium
TTCAGATTCAAGTTTCAGATCTAGAATTAAAATCTCAAATCTCAAATCTCAAATCAAAAATTCGATCGAAACATAAAAACAAACCAAGGCAACCGATTTCAAATATCCGGAGTCAAAATCGCCCGTGCCCACAAAAACGCAACCACATCAAACACGACCGCCACCGACAAAATCACTTGCCCAGGCACCGTCGTAAACAACCGCCCTGTGTTGATTGGATCTACAAAATAGTAGACCAGTAAAATAATTGGCGGAGCAAGCGCCATATAAACCGCTGACTTCCTCGCCTGAGCCGTCTCCGATTGTATCTTTCGTTCAAGACGCTGGAACTCACGAACGGAATCAGCGATTCGTTCCACCGTTTCATTCAGTCGTCCGCCGCTCTCACGACTGGCCAGCATTGCCGCCGCAAACATGGAAAAGTTCTCGCTCTTTAATCGCTCCTTGGCTTCTAACAACGTTTCCTGAAGCGTATTGCCCATGGAATATTGCCCGACCATGTGCTGGAACTCTTGCTTGATCGGTCTGGGTGACTGCTCGGCGAGAATCTCAAGTGCCTGAGCAATCGAAAGCCCCGCCCGAATCGCGGAAGACAATGTTGTCATGCTCCCCGATAACTGATCTTCGATTTTTTGTTTTCGCTCAAACGCCATTTTTGCCAAAATGTAATAAGGCAGTGGGCCTAACAACATCAAAGCCAACAGCGCAAAAATTGGTTTGTTGTATCCGAACCAAAGCAACAAAAAGATGATCGCCAGAATGTAGATCCAGCCGGTCAAATACGCTCGTAGGTTCGGAACCGACAGACGCATCGCCTTCAATTTTTCTTGAACGTCTTTTTCTATGCCATTGAGCGCAATCCCGACAACATCACGACTGAACCAAGTCAGTCCGCCGGCAGCGGCGGCCATGATGGCACTGTATAAATATGTTTCAGGAGACATGACGTTCGAACGGTCTTTTCAATTTGATTCGCGGTTTAAATTTCTCTTGCTGCTTTTTCTATTACTTAGATTGCTAAGTCTCAATTCTTAATCTTTTGCCACTCTACTAACGCGGGCTCCCTAATTTTTAATTCGCTATAGCTTTCACAGCTCTATTTTGTCGGCGGAAGCAAATCACCGGTTGGCGGAGTCTTTGCTCGTGAAATTCGACGGGGTTTTGGGGCTTCGATTTGTTTGGATTCGTTATACAAGAATCGAAGGTCCAGCAAGTTCTTGTCAACCAGTTGATCCACAAATGTTGGCAAGTAACCAGTCGGCTCCAGCGATACGCCGTTTCGAGCGTTAAAGATATCCGTCACGATCAAGTCACCGGTATCCTCGTCCATTCGTTCGACTTCCGCGATTTGAGTAACCATCCGCCGGCCGTCCTGCATTCGCGTTAACTGAACAACCAAATCCAACGCCGATCCGACTTGACGGTGAATCGCTCGAATCGGAAGCTCCACAGCCATCAAAACCAGCAACTCCAATCGCTCGATCACTTCCGTCGCACTGTTGGCATGAACGGTCGTCATCGAACCGTCGTGGCCGGTGTTCATCGCTTGCAACATGTCGAGTGCTTCGCCGCCGCGGCACTCGCCGACAATTAAACGATCGGGTCGCATCCTAAGTGCATTTCGAACGAGATCCCTGGCGGTATATTCACCCTGACCTTCGACATTGGCGGGCTTGGTTTCGAGCGTGACAACGTGTTCCTGATGCATCGACAGCTCGGCGGTATCTTCAACGGTGACGATGCGTTCTTTGTGAGGAATAAAGCTGCTCATCGCGTTGAGCATCGTAGTTTTTCCACTACCCGTTCCGCCGCTGACCAAAATGTTTCGCTTGTTACCAACTGCGGCTCTCAGAAACGCAGCGGCAGAAGAGGTCAGACTTCCTTTGTCAATCAAGTCTTCGATCGTCAACCGTTGAGTCGGAAAACGCCGGATCGTTAAACAGGGACCACGAAGCGCCAATGGCGGAATGATCGCGTTGACACGTGAGCCATCTGGAAGCCGAGCATCCACAAGCGGCTGACTTTTGTCGATTCGCCGTCCAACCTGCGCGACAATCCGCTCAATCACGGACTCAGTCACATGATCCGAAATAAATCGGCGACCTGATCGCTCGATCACGCCATCGGTTTCCACATAAATTTGATCACTGGAAACCACCATGATTTCAGTAATCGTTGGAACTCGTAAAAGATCCTGAAGTGGCCCAAAACCAAACACCGTATCCTTGAGGTCTTTCTTCAAAGCACGAAGAATGATGTAACGACGCATCTCGGCGTGAATAAATCGCTTCAACTGGGGAAACACCGTCAGCGTTTTGTCTTCGACAATACGAATTTTGTCACTCGTATCGGACGCGGTTTCCAGTTGAAGTTTATCCTTCATCATCCGCATCAGATTTTGAAGCTCGGTTTCGCGTTCGGGAATCAATGTCGCCGGAACATCGAATTCGTTACTCGTTAAAGCCGCTGGTTTTGTTTCTTTGGAATCCTGAGAGCCTTCGAGAATGATCTGATTGGTGAGCATGTCACGGAGCACCAACCCCACAACACTGTCCAGCAGTTCTTCGTTCTCTTCCGAAAACACTGCCATCTCACGGCAGCAGTCTTCTATGTTATTCTCCAACAAGAGAATACTATTTTGGTCCGGAGTTCTGGAGCTTTCCATCCCAACCAAATCCAGACGCTCCAGCAATTGCCGGTGAATTCTCTGCTCAAGGTTTGCCATGACTTTGCGAACATGAGCGTCATATTCGTTTCGACTAACCTGAGGAACAGTTTCTAGTTCGAAACTAAGCGTATAGGGCCAAATTCGAACTGGGGTTCCGCTTTGAAAAGTCACCGTTTCACCCACACCCACGTCGGCTTCGGCAACCATGCAGACATTCAAGCCGACGTTTTCGATCTCAAAGTGGTTGTCGATTTTTCGTACAACCGCATGTCGACGAGAAACCAAAGGGCTTTCGAGCACCAGCATGTTCGAGGGGTCTCGGCCAATCGTTATCTCAACATCGATCGTGTTGTCGTTCTCGTCTTTGTCCTCAATCTCAAAGATGGACCGACGACTTTCGTTGATTTTGTTAAACCAGATTTTCAACTTTGGTTCCCAAACAGAACATGTTTTACTGCCGCGCTGTAGCAAGCCAACGGTGAGGTTTGCTTGTAGGTCAGGCTGTGCCTGACGCTGAAAAATGTGGGTCAGGCTGTGCCTGACGCTTAAAAAAATGTAGGTCAGGCTGTGCCTGACGTGAACTCGACTGTGTCAGGCACAGCCTGACCTACGGTATTGGGATTCGATATTCGGAATCGTCAGGCACAGCCTGACCTACGCCAGTTTGTTTGACCTACGACAAATCATTGACTTACGACTACCTATTGACCTACGACTAATTCCTGACCGGCGATTGTTGTTTCTTTGATTCACTAATTGTTGTTAAACGTAATTGGTTTTGCTTCTTTGGCACTTTCGGGCGGATGAAGCACGACACCTGCGTGACGGAACCCGGAAGAGAAAACGCGATCTCGAATATCAACAGCGATCTGTTCGAACTCCTTGCTGTTTCTACTTTTACGTTTAAGCGCGATGCCAAGAGTGTTCTGCTGAGTCGGTGAATCGCCGCCCGAAAGTCGGGCTACTCGATCGCTTCCCAGCCGTCCGCCAACCGAGACAACACGAAACGGTCCAATTTCCTCGGTGCCCGCCGTCATCATCACCAAGTCATTTTTTGAATCTTCGCCCTCGAGATTCCATTTGTCTTCATTTTGAATCGTGGACTGTGTCATTTCGATTGGAACTTCACCGCGGCGGACGATCTTGCCTGGTTTCGGGACGATAAAAGAAACGATGTCGCCGGGTGTAATTAACGAAGGCACAAAGCTTCCACCGACCGGGACCCACATAAGTGCTTCTCCATCCTTGAGATTTAGCTCCGCAGGAGGCGTTTTCAGTTCGTGCCAGAGTACAATGTCGCCACTTCGGTAGTTGCGAAGGGCTGGCCGGCCGACCACAGTTGCTCGGTCTTTAAAAAACACCGCGGCGTCCGAGAGATAGCTGGCGTTTTTTCGAGGGATATCGAGCGATACGAAATTGCGTTCTTGAAATAGATCGCCTGCGTCGACCCGGTCGTTATCTCCAACCGCGAGAAAGGAAACCATTTCGATTTCCGTCGTTTTGCGTTCGAGATATTTCCAATTTAAAACACCCGCCACGATCGCAAGTGACAAAGCAATCAACAAGCCAATCCAATTGTTCATTCTTTGCTACTCCAACTTCCAAAAAAATTCCGCTTTGAGTCGTTTTGAGTTCGTCACTTTGAATGCCGCCTAGCGGTCAAAGTCACCAACCCTCTCAGCGGTTGATTATGATTCACGTGCAACCGAACTTGAATCCCTTCAAGCTTCGATTCTGCATTGGAAGCGAAACTAGCGTTCCAATTATTCCCACTTTGATGCCATTGGGAAACGATTTTCCAATCATTCTTCTCCGCCAATGCCAAATAATACAGTTTCGCATCTGCTAGTGAGCCCCCTGAAAACCCCACCACCGATGCTCGATTTGGATCCCACATGCCCAAAGTACGTTTCGCGTCTGTTGGCACTAGCGATCCTTGAACACCTAATTGAGAACTACCAGTAGATGCTTTACTTATATAAGTCGTCCAGGATTCCTTCTCGACCGGCATTGCAACACCCCAAGTCACCAATCGAGAACTTGGCCAATCGGTTTCGGCTGTGGCTACTTTTTCGGACTTCAAAGAAGGATTCGCGCAGTCGTCCCGAATCCCAATGACTTGCGGAAACTGGCCGCTGCCCGGAAGCTCCGCAACGAAATAGATCCGCCATTCTCCGGCCACTTGAGCGACCGCTTGCTCACCATCCATCCGCTCAATCATCGCGCGTTCAGCTTTGCCTACCGCTGCTACTGGTGAAGCCTTTAATTGAAGAGCTTTTCGGCATTCAAGCGTTAGCTTTTCCAAAACTTCGTTTTTGGTCCCGAGAAATTTCTCTCGCTCAAGTTGAACTGTTGAATCGCCAAATTCGAGCGAGCATTTTTCCAATTGAGGCCAAGCGCCAACGACTTCTGCGACTGTAACCGAGGGCGGCTGATCGTCGAATTGCCAGCTGGAAACCAAGTAAGATCCAAAAACGATCGCAACTAAAACAACGACGGCTGTGCCAAGGAAGTTGCTAGTCCATTCAGATACTTTTTGACCAAGACTGAGCTGGTCTTGGTTGGCTTGATCCTGATTGATGGCGTCACTGACGGCGTCTGCCACAGTGGTATTGCCCGCTGATTCGGATTCCAATTTCTCCGCCAAGAATCATCCAGACTTAAAATGAAAATTCGTAAAACTAAACCTAGGCGTTCGCTTAAGGGAGCAAATCAACTAAAGCGTGCCCAAGAATTCCTCGAGTTCATTGATCAACTCTTCCCATTGGTCGATCTGAGCCTGCTCAGTCTCCAAGGCTTGAAGGCGACGATAAAGTCCGATCGTAGACCGAACCATGGTCCGGGGAACACGAGGAATGGCCCCCGTCGCAAGTGGATCAACTACGTTTTCTTTTACCCATTCATGATCCCGAGTGTACCCTTCTCGTCTCCACCGGGAAAAACTGATTCGGGGATGAAAATCAGGATAGCGGCAATTGGGCCGCGTGCTCTGTCGAATTGGATCTCGTTGGAACTCTTCGTCTTCGTCGATGGCCAAACACGCAGGATCTCTGGCGTTCTTCACGATTTCAATGGCGCTTTGAATATCCGAATCATCATAAAGCGTATCAAGATCCGTTCCATACAAGTGCGGGAATCGACGATCCCAGTTCTGCCCAATTCCCATCATGCTGTGGTTAAACATATCGCCGATAAAAGAATGCTTCGTTGTGAAATTAACCTCACCAATCACAGGAAGCACCGTCGGTTCGCGGACAATGTGCGCTTCACCTTCGTCAACCGATCTAGAAAGATCCAAGAGGTTAGAATTGACGTCGATGACGGGTAACGTCCCCCGAATGATCGGTGCTTGAACAATCTGTTCATTACTAATGCTTGAGAGGCTCGGTCCCCCACCAGCCCGAATCGAGACTTCTTTGTTTCTGCCGTCGTCATCCTCGATATTGGTCCACTCTTCATTTTCAACATCGTGATTTGAGTTGTAGTGGCCCTTGTGTGGATGCCGATTTCGCCAGGTCACATCTCTCGACACAATTTCTGTTCGCAGCTTCCAACATGAGTTGATCCCAAAGACCATGATCGCGCCCATCATTAGCATCAACAGCGGCAACGCCAAAGTCATTTCGACTGGCGCGGCCCCTCGGCGCGAGGATTCTCCAATCACTCGACCGGCTATTCGGTCAGATCGAAGCGTTTCTCGATGCAATTCAAAAGTGGGTTTTAAACAAGCCATGTATTGTGCTAGTGAGTAATTAAATGGCGAAGGTCTTCGATCGTCAGATCGCCGAACTGGGGAGTTTGGATGTCGAACCCATGCGGATTCGATTGGATGATTTCATGATTTCGATAAGCGTTAGCCGGAACCAATTTTACGTCCCAGTTTTGGTTCATTAAATCTCGTGCGGCACTGGTACCGAAACCTTTGTACCTGTATTCCGGCTCTGACTCCCACAAATCCTCCATCATTCGCGGTCGCATGATGAACATCTGGGCCTGCGCAAAAGCCACACTGTCAGCGTCCATTGGATTTTTGAACAGTCCCGGCATTCTTTCAGGCATCTGTTTCCAGTAGGCAGTTCCAACGAACATGTAATCTCTGGTAAGAGCTTCTTTGTCACCATTTGAGAAATCAGCGATTCGGATTTGAAACAGTAGATTACTTTGGGGGTATTCTTCTTCCAAAAGCTCTTTTAAATACCCTCTCGTGAAGCCACGCCACAGGTTTCCAAACTGCGACATCTTGGCAACGCCGTTTTCTCCGTACCGGCAGATCGAACCATCAACCCTTCGAAACATGGAGTTGTTGAGGATTCCCAGATAGATTTCGGCGGTGTTTTTTCGCTGACGTACCGCACGGTCAAAGTACTTTTGACGGTCTTCTGTTTGGTCAAAAATCGGATCATGGACAGGAAGTTGAGATAAACCGGTTGAAGTTTGTCCCTCAAATGGCTCACCATCGGTTTGCCACATGAGTCCCTTCATCTCGTGATTATTGAGCCCACGGTTGCTGGGGCCGTGGCGATTGGCAATCTCGTTGGCTGCGAGATTCGCTAGTCTCGGCGTAGCGTCAACTAACGCTCGTTGGAATTCAGGAATCATGTCATCTGCAAGGATCTGCTCAACCACCGGCAATAGTTGCTCAGAAATCGCTGCGTTTTGCTCGGAGAAGACTTGAATCAGATTCCGCTCCGTTGGCGTTTTACCAGGAATGCCATTGGCCAAAGCTTCAAATTTGTCCAAAGGAGCATTTTGGAAATCAGACGCCATTTGATCCCAGGCGTCGAGGATCGGTGGGTACAGCTGCTCCGCATTCCGATCTCTGGCTTCTCGCAAATAGGCCGTCACAGCAAATACATCGCATAACAACCGATTAGTAAAAGCCAACGTGTTCATGCTCCGCGCCATCACGCCGCTACCGGAAAAAGTAACCGCGTCGGCAGCATTTTGAAGCTTGATCTTGCGATCGGCATGGCGACCAATGTTGATCACCAACCCGAGAACCATCGTCAGGAAGATAAAGCTGAACACAGACGCAATGCTGATTGAGCCTTTTTCATTTTGGTGCAGTTGAACAAAAAATCTGATCATTGGTTACCACCATCTGTATGGGGGATGTACCAGATTGGTTTTTGACCTTCGATGCCCATCGTTGCTCTCGCATTGATGACCCAGATGTAGCTATTGCCCGTGTTGTCGACATCACCGTCGGAACCACTTCCTGAATCTGAATCCGAACTTCTCCCTCCGAAAAATCGAACCGGGCCCGGCAGCAACGACAAATTGTAGTTAATGTTTGCTGTCAAATGATCCTGCCAGCCCAATTCGTTCGAGCTGAAAAAATCTAGATCAAGGGGCGGTTCTCTCCACCGCTCGTGATGATTTCGCCGGTGCCAAAACGTCAAATCGATGTCCGTGTTTTGAATCGTATAGGCAAGCTTGTTTTGGAGACGCTCTTCAAATTTTGGGTTATCAAACGCGCCAGGATCCAGCCCACGATAAAGCTTGACCAATGCTTCGTGTTTGGTTTGCCAGCCGGGGCTTAATTCATTCCCAAAATCTCGCGACGGTCCCAAAGGCATACAAGCTAAAATTGCAGCCCGGGAAATGATGTTGGTTTTTTTGCTTCCCGTATTCATCGAAATTCGATACTGAGTCGTCGTCTCTCCGGTGACCGGGTCTGGCTCAGTGTTGATCTCTGAATAAGTGCTAATCTCATTGGCCCGTTCTGACTCGTAGATGGCAGGGATCCAAACGATTGCTGACCGCGCCGTCGCAAACGCAGCGTACTGCACGAAAATGTTGGCGATCATGATGTGACTTGTCTGAACGATCAGCATCAGAGTCATCAAGAAGAAGGGCAGCGTCAAAACAAAGCTCAATTGTTGAACGCTTCCTTCTTCACAGCGATGGATTGATTTCAGCCGAGCAAGTTGCATTTTCGCTCCACTCGCCCAAATCAAAACTCGAGCCACAACGAATGCCACAACCATCAAAATGGCCCACGGCAAACAAGCATAAAACATGCTTTGACTCATAATCGTCCCAATCCCAATTCAAGCTTCGCGATCAACGATCGCGATTTTCGTACATCTATTTAAACCCATAACCAGTTACCGAAATACTCAACCAATGAGAATTTCACTACCACCGTCGCCAACAACGCACTTG
>CAZQQR010000238.1:0-4725 GCA_964595515.1 uncultured Pirellulaceae bacterium
TAGCCGAAGCGATATCTGCAAACGCTTTTTCACGTTCGCGATTTGCTTCGTCTTTGGCTTCGCTGACAATTTTGTCTTTGGCCGCAAGCGCGTCCTGTTTCGCCTCAGCAATAATTGCAGTGGCCTCGTCGTTGACACCCGCGAGCTTTTCTTCGTATTGCTTCAAATTTGAGTCGGCTTGCTCTTTAGCAAGGCGAGCATTCTCAATGTTATCCGCAACTTTTTTCTCTCGTGCATCCAAGCCCTCCATGATCGGCTTCCAGGCGAACTTTAACAGTATCGCAGCCAGCCCCATGAAAATGAGCAGCGAGAAAATCAATGTGTCAACGCGAAACTGCAGTGGAGGATGAGAGTGCGCTCCACCCTCAGCCGCCAACAATATCGCCGTGTTGATCAGACGGTCAGTCAACATAGTCATCACCTTCGAACTAACTGATCAATGAACTGTCGCTACAACGTGTAACGACAACGCAAAACCAATTTAGAATACAAGACAAAGAAGGATGGCAGCAAAAGCAGCACCTTCAATCAGAGCAGCAAAGATAATACCGGCACCCTGAACTTGACCGGCAACTTCTGGCTGACGAGCGATGCTTTCACATGCTGAGCTTCCGATTTTGCCAATTCCAAGTCCTGCACCAATAACTGCGATGCCCGCACCAATCGCTTTGAACTTCCACTCAACGCCGCTTTGGCCGAGCAGCAATCCATCAACTCCAATTTCTTGAGCAAACGTTGGTGAGCAAAACAGGAAACCACCCATAACAAACATCAACGTGAACAAAAACCTAACCATCAAAATTCTCCAAGTGCAAATGTGCAAGTACTTGATCAAAAAGCATATTCAAAATCAGTGCGGGTGAATCGCCGCACCGATAAACAACGAAGTTAAAAACGCAAACACGTAGGCTTGAATGAATGCAACAAGCAATTCAAGCACACTAATTGCGATGGACGCCAAGATCGTTACCGGGGCAACCCCGTAAACCATCGAAGACCCCCAAGTAACGCCAATGAAGGCGACAAAGACACCGAGCACCAAGTGACCGGCGAACATATTGGCAAACAATCGAACGGCAAGAACCATGTGCTTGATCATCAAACCAAACACTTCGATCGCCCAAATCATCGGAACCAAAATCAACTTGAGAGCTGGGTGAATATCGAGATGAGGGGCCTGAGCTTTCAAAAACCCAACCACTCCCATTTTTTTCATACCAGTTGCCATCACGACAAAGAACACGGCAAGTGCCAGAGCAGCTGTTACAGATATAGAACCGGTCGCGGCCCCAAAACCAGGAACCATCCCGATCAAGTTGAGGACGAGGACAAAGAAAAAGATTGTCCAGACGAATGGCAAAAATCGCTTGGTGTCCTGCGAGCCAATCCCGGGGAGGGCAATCTCGTCGCGGACATAACAAAGCGTTGCGTCAAGCATATTGGAAAGCCGACCTGTAGGCCGATCACCATTGCGAATCTTGCGAGCAAATGGAATAAAAACCGCACACAGAATCAAGGCACCAATGAGTTCGAGAATAACGAACTTGGAAGGCTGAAACGTTGCAGGGCCGACAAAATCGTTGGGCGTGAACGGAATTACTGCAGCGTTCTCGCCCATAAAAGGTTTATCTTCGGTCCAAGGAGAAATCCAAGGAATCTTGATTTGGTTTTTCTCGAAGGTGTCAACCTTCTCGCCCGTCTTCTCATCTATTTTTTGCTTGAATCCGAAACCTTCAAAATAGTGGGCGTCCTGAACGTGACCAATCAAATGGTCAGGGCTCAAGTAGTAATCCATCGATCGTTCAATGCCGGATTTTTCAGAGTGACCTGAGCCAGCGTGAGCAACACCGTGCTCGTGGCCTTCGCTATGCGAATGATCGTGCGCAGCAGTTTCATGGTCATCATTTCCATGACCATCTTTGGCAGCCCCATCTTGGGGATCATGCTTTTCGTCGTCGTGCTTTTCGTCATCGACGGTTGGATTGTTGTATGTCATCGACTGTCGTCGCCCTTAAAATCGCTGTTCAACTGGCTCAACAAGGCATTCTTGCTGCCCGGTCTCAATTGATCGACTCACTTTCGGCTTTTATTCGACCGAGACTTAGCTGCACATCGGCAACAAGCCCGACCAAGTAAAACAAGATCATATATAAAACCAAACTCTTTTCGAGCGGTGGTTCAGCAAAATAAAGCCCCCATACTGCAACAACAAATGGGAGCAGTGTTCTCGCAACGATCTGAAGCGCCATCCTTGCTTGGATATAAAGCTCACCCTTGGGATACTCGCCAGCCACGTGCGCCAGAAGCGCCGAAACAAAACAAGCAACGAAGGCAATCAAAGCAACTTGAATACTCGTGCCCGCCAACAAAGTACCAACTGCAATCACGAGCACAGCGGTGGCAACCATGATCGCGCTAAGGATCATCAATCGAAAGCTCAGGCTTTTTGTTTGAACCGAATTGTCCACAGCAACTTGCATTCAGGAGTCTTACTTAATCGCGGTCATCGTGATCGTCTTTTGTATTCCAATCGTCCTCTTCCTCGTCTTCAAACTTTTTGACCTTTGACAGATCAACGTTTTCAATCCGAGACTCGTTGGCTTGGACCAGTTGCATCAATTGATAAACCGAACCAGTCATTCCAAACACCAACCCTAAGAGGGTGAAAACGAAGCCAGTCCCAAGCCATTGATCGACAAAATAACCGATCAGAGCTGGAACAATCATCAGCAAACAAACTGCTGTGATTTCCGAGACCTTAGACAAGGATTTAGCCATTGGGGAACGGTCATCGACGGGATTTACCAACGTTTGACCTGCCAATTCAGCAAAAGGCTTGTTTTGGGGCGATAGCGGCTTTGAATTCGCCAACAATCTATCTCCACACCCCAAAAACCACAAGAACTTCGGGGAAACTTTGAGAAAAATTTCACGAAGTTTCCCAAACTCCAGACAGAGGAAATCTCAGCCAAGATCAGACCTGCCATCCAATTCCGCAGAATGTGGACCCAAATTTCGGTAGCTTGTGCCGGTTAAACAACAATCTGAACAGAGCAGGTAAACAATTACAAATAAAGGACTTACAAACGACAACAAGCAGGTCTTAAGGGAGGTTTTTGGTTGCAATTTGAACGAGTTTGGATTATCGTAGAGCTGGCGGAACTAATGGATTTGTGGATAAGACAGCTTGGTAGGTATTGTCTGTATCTTGCGGTCCCGCCTCGGAGGACGCTTATCCCGCCGTTGTCTTTCGACTCTCGTCTACGAGATGCATTGTTCAGTGGAAGGGCTTCCACCGTTAAATACTACGGTTCGCTTTCTTTAGGAGATTGACAGCGACCAAATGTCTGGCGATTCGTTCTGCCGGACGAAACAACCAAACTGGGTTCCCAGATTGGAGGCAATCTTGTTCACGGCAGCTTCGCTCAAAGCACACACTTCCAAAGATCTCGCCCAAATGGCGAAGAAAAAAGGCGTCACCGGCTGGCATTCAATGAAAAAAGACCAATTGGTCAAAGCCTTGTTGAAAGTCGCCAAGCAAAAAGAAAAGGAAAAAGTCTCTTCCTCCCGCATTTCAAAACCCAAGCCCAAGAAAACCAAGACGGCTAAATCGCCAAGCGATTCGATGATCGCTAAACGAATTCGAGTAGAACGAGAACGCGAGGAGAACCTCAAGAATCTCGCTGAAGCAACAAAGATGGGTAAACGGACCGATCCACCCGAAAGCGACCGGGTCGTTCTCGTTGTCCGCGACGCTTTTTGGCTACAAGCCTACTGGGAAATCACCCGACCAACCGTCCAGCGTGCCAAAGTAGCTCTCAACGGCTACTGGCACAGTGCCAAACCAGTGCTAAGGCTGCTGGAGATCACCAGCGATGGAAACACCAATTCTGTTGAAACAGTTGTTGACGAGATCGAAATCCACAGTGGAGTTAACAACTGGTACATCCAGAATAAAAACCCGGGCAAAATCTACCGCATTGCGATCGGCTACTCGGCTCCAGGGAAATTCCATCTGATCTGTAAGAGCAATCAGGTCAAACCGCCGTCCGCCAAAGGCGCCGAATTTGATGATCACTGGACAGATATCACGAACGATGTTGAAAAGTATTACACCCTCAGCGGTGGTCACGATGCGAAATCAGTGTCTTGTGAGCTACAGGCGATCTTTGAAGAAAAATCTCGCCAACCGATGAATGCCCCTGCTTTTGAGCGGCTTGGCTCTGGCATTAATCAAGATGCCGCGAACTTTAATTTTCAAGTCGACGCCCACATGGTTGTTTACGGCGCGACCGACCCACAGGCCAATGTAACGATCGGGGGTGAACCCGTTCGCTTGCAAAACGATGGATCGTTCGTACTGCGTCTTGACCTTCCTGATCGCCGTCAAGTCCTCCCTGTGGTTGCTTCGAGTCGCGATGGAACTCAACAGCGAACTACGGTTCTTGCTGTAGAGCGAAACACCAAAGTGATGGAACCCGTCACCAACGAGCTCAGCTAATAGTGACCACGGACGATGATCAGAAAAACCTCTGCCAGATTACTGGCAGAGGTTTTTGATTTTGATGGTGCTTTGTGCTTTAGCAAGTAAGAACCGCAGCGCGAATCGAACTGTTACCAAGCGGGTTTAACGCCTGAAAACTGACCTGAGCATTTAAACTAAGCATGGCACTCAGCTAACTCCGAACAGATGGCTACCAACCTCGACCGCCGCAGCTTCGATAT
>CAZQQR010000238.1:4825-6821 GCA_964595515.1 uncultured Pirellulaceae bacterium
ACTCAGCTAACTCCGAACAGATGGCTACCAACCTCGACCGCCGCAGCTTCGATATCCGCCACGATAGCCGCCGCCGTAGTAACCTCCGCCAAATCCGCCACCGTAGCCTCGATAAATCGGCACAGAGTAAACAGGACGAGCATAGACCGGCCGAGCGTAACTTACGCCAAAACCACCACCGTAATTCGGGAATCCGCCGAAGCCACCAAAGTTGCCGAAGTTTCCGACTCTGGGTCCATAAAAACCACCGTTGCCGATACTGAGGCTAAACGAAGTTCCGCCGCCGCGGAAATTGTTGCCATGACCACGATAGAAGTTTTGAGCCTGTGCTTCACAAGTCATCAAACCGATTGCCATGACTGCTGCAAAAACGATTGCAATATTTTTCATTCTGTGATCCTTAAAAGATTACTTGGGGATTGAAGCTTCCAACTCACTCAAATTTTCGGACAAGAGAGCTGGTCAAAAATTCTGACCACGACGAAACTCTGGGCAGTTTTGTCTTCGTCCGTCCCTTCACCCGAAAACAAGTCGACGCGAGCCGGACCACAAGTGCGGTTTCGGGATCGCAATCGCTCAAGTCTTGCGTCTAAATTGGCTGGAGCAAACAAAATCCCTTTCGACTCTTTAAAATCGACCGTTGGATCAAGTAGACAGATTCGTTTAGCAAACAGAATAGGCCAAGCAGCCCCCGAAAACGTTCGCCGGTTTCCGGCTGTGGGGTTTCGGCAAGCCTTGCCAGTTCTGATAAGATTCAGTCCTGACCGGATTCGACAATGTCATCAAAAACTCAGCCAGATCGTTAAATCGTCTTGTTCCAATGAGCAAACCAGAACCAAGCCAAAGTGACACCAGCCAGCGAATCCCTCCAGGACAACAACTTGTCGCGCCCGGCAAGTGGCCTGTGATCGGCGAGCGATCTCCTGCCACATCCAACCAGCCGTGGTCTCTCGAAATCAAAGGAGCTGTCGCCAAGCCGCTTCAGTTTTCGCTCCAACAACTAGGCGACCTACCACAGACGGAAGTTTCACTGGACATTCACTGTGTCACCCGCTGGTCGATGCTGGACGTCACGATCAAAGGCGTTCTGTTGGCTGAAATCTTGAAGCTGGCAAGCCCAACAAGCTCGGCCAAGTTCCTTTCGTTTATCGCACGTTCGGACAGACTTCATTCCAGCTCGCTTTCGATTGATACAGCGATTGAGCAACAGACGCTGATTGCACTTCAGGTTAACGGTAAGCCACTGGAACCTGGGCACGGCGGGCCCATCCGAAATATCGTACCGGGCAGATACTTTTACAAAAGCGTCAAATGGCTTTCGACGATTGAAGTCCTCGAATCAGACCGGCTTGGTTTTTGGGAAGCGGAATCCGGTTACCACAACGAAGCAGATCCTTGGAAAGAACAACGATACATGGTTCCGTCAATCGATCGCCGCTTAGCGACCGAGCTGATTCGTTCGAAAGACTTTTCCAATCGCGACCTTCGAAGCGTCGATGCCTCGAATCGCGAGTTGATTGGGCTCAAAGCGAACGGCGCGTCGCTTCGGGATTCAAAGTTCATCAACTCGGATGTTTCAGAAGCGGATTTCTCACAAGCCAATCTTTCCAACGCCCACTTCGTGAACGCCAATTTGACGAATGTCAATTTTCGCGACAGTGATCTCGAAGGTGCAGATTTTTCTGGCGCAGACCTGCGCGGTGCGGATTTTACGGGCGCTTCGCTCATTGGGGCTTCGTTTTTTTCAAAACGCGACGGGCAAATGGTTGCGGCGACGTTCAACAAACAAACGACGCTTCCAGATGAAATGATTGCCCCCCTCTTTCCAGAACAGCTTGCGTTTGTAAAAAGTCAATTAGTGAAAACGGAGGCGCAGTGATTTTCTAGACGCTGCGGCAGACCGAACTCTGATTGTGGTTACCGCTTCAAAAAACGACTTCGTAAATGCAGTCAAAATTATCGCGGGCAAACATTTCGCAATCAAACTTTTACTTTT
>CAZQQR010000238.1:6921-8749 GCA_964595515.1 uncultured Pirellulaceae bacterium
AACCGAATCAACTCAACCGAATCAACTCAACCGTGAAGGCTTGTCATGTCACCCACGCCACAGCAGAGAATGCAGCAATTGTCTCCACGACGAAATTCTTCGACGGCGACGACCGTTGACGAACTTGTCCAGGAACAGCTGGAGCATTTTGGAATCGAACGCGACTCTGAATATGGCGTCACGCTCGCCCGAACCGTTGAGCGAATGTACCAAAGCTTGGGAGACATCGAAGAACTTTGGCGACTCACGCTGGATACCATGAACGGGCTGGACCAAACGGATCGGATTCAGCGTTTTAACGCGAAAAAATTTCTGTCGTTCCAGCTGGCCAAGGTGCTGGATACGCTGCAACATCCCTTCAGAAAATCTTACCAATCGCTGGGCTACAAACGCGAAACGTTTACGGCCAAAGGGCCTTATCCGGTTTTCGACAACGTCACGGCTTTGTTCTCCGCAACGCCCGTTATCACGCGAACTGCCACGTATATTTACGCATGTGCGGAGTGGATCGAAGACGCGTTTCGTGGCAAAGAATTGATGCTGGAGATCTACTCGCGCTTGCTTAACCCCACGAGCGTTTGCCTCGCCAACCATATCGTTGACCTTGAGGCTGGTCCTTACGCGGACCAATACATGGCGTGGAATTTTAATAGCGGCATGGCGGCGATTGATTCGGCTCTTTCACATTTGTTGGGGCGCGACGACATCTTAATCACCAGCCGTAACATTTACGGAGGTGCCTATCAACTGATTCATGACTGGTACGCCAAACAAGGCAACCTTGAAATCGCCGTCGAAACGTTTGATGGATTTTCAGGTGATGAGTTTGCGGAATTTTTATCTTCGGTACAGGAAAAATACAAAGACCGACTTGAACAAGGTAGAAACATTTATGTTTACCTCGAGTCGCCGTGCAACCCACAAGGCTATGTGCTTGACGTTTCGGGTATCTCCAAAATTGCACATCAACATGATCTCAAAGTCATTCTTGACGCAACGGTTTCGACTCCGTTTCTTTACCGTCCTCTGCAAAGAGAAGACGCTGAAGAACGACCTGATTTCGTGATCCACAGTTACACAAAAGATTTGAGTGGTTGTGGCGCAGTGATTGCGGGTTGTGTCATCGGACGCAATCACGACATGTTCATTCCCAAAGGTGAACCGTCATGGGATCAAACGATGTTTTGGAATGTGTACTACGTCAAAGGCGCTTTCCTGAATGCTGACGCGGCGTTCGAAGTGATGCAGGGCATGAAGACCTTAACGGTTCGAATGTTGCGCAAATGCATCAACACTCAGATCTTGGCAGATTTTTTGAATTCGCATCCTGACATTGATGTTCAGTGCAACTCGATCGAGGCCAACCCAAACTCAAACTATCGGGCGGAACATCTTTACCTTGGTTTGCCAGCGCCGCTGTTTACTTTTGACATGGGCAAGATTCAGCGGGAAGCATTTCAAAAATTCTTTGATTCGCTTTCGCCGACGTTTGGCCACATGATCAGCCTTGGGCAGTCCAACACGATTGTTAGCTGCCCGTCCTTAACAACGCATTCTGAACTCGATGAGGCAGCACTTCGCGAAGCAGGGATGACACCAACGACAGTTCGTTGTGCTGTGGGCGACGAAGACCCGATCGACCTGATTCGTCATTTTGTTCATTCGGCAAGAGGCACGATTGACTTAGTCCACGCGGACTACTCGAAAGGTTTTATGGACGAGAAAGCGACTCGGGATTTAATTCGCGACCGCTACGTGTCAGCGCACGCTGCGCATGTCCAGAACCAACTGGAGCGTTTCGACGGTGAGCCGTGGTTTTAGGTTCAGA
>CAZQQR010000239.1:0-8703 GCA_964595515.1 uncultured Pirellulaceae bacterium
CGAACCACCACTTCCACTCCAAGCCTACTGTATTCCAAGCAGTGGGCTTTTTTCGTGAAGTCCACTATTCCGAATACACGAACGATTCCTCGATATTCCTGAATATCGAATGGGGGCACCCTTAAATATCAAATGATCCGTGCTATTCTGGACAGCCATCTTTGGCCTTCACAATTCACCCCACAGAATTCATGATCCGCAGAATCCTTCGCCCACTGACTATCGTCGCCTGTTTCTTTTTGCTGAGCCAAACAAGCCAATTGTTAACGGCTCAAGTCACAATCGTGGGATACGATACGACCAACCCGAATGGCTCGGGTGGCGCACCCTCACCCGATTTGTCTGCCGTTGAGTTTGTTGGCGACGTCAATCCACTGTTGTTTTCCAGAGGCCCTGGATTGTCTCCCAATCAAGGCATCACCCTGAACTCCAGTAGTTGGTCGACTTCTTCGACGTTTAACCCAAACTCTAACGACTACCTTCAGTGGGGATGGTCGGCGGGGGCGGGACGATACGACCTGACAAACATGACGCTACAGTACGATCGTTCTGATAGTGGTCCGACACAGGCAGTCATTCAAGTATCAGTTGACAGTGGCGGATTCCAGACGATCTTTAGTGACAGTAGTGTTTTCGTTGGAGATGAAACCCATACGATTGACCTTGATTCATTCACGAACGTCTCCAGTGCCATGTTTCGGTTATTCGGATTTGATGCCGCTTCCACGGGAGGAA
Organism: uncultured Pirellulaceae bacterium; assembly: GCA_964595515.1. Taxonomy (GTDB): domain Bacteria; phylum Planctomycetota; class Planctomycetia; order Pirellulales; family Pirellulaceae; genus Mariniblastus. The sequence goes on from CAZQQR010000239.1 coordinate 736, forward strand.
CTTTTGACATCGAAAGATTCACGGTTGACCCAGATCCCTCGCGCGGAATCGTAGTGCGTGGTGTTGCGGTAACAATGGTTCCAGAGCCGGGTAGTTGCTTGGTGATTGGCTGTGCCGGTCTGTTGGTGACATTAAGAAGAAGACGCGTTGCCTAGCCCGCGAGAGCTGTTCATTCTGGACAAGGGGAGTGAGTCACCTGCGACTCCGAATCGTTAGCAGCGGGAGCCACTTTTCGTTGTTGCTTTTTGGAATAAACCCAATTGATGATGCCTCCAATCGCGAGAGCAATCAAAGGCAATTCGGTCATCGACATGACGGCGAACAAGACTCGCATCGTGCCTTGATTGGCTTGCCCTTGGTTGGAGAAGAATTGGGCTAGATCGATTCCGACATAGATCAGAATCCCAATCAAAGCGGATGCAAAGACCGCCAGCCAGAGCTTGGGCAAACGCATTTTTTTGGATGCCCACGGCATTAGGAACATCGCTGGCAACACAAGCGATAGCCAAATCAGATGCATCGAAACCAATGCATTGGTCGGTGGTAGTCAGCCCCAAGCACCGCAGAGGTGGTGGAGGTCTGGCAGCTTAAGACTTCGGACCTGGATCGCAGCAAACATTGGAATGGCAATCATTGCGATCGTGGAAAGAAGCTTTTTGAACACGCTTGCTGCCTGTTGGATTCGACTTGAACGCTCTAAACTGTATCCTGTCTCGGCGTTGACCTATCGGCAAGACGCAATCATTCCAAAAGCCTTACGTTTTACCCCAGAAAAAATCAGTGGATTCTCAAGAAGTATTGGGGGAAGACGGCCGAATCGCAAAACGGCTTGAGAATTACGAAGAGCGAAAACAGCAGCTGGACATGGCGGAAGCTGTCGCTCAAGCGATTCAAAACAAGAACCACTTGATCGTCGAGGCCGGTACTGGCGTTGGGAAGAGCTTTGGTTATCTCGTCCCCGCCATTCTTTCACTTCAGGAAAACCAGGAAACCAAAGACGGTGGGAAACGCAGAATCATCGTTTCCACGCACACTATCAGCCTTCAGGAACAACTGATTCAAAAAGACATCCCGTTTCTCAACAGCGTCATCCCGCTTGAGTTTTCGGCGGTGCTCGCCAAAGGACGTGGCAATTACATTAGCTTGAGGCGATTGAAACAAGCGCTTCAGAAAAAGGAAAGCTTGTTTTCAACGGACGAACAGCTTCATCAACTTCAACATCTACGAAAGTGGTCGACCACAACCAACGACGGCTCACGAGCAGATCTTGATATTCGTCTCATGCCCGGCGTGTGGGATGAAGTTCAAAGCGACAGCAGCAATTGCCTCGGTCGCAAATGCCCGACTTACGATGACTGCCACTATTTCAAAGCTCGAAAACGACTTCAAAATGCTGACATCCTCGTTGTAAACCATGCTCTGTTTTTCAGCGATCTGTCCTTGAGACGTTTGGGCGTCAACATTCTGCCCGACTACGACACGGTCATTCTTGACGAAGCCCACACTGTCCAGGATGTTGCCAGTGATCATATGGGCATCGGTGTTTCGCTGGGGCAGATCGAATACACACTCGGCAAACTTTATAATGAGAACACCAACAAAGGACTGTTGATTCATCACAATCTAAAGGCCGGACAGCAAGCCGTCATTCAATGCAAGATTCGAGCGGAAGAACTGTTCGGCGACGTCATTACTTGGGCTGATCGTCAGAATTCTTCCGGAGCAAAAAAGCGATCGCAATCCGTCCGAGTCAAACAACCGGGCATCGTTGCCAACGAGCTTTCGCCGCGACTCGACAAACTCAGTCAACTGCTTCGTCAGTTTGGCGAAAACATGAAACAGCCTACGGACAAATTGAACTTCGTTTCAGCTGCGGACCGACTGACTGTTCTCTCGGGTCAACTTGAAACCTGGCGACTGCAGGATTTCGAGGGCGGTGTTTATTGGGTTGAGTCAAGTTTCAACCGATACGGGAAACAAAATATCAAATTGATGGCGGCACCCATCGATATCGGTCCGATGTTGCGAGAACACCTGTTTAACAAAACGGATTGCTGCATCCTGACGAGTGCAACGTTGGCGATCGGGAACAAATCGTTTGACTTTTTTCGCAATCGAGTGGGACTGACGCAATCAGAATCGCTTCATCTGGGCAGCCCCTTTAATTACAACGAGCAAGCTCGATTGGTGCTTGTTTCGAATATGTCGAGCCCTGCTCAACACCGTGAAACTCACGAACGGCAGTGCATTGATGCGATCAAACAATTCGTTTCAAGAACCGATGGACGAGCATTTGTACTATTCACGAGTTACGATTTTTTGAATCGAGCCGTCCGTGAACTGACTCCGTGGTTGATCGAGAAAAACCTCGCTCTTTACGTTCAAGGTGGAGGAGTTTCACGAACTCAATTGCTGGAAAAATTCAAATCAAATCCACGTGGCGTGCTATTTGGAACCGACAGTTTCTGGCAGGGCGTGGATGTCCAAGGGGACGCACTACAAAACGTGATCATTACAAAACTCCCGTTCAGCGTCCCGGATCAACCACTTTTACAAGCACGTTTGGATGCGATTCGGGCTGCTGGTGGAAACCCATTCAACGACTACCAGCTGCCCGAAGCGATCATCAAATTCAAACAAGGGTTCGGGCGTTTGATTCGAAGTAAATCCGACACGGGAATTGTGGTGGTGCTTGATCCGAGAATTAAAACAAAGGCTTATGGGCGACTGTTTCTTGGATCGTTGCCCGAATGCCCAGTGGAATACGAGACGATTTAGTCTACCGGGATTTTGCGGGACGACTGGGTGGAGGCAAAGCACCGAAGGTTTTCTAACCGGCGAGTACCGCAATCGACAAAGCAAAACTCTTGCGCGAACAGTTTAACGAAACGCAGTTGCCTTCGGCTTGCCGTTAAACTTCATTGGCAAGCCTGCAGTCGTATGGGCTAAGTCCTTATTCCCATTACGGGGTGTTCGGTTCAGTTTCGAGCTCCTGCTCTGGAGCCGTGTCCGATTTTGATTTCTCGACTTGATTTTTCTTCGTCGCAGACTTTGTCGATTCAAACATACGTTTGGCTTGAGCTTCGTCGAAGTCGACTTTGTCGGGACAGAAAAGTATCGACATCCCTTCCAGATATTCCTTACCCGATTGAACGGTAAAGTAATGAACGAACTCACGGACTGACGAGTCTAGCATTTCGACTTCGAACACGCGTTTGCGAACTTCGCTCGGTTGCCCACTAAACTCCCAATTCAAAATCTCGGACGAAATCTCTGTCTTGGTTCCAAGGTTATCTGGACGCTCGTTCAACTGCATAAAAAATACAGTCTTGTTTTGAACCGCGTCTTGATCGGACAACAACAGAATCTCAAGCCACTCGTCATTGGCGTCGTCTTGGAATTCGAAATAGAACCTTCGCCCGTTGAGGATGCTAAGGCTTCGGAATTTGTTACAAAATTCAGGCGCGACAAAATCGTATCGCGTGGCACACGTTTCATGCACCTCCGCTGCGATTCTTGTATCGACACGCATCGAATAGATCACTGCGATCATGATGACCACTGCCACGAGGAAAAATCCAAAAACGACACCCACGCATCCGCCCAAAGCGGTTCCTGCAATCGCCGCCGCACGATCGCTTGATTTGGCAGGCGTAAACCGCATTTTCAATAGGCTTTTGACGCCGTAGTAGATCGCCGGAATTCCGGTAAAGAACAATAAAACAAACGAAGCCAGCCCTAGCCAGAGACTTCGCCAAGCCAGTCGGTCAGCCGATCCTTTTTGCTCCACACCATGCATCATCAGTTTTGAGCAACGCGCGCAGCGGATTTTCTGCCCCGGCTGAATGCTGGTGAGCACAAGTTTCGATTTGCAATACTGACACTCGTTGTTCACAAACTACTTTCGAATAAGCCGAGTACCGGTGATAAGATCTTGGATTCCACGCGATGGCCTCGCAATCGAATAGATCGCTCCAAGCAAAGCAATCATGAAGATGAAAAACGCAGGAACCAAAAGTATATACACAGAATAGTCGACGTTGGCTTGAGCCATGATTTGCTCGGTTTTGACAAAATTGAATGACTTACTAAAGACTGCAGAACCGAGCGTTCCTGTCAAAATCATCGGTAGCCAAGAGATCAAATTCCGAAACGCCATCCGGAATTTCGAAGCCGGTTCCAGCGTTTTGTTTTTCCTCAGCGACACGCCAGTGAACCGAAACGCGGGACCTCCTTGGAAAAACCAACCCAAAGTGAACGCGGTGGAACCAAACAAAACGATCATCGAAATCACTAAAGCCGTTGTCGGCAACGCAAGGTAGTAATCACATATCGTGGCTACCATCCAACAAAGGTTGGCTCCGATCGCTGCCTCGAGTGATGTCGACACTGCCAGCACACCTAGTCGATCGTCCCAATTCCACGCCGATGGACTGTTGGCCAGTTCCCCAAGTCTCTCACCCACAGCTTTGAGGGATTCGGCATCACTTTCACAGCTTTTAAGTTCTTTTTGAAATTCAAGCACATGAACGGGAGCAACCTGATGCTTGATGAAGTGTTGTAGCAGCCGCTGGACGAGTTCGATGGGCGAGACCTTTTCCGGGCTTTCGAACATCGGTTCATCATCGTCATCTACCGATTCGTCATTTCCAAGTTCGGAAAGTTTTTGCTTAATCTCGGTCGCAAAAATTGGCTGGTCGATCAAACGGGCTCGGCCGGAATGGTCAATCCAAACAGATTGTTGATCTAGAAAATCAGGATAAGTCCCATCGCTTTGAGATTTGGCAAGCTCATAAACAATCTCTTGCAGCAGCGGACGGAAAGACCTCCACTCGAGCCGACGGGTATCTCTGACAAAATCAAACAGCGACATACCACGAACTGATTCTGTAATTCGCCAGTGCTCGCCGGTATCCTGTGATTCCGAAATGATTCTCAATCGCGTCGGACGCGAAATCGCTTTGCGTGCATCCGAAGCTGGATCCGCCTGGAACATCCAGACTTCCCGATCTAGCCCCGGGTCGCGGCCAAGAAATACCGGTGTGGATAAATCAGCAGCCACTCCGATTTGACCAATTTTTTCGTAGTCGCCAATTTGCCCTGGCGAATTGTTCGTTGAATCTGCTTCACCGGAAACAACAGGAACCGTCGTTGGAATCTTACGTGGACGTCGATACTCGAGCGAACCCGCTAGTCGCACTACTCGTGTTCCAGAAACCATGCCGTGCCAAGCAAGATAGCCATTTTGTTTTCTGGCTGGCCAAAACAGCAACAAACCTGGCAGCCAAACCACCAACGTGAGAATCTGAAATTCAAGCGCCCTACGGATGTCTTCTTCGGAGGCCATCGACACCGGGTCAAACTCCAACAAGTAGGCAATGATCAACGACAGGAAATACGTTGAACCTGGAAGAATCGTGGCTCGCACGAATGCTTGACCGAAATCAGGATGATGGTTGGTCCGACCGACCACACGCAATCCCATCATCCATTTCCCGAGTGCATACCCAAACCGGCTTTCGCAGACCGTAAAGTAAAGGACCGCCAAAGTCATGGTCATTGCCATGGAGAAAATATTGACGGTTTTGAAATCCGATTCGAATAGCGGCTGAAAGACGCCCATGATCGGCCCAACAATCATTCCCATCATCGAGATGGTTAGCAGATCAATAAAATAGGCGGCCAGTCGTCGTCCGAGATCGGCTCGCGACGCTCCCCGGCTAGAATACGGCAAAAGTGCATGCCGGACTTCTTCTAAATTTGCTGGTCGTTTGGCTGGATCCTTTTCAAGTGTCTGATGAACTAATTGAACAAGCTTGCGCGGAACGTCTTTAACAATGGTGTCGAGTTTGGGAGGCGTATCCGAAGCGATGCTTGCGATCACTTGGGCTGCGTTACCCGTGAACGGCGCTCGCCCGCTAATTAAATAGAACAGCGTGCCACCAATCGCATAAATATCAGCACGCTCATCAACATCCGAAGCACGCAACTGTTCGGGCGCCGCGAACTGAGGCGTCCCCATAAACGTTCCGGTCTGGGTTAGCGACGAATCCGCTAGAAACGATTTCGCCAAACCAAAGTCGCCGATCTTAACGCGATCATTCTCGTCCACGAAACAGTTGGATGGTTTTAGATCGCGGTGAACAATGCCTGCTTCATGGGCGGCCTGTAGTCCCGAGATCATATCGAGAACATAGTCAACGGCGCGGTCGACACTGATCGCACCGTCCGTTTTGATGATGTCCGAAAGCGTACCTCCGGGCATCAGCTCCATCGTGATATAGAACTGGCCCTCATGTTGTCCCGCCTGATACACGAACGTCGAACGCGGGTGATTAATCGAAGCCGCAATTTGGCTTTCACGTTGAAATCTCTGAATCGTTTCGTCGTCGGTTCGGAGAGAACGTGAAAGCAATTTCAGCGCCACGCATTGTCCGGTGACTTCGTGACGAGCCTCGTAAACGGAGCCCATTCCGCCCTGTCCCAATTTACGGACAATCTCAAATGGGCCGATTTTGCTTCCGACAATAACAGTAACGGCCGGGCCACTGTGCTGGGTAGGAGTGTTTGCAGTGTCGCCGCCGCGAGTCGGTGGAAGCGTCGCAAAGTCCAGACTTTCGGTGTCTGATCCAGGCTCAATACTCGTGTTCTGATCTTTGACTTTTGTAAAGTCAGTTCCGTCTACCGTCTCAGTTTCAATATTCGCCAAAGAAGAACCACAATTGCTGCAAAACTTTGGTAACGCCCCCACAACGGAAAGGGGATGACTACAAGTTGGGCACTCAATTGGCATGAATTGGAGACAAATAGGGTCGAGACAGTTTTGATACAGTCTAAAACGGCTTTTTGTTTCAATTTGACTGCATGTATTTTCGTAGAATCCAATTTAACACGCTGGCCGATTTTATGCGTGGACCTAAACCGGCTATTGGCCGTAAAATCGACATATCTGGTGACCCCCAAGATTGGTCATGTCCGTTTGTCGGACGGTCGAAAATTAGGATAAGAGACGAACCCGAGACGGACTTGAGCCGAACATCCCGCAAACCCCTTTTTCCAATATTGAGATTTCCGTGGCTGAACGATCGAAATACCAACAGAACGTAATCAAAAACTACTACGACAATCGCGAGTCAATTTCGCTTCAACGAGCGCAAGAAATTGTCACTGAGCTGTACCTGTCCGAAGGTAAAAAACGAGAGAAGTATTGGAAGAGTCTTGAAGGCCATCTGCTGAAACTTGAAGTCAAACAACAGGTGATCGATCATTTGGTTAAGCAAGACGATCCTCAGTTGGCTGCTAAACTGGTCGCCAAACTCGACAAACAACTAAGCTAGTTTTTGTCAGCTCCTAATCGCATAAGAACATTTCAAAAGAGCATTTGCATAAGAAAATTTGCAGAAGCGAACACTTTCACAGTATCACTTTTTTCAATTCGCAATCAGCCTTGCTCACTAAAGAACAAACCCAACAGGCACTTCCATCGATCGTCATGATCCAAGTCGTCGCCGGTGCGCTGCTGCTGGGAGTGCTGATTTTATCGGGAGTGATCTTTGTCGCACTTGTGGATCTCAATGATCTGAATCCAGCTGTGAAGATGTTGACTTTGATCGGGGCGGTTGCTGGCGTGTCACTTTACTGCGTCTCATTGGTGCTTCCCAAACTGTTCTCGGCTGCCGTTAACAAAAGCGGCTCCGACAGTGAAACAGTTCAGCGCAACGCGATCACTTCGATCATGCGATCTCTAACTACAGAAAACATCGCAAGACTGGCGTTGATCGAAGGAGGCGTCTTCTTGAATGCAGTCGTCATGATTCTTGAACCTCACAAGGTCACAATCGGGATTCTGATTGCCGGAATCGTTTTGATGCTGCTTCTATTTCCAAGACGTGGAAAACTGATTTCTACGCTGGAAGACCGACTCAGCGAAATTGATCTTAGTTAGGTCCGGTGCAAGTCACCATTTCT
>CAZQQR010000240.1:0-4088 GCA_964595515.1 uncultured Pirellulaceae bacterium
GCGCTTCCGCCATCGATGCACTCCACCCCATTCCAGTCGGTAAATTTCCCACCGGCTTCTTCGATAATCGGCTGAACTGCGGCCGCGTCCCAGACATTGAGCACGGGATCAATCATGACTTCCGCGCGTCCAATCGCAACCAAATAGTATCCGTAAACATCGCCCCAAGTACGACAATAATAAAACTGATTGGCGATATCGTCGTAGCAATTTTCCGGACCGCGTCCATTGAACGCTTGCACGGAAGTCGTCAGCATGACTGATTTCGAAGCGTCTGACTTTTTAGAAACCTGAGCCCGTTTCGCCTCTTGATCACCCTCAAAAGACCAAGCACCACAACCGCGCTCGGCGTACATTCCAACGTCGAGGCCAGGAAAGTAAATTGCTCCAATGATTGATTGGCGATTGCCGTCTTCGGTTTTGCGCTCGACACCCACCATCGTTCCATACAGCGGCACGCCACTGATAAACGATTTCGTTCCGTCAATCGGATCAAGAATCCAACCGTAATCGGACGTCCCTTCGGTCACCCCGAATTCTTCGCCAACGATTCCGTCATCGGGAAACGCTTTAGAGATTTCATCTCGTAAGAAACGCTCGGACTCTTGATCCGCAATGGTTAGCGGAGACCCGTCTCCCTTATGCTGAACTTCAAACTGATCGGTTTGAAAGTACTTGAGTGTAAGCTTACCGGCCGCGATTGCGATTTTGTTTGCCAGAATCAGTCGTTCACTAAAATCGGACATGATCGTCTACTCCAATGTGATGCTCAAAAGTCAATTCAAGAAAAAGACACAGCAAACGGAAAACACAATTCTAATAAACCTGCCCCGCCGTATCTGCCCGCTCGATTTCCTCTATTCCACTGGAAGAGGTTCCGATTCGGATGACGAGGTTGATCCATCAGGGATTTCATAAAGGAAAGCGTGGATCAAAAGCATGATTGCGCCCGTGACTAACATCACATCGGCAATATTAAAGTTCGGCCAAGGATCAAAAAACGGAACACCTTCTAATCGAAACAGAATCCAGTCGCGAACATTCGTGCGAATCGATTCCGGATAACCTTGGACAAACCCAAACCCCAATCGATCGTAAAGGTTGCCGAGAATGCCGCCACAAATCATGCCAAGGGCGAAAGTCAGCCAACGGTCGAAAGCACCTCGAAACGCAAATAGCCAAATTAGAATTCCAGCCAACGCAACGAATGAAAAAATCGCGAACAGCCAACTAAGCCCACTTCCCATCCCGAACAACGCGCCCGGATTGGTCGACGTTTGGATCCCAAAGATGCCTTCGACCCACCAATGAGGATACTGGGCAGCGTAGGTTGACGGATCGTTTGAGTCAGCAACCGTCGGATCGAAATAGGTCTTGAACATGAACCATTTGGTCCACAGGTCACCTGTCAGTCCAATCAGACAGGGCAAAAAAAACAGGGCGAAGTGACCTGTAGTAAGTCGCTCGCCCTGATGGATTGCTTGTGCTGTTGCTTCCGACTCAATATTTGGAAGATTCGAGTTCACTGGCACATTTGACGCAATAAGGAGTGTAGGGAATTGCTTTCAAGCGCATCTTGGGAATCTTCCCTTCGCACTCGATGCACGAACCATAAACACCCGCTTCGATACGTTCAAGAGCACCTTCGATCTGGTTCAGAGTTTCACCCTCGTTGTTCATCAACAAGATCGTATTGTCTTGTTCATAGGTGTCACTGCCCATATCTGCCATGTGGCTGGGAACCGACGAATTGTTGCTGCTTCCGCCCGACTTGGACAACGCTGCGTCTGCCAAAGTAGACACGTCTCCTCGCAGACGAGCACGCAAGGCAAGCAACATTTCTTTGAATGGCTTGACATCCGCTTTCTTCATTTTCATAGTTTTTCTCCGTTCTATTCGTTGTCTGGGCGAGACGAAACGGTTTTCGCACCAACCACCGAATCGAGCGACGTATTCTAGAGTTGGCACCTTTGACAGTCAAATGATTGTCTTAATTTGCGACAACTGAATTCGTAAGCTCTTCTGTTTTAAACACTTACGCAGACCTTACCTCTTGGACACTGTTCAAGTTTTACGAATAGGTCCGCTTTACCAAGATTCGCGTCCCGCCCTTTTTAGTGAGTCTTTTTGAGCTTCCCACCAAATACGTGTTTCCTACGTTTTGAAAAGACTCTTGGTTCCAAAATTCTGTTTCGAGTCGCCGTGAACGAATTTTACAGAAGCTGAAACTCGCGAATCCAGTCGGACCATTTTTAAACCACGGCCTGCGCTGGTCCCGATTCGCGGGAGATATTGATAAGCTTTACGACGTATGAAAAATGACTTTGCAACAACTCAAGACCATTCACTTGGCACCCATTCGCTGGGAACCAAAATCGCCGTCTTGGTCGCCTCATTGGCAATCTGCTTTTTGGCAGCCTTTCTTGGCAATCTGGCAATCTGGCAACTGGCTCAAGCCTCTCTGATTGGTACCCACAACTCAACAAACCAACCTGGAACCCTCCCAACTGGATCTTCGGTCCTGTTTGGTCAACGCTTTATACGATGATGGCTGTTGCTGCTTGGTTGGTTTGGCTGAAGGCTGGTTTTCGAGCCGCAAAGATTGCCCTGATCCTGTTTGCAATCCAGCTCGCACTGAATTCACTTTGGTCGATCCTGTTTTTTGGGATGCAGAACCCAGGTGCCGCGTTGATTGAAATTACGGTTCTTTGGATCGCCATTGCGTTGACGATTTTCTACTTTGCCAAACATTCAAAGTTGGCAGCCGGACTACTCGTTCCCTATTTATGCTGGGTGACGTTCGCAAGTTTTTTGAATTTTACGATCTGGAACCTCAATCGTTGATGGAACCTCAATCGTTGATCAAGTTGAGCCCGTAGTCAGCAACCAGAAATTTTGAAACAATGAGACGAATTGGCGTTTGTAATTCCCATCCAACGCCGCGCTCGATCGACTCTCAACATTCATCAACAAAGTCACATTTATGCTTAAACTAGCAATCAGCGGCGCCGCCGGGCGAATGGGGGCTCGCCTCATCGCACTCGGGTCAGAAGACTTCGAAATCGTAGGCGCGGTCGAAGCCACCAATCATCCTAAACTTGGCCAGGATGCCGGTGTTGCTTCTGGCATTCAGGAATTAGGTATCTCTTTTGCGGACACTTACCCGGATGCTGTCGAAGTCGTCATTGATTTTTCGCATCCCGCTGGTGCTGACGCGGCCATCTCGCACTGCCTTGACAAAAAAATTCCTTTGGTGATGGCAACCACTGGCTTGGAACCGGAATCGGTAGAACGACTAAAACAAGCCGCCCATGAAATTCCAATCGTCTGGGCACCGAGTATGAGCCTGGCCGTCAATCTAACCATGAAGCTAGTTGAAACCGCGGCCACTGCGCTCAAAGACCATAGCACAGGTGTTGATGTCGAAATCATCGAGAGGCATCATCGCTACAAAGCAGATTCGCCCAGCGGAACGGCACTTAAGTTTGGTGAGATCGTTGCCAACGCGATGGGACAAACCGTTCATCAACATGGACGTGAAGGAATGATCGGCGAACGAACTCGAAATGAAATTGGCTATCATGCCGTTCGAACCGGGGACAACCCCGGACAACATACGATTCTATTCGGAATGTTAGGGGAAACGATTGAGCTAAAAGTCGCCGCCAGTAATCGTGATTGCTATGCGGCAGGAGCTCTCGCGGCCGCCAAGTATGTAGCCGGGCAAACTGCCGGGCTCTTCAACATGTATGACGTGCTTGGCTTGCAAGAACAGTAAATCTGTACCAACGATCAATTGATTTAATATGGCAAAATGCGACGAAGGATACCTCTGCGGAGTTTGCGGCGGTGATGTTGAGAACATCACTGAGAGCGATCTGTACCTTCGTTATGTAATTGGTTTGGTTGACCCGGAATTACTTCACGCCCAGCCAGAAAAACACATACGCTGCAATCCGACGCTCGCCCAGTTCATTGTTGCCGAAGATTTTGAATCCGTCGTCGTTGAAGGCGAATTCGGCAAGGCATCGCTCGATCCCGAATACGTCTCGCAACGAGAACAACTAGTCACTCGTGGCTGGCAACGA
>CAZQQR010000240.1:4188-7315 GCA_964595515.1 uncultured Pirellulaceae bacterium
CGCCCGCAGTTAGCGGTCTGCCACTCGGGTAACCCGCCAAGCGGCTTCCCGTTTTCCGAAATTGCCAAAATGCGTAGGCTTGTATTCGTACCCATTTTGAATCCATTGGTTTAAAAATCGCTTTCCATTTCAAATTGCAGAATATTCCGCTATGCGCAGCGATCCGCGATTGGATCAAAAAATTCGGGGAAGGCACTTTCAAAATTCAAACCCACTCAATGCTCATTTATTTTGATTTCTGTGCACAAGAGCATTAAAATTCTGGCCGACCAACGTTGAACCTACCAAGGGTTCATCATGACCAAATTCTCTTCGAGGCCAGCGATGAATACAGCTTTTTTCATCCAGCGGATGTTCTTTCTTGTTGTCTGCGCAATCTTTTGTTTTTTGTCGACCTGCTGCGTCCATGCGCAGGAGAAAGAATCATCCGAAGTTGCCAAACCACAAATCGAAACCAAACGGCCTGCGACACGCGAATCAGAGGACGAGCTTAAACGCGAACTCAAACCTGGTGTCTGGATTTACGGTCAGTCCAATCGTTTTTCGAAACTAGGTGACTGCAGTGCGTTCGACATTTCGCCTGATGGCCGAACGTTAGTTTGTTGTAGTTCAGGAAGCATCAAGTTCTTCGACCTTGAAACCGACGAAATTACCGAAAAGGTTCAGGTAGAGGGAGACAGCTACAACAATGTGATCTACTCGACCGATGGGCGGTATGTGTTTGCTCCAGCTTACAACCACCGATCCGGTGACGGGACGCGGTCTCTGGTGAGAATCTTTGACGTTGTTGATTATTCAGAAGCCGGTTCCGTTTCGAGCTTGATCGAAGGCGAAGACAATAAGTGGACCAAGAATTTTTACATACAAAACTGTGCTGTTTCACCGGACGGAAACTTGATCGCGATTTCGTCTCACGATTCCGTCCAAATTCGAGAAATTGAATCAAACGAAGTCCTTTCCGTTGCCAAAAAATTCGGTTACATCAGCGGGATGGCTTTTTCAAGCGATGAATCAGAGCTCTTTATCACGGGAAATGAAGTTAAGGTCCTTGATGTTGAGACAGGCGTAGCCAAAAAGAAGTCGGAATCAAATGTCGCAAAGTCGGCTGGTTCATACGCCAACGCACTGGCAACTAGCTACTCCAAAAACTTCATTGCTCTCGCAACCGGTGGCGGTATTTCCGTTTTTGATATGACGGATGCAAACAAGCGAATGGTGTCGCTTAAGTTCCCTGGTCAAACTTGGCCACAATCGATTTATTTTTCTGACGACGGAACTAAGCTTGCCTCACTTTGTTACCGCCAAGCTAACACCGACAAAGGCGAATCGTCTTACGTTTTGATCATTCACGACACTGAGACAAAAAAGGTCCTTAAAAATGTAGGTGTCCCAAGCAATCAAGTCGATCGGATTCGATTCACAACTGACAATCAATCGATCTTCCTGTCCGGAAACGGGGTTTTTGGTTTGCTTGAGATCGATCTGGAAAACGACGATGAGGTTTCAGAGAATCAATATCCCAGAGGACCAGCGACCGCAGCCGCAATTCACTCTGAGAGCAACACAATAATCACCACCACCGAAGGCGGAGAAATCACAAAGTTTGATGTCGAAAGCGGAGACGTATTGCGAAAGCAAAATCACTCGGGAACAAATGCGATTCTGCTTGCGCCAGACCGAAAAAGTTACCTGCTCCTCGCCTCTTGGGGGCAAGGGGATATGACACGGTTTTCTTACAAGACAGGAAAAGCGATCAAGTCGTACTCCACCAAGGCACCCAAAAGAAAGAAAAACGTTTTCACTTACCTGCGGGAGTACATTGTCAACGGTGATTCTCAATCTGAATATTCCCAGGCAACTCCTATCGCCGCGAAATTCTCATCCGATGGCAACGAGCTGTTTAGTCTCGCCATGGAATCTCGAACGGTCGTTATTTCTGGCGGAATGTTTGAAAACTCCGACTATGAGCAAAAACAAGATATCGTGTTTGCGAGGCTGAACACCGACAGTGGCATTCGAGATTTTGCTACGCGTCTTGATCGGGAAAAACTAGGACTTACCAAGTACGAGTGGTTTTCAAGCGGCGCCGTTCATCCCGATGGTTTTCAAGTCTCGATCGCCCGTCAGAATCAAAATCAGATTCAGGTTTTTGATACCGAAACAGATGAATTACTGGAGACGATACAACGCAGAAAAGCACCGAATTGGTCAAAGTTGGACTATTCTCCCGACGGCAAATTTTTGGTGGGTACGTCCACGCAAGGGCTATGGGTTTTCGACGCTGATACTTGGAAAGAAGTACTTAACCATGATGATGGCCATGGACAGCACCTGTTCTCATTCTCGAAAGAAGGCAGACACCTCGCCGTTGCTGCAAATGGTAAGCAAAAAGAAGTCGTCGTGTATGACACTGAAACATGGGAAAAGATTCATGTCCACGATCGATCAGAATTTCAGCGTTCGACTTTGGCACTATCGGATGATGGGAATCAGCTTTTGATTGGTTTATCCGATTGCCGCATGGAGCTGTTGGATTTTTCCAAGATGGGCAAGTAACTACCGGCGTGGTGTTTATCGCGCAACCATGATGCCATCGGAACGGCGAGGATTTCATTGAACCCTTTAGCAAACGCGTTTTGCGTCTAAAATGCGGGTAATATTTGGGGGTTCCCTTGTTGCACTCGTCGCTTAGCTTTTCGGATAGAAAACGGAGATGTGTTGTTGGAAAGATTCGTTGCAGGAGCAGTTGATATCGCAACGGCTTCCGACGCGGGCCTTCGATGTGAACCCTAACAGTTCTGGAGGAACGGCCTCCCGACGCGGTTCTTCGATGTGACCCTAACAGTTCCGGAGGAACGGCTTCCGACGCGGTTCTTCGATGTGACCCTAACAGTTCCGGAGGAACGGCTTCCGACGCGGTTCTTCGATGTGACCCTAACAGTTCCGGAGGAACGACTTCCGACGCGGTTCTTCGATGTGACCCTAACAGTTCCGGAGGAACGACAGTTCTTAGCCTGGCACTTCAGTGCCAGGAATAAATCACCCACGAATCCATAGTCCCAGCGGGACGGCATTCACCAAACTTAGTTTCGTATTCCGCATCACCGGCCCCCAAACTGCCGTGCCT
>CAZQQR010000240.1:7415-8692 GCA_964595515.1 uncultured Pirellulaceae bacterium
CGCTCCGAATTGTCTTCGCTTTTTTCCGCCCCGCGGATCCCCGAACTGCCATTCTCAACTATTTCAAACCACGGCTCACAGCGATTTCTTCTTTGCCTCATCCAACCGAAGCGCGATCCGATCCAGCCGCTGCTCAATCTGGGCAAACCAATCCGCTTGCTGGCTCTCACGCAACACTTGCTCATTCAGACCACCCGCCGTCAAGCACTCTTCGGACAACAACTGCAATTGTTCAGGCGAAACCTTGGCCGTCATCTCAGCCAAAGCACGCGTCAATGAGCTTGCGTAATCTGCTGCTGCAACTGCGGGCACACCTTGAGCTTCGACCCAGCGCGCTTGCGTTGCCACAAATTCAAAGAACGTTGCCATCATCCCGCTGACCGCAGAAAAAGTTGAAAATTGGTCTTCATTATCAACTTCGATCGCGGTTCCAAACCTGTTGAACAATTCCGTAATGGACTTGCTCGGGGGCGTGATAACAATTGGTCCCATTCCTAGCTCGATCGGAGGCATGGGAATGATTCGAAATACTTCGGTGGCTGGATGAGCCAGCTCCCTCAGCGATTTGACAGTGCGACCAGCGATCATGCTGATCAAAGTTTGGTCGGGCCGAAATTTTAGTGATGACAATAGGCTTTCGGCTTGTCCTGGCAAAACGGAAACAAAAACCCAATCGGATTGATCGACAATTTTTTGATTGTCTGACTCGATTGAGACATTCGAAAATTTTTCAGCCAACCGTGACGAGCGAACCGCACTTCGCTTGGAAACTAACACGTTGCCATCAAATGCATTCTTGTCGAGCATGCCCGTAATGACAGCTTCTGCAATGGCTCCAGTACCGATCAATCCAATTTTCAACGTCGAAATCCTGAGGCTAGATGTATGGTCATAACTTCTGATCGTAAGTGCTCGCAAACAATAATGCGATTGGGCCTTAGGTCTTATTGCGGCCCAAATTGTTTCTCGACGTATTGAACCGTCGGATGATTTGGCGCAATCTTCTTTGCTTGGCCGAGATGCAAATTGGCTTCGAGATCTTTGTTCAGTTCAAATTCCGCCCATGCAAGCTTTGCCAGCGCAGCCGCATCGTCGGTCACCAGTTCCGTATACTTTTCAAAGCACGACTCCGCTTGATCGAATGATTTATGAAGTAGATATGCCGTCCCGAGGTTCAACAAAGCTAATCGGTTCTCCGGTTCCGCCGAAATAGTCGGCTCGAGAGTCTGAATGCAATCAAGCAACCGGTTTTGGGTCAAAAATAGATGAGCCAAATT
>CAZQQR010000241.1:0-1403 GCA_964595515.1 uncultured Pirellulaceae bacterium
AAAGATAAAATCATGAAACGAAAAAATCAAAACACGGATCGTCGAGAATTCTTGCGTGGCGCGGGAGCGTTTGCTTTGGCTTTTCCAGGACTCTCCAACTGGAGTGGCCTGACGTGGACAATGCCGGCGGAAACTCGCAAGCAAAAAAAACGTTTGGTGATTATGTTTTCACCCAATGGGATGGTTCGCGATGGATTTTGGCCCAAAACCGAGGGCCCGGATTTTGAAATGGATCAAATTTTGAAACCGCTTGAGCCGTTTCGAAAAAAGACACTGGTTGTTCATGGGATTTGTAATCAAGTTCGGGGTGATGGCGATAATCACATGCGTGGTATGAGTTGTTTGTTGACGGGAAATGAACTTTTCCCCGGCAACATTCAAGGTGGTAGTGACACGCCGGCGGGATGGTGCAAAGGAATCTCAATTGATCAGGAGATTAGGAAGTACCTTCAGTCGAACGAAGCCACCAAAACGAGATTTGGAACGCTTGAGTTTGGCGTCAATGTTCCTGACCAAGCTGACCCTTGGACGCGAATGGTTTACGGCGGACCGAATCAACCCATCGCGCCGATTTCTGATCCGTATCACATGTTTGATCGTATGTACGGAAAGATGAAAGACAAAGAAAACTTGTTGGGTGTACTTGGAGATATTCAAAAAGATATTGAATCGAGCAAGTCAGCGGTTGAGCCGCGAGACCTCAAACTTCTCAATTCTCAAAAGAGCCTGATCCAACGAATGGATTCGGATTTGAGAGGTGCGGAAGAAACTTATTTGGTTGACCCGCTACAGCTTCCCAAGAATGTGATCAACAAAAATGACAACATGCCTGAGTTGTCAAAGATGCAAATCGACTTGCTCGTGAACGGGTTTGAGAACGACTTGAATCGCATCTCGACTTTGCAATTCACAAAATCAGTAAGCAATGCTCGGATGACTTGGTTGGATGTTAAAGAAGGGCACCACGGTTTGTCGCACGACCCGGACAAAAAAGAGGCGTCGCAGGAAAAACTGCGCCGAATCAATACTTGGTATTGCGAGCAATTGGCTTACCTTTGTAAGCGGCTTGAAGAAACGAAAGAGCCCGGAACTGACCAATCCATGCTGGATAATACGCTGATCGTTTGGACCAACGAGCTGGGGCATGGGAACTCTCATACCCTCGATAATCTGCCGTTCGTGATGGTGGGCGGCGGGTTCGGATTTGAAATGGGGCAGTTCACAAAAGTCAAAAAAGTTTCAACCACAAGGCTTTGGTTGGCCATTGCTCATGCCATGGGGCACCAGATTGACACGTTTGGATTGGCGAGGTTATGCAAAGACGGTCCGATCAAAATTTAGCGTCTGATTAACAGGTTTGCGGCTAGGCCAGAATTTAGCGCACGTCGTCAAGACTTCCGAGT
>CAZQQR010000241.1:1503-8671 GCA_964595515.1 uncultured Pirellulaceae bacterium
TTTTCAAACGTAGACCGAAGCATCATGGCGACTGAGAGAATCGTGGCCAACGGGTTCGCGATGTTTTGGCCTGCAATATCAGGAGCCGAACCGTGAACCGGCTCGTACATGCCTTTGTTGTTAGCATCCAGCGAAGCCGACGGCAGCATACCAATTGAACCCGTCAACATTGACGCCGCATCCGACAAAATATCTCCAAATAGGTTTGTCGTCACGATCACATCGAATTGTTTAGGGGCTCTGACGAGTTGCATGCACGCGTTGTCGATGTACATGTGAGAAAGTTCTACGTCGGGGTAATCGCCGCTGACACGTGATACCGTTTCACGCCACAGTTCTGAGACTTCCATCACGTTGGCTTTGTCGACTGAGCATAAACGTTTGCTGCGTTTCTGTGCGACTTGAAAAGCCGAATGAGCGATGCGCCGAATTTCGGACTCGTTGTAAACCAATGTGTTGAATCCGGTTCGCGTTCCGTCTGCTTCTTCTCGGATCCCTCGCGGTTGTCCAAAGTATATGCCTCCCGTCAGCTCGCGCACGATCATAATGTCCAAACCAGAGACCACATCAGGTTTGAGTGTGGATGCACTCGCCAGTTCTGGATAGAGGATTGCGGGACGAAGATTGGAGAACAATTTTAGTTCTCTACGAAGTGCCAAAAGTGCACGTTCGGGGCGCAGGTCTCGTTCCACGCTTTCCCATTTGGTTCCGCCAACCGCACCCAGCAAAATCGCATCCGAGCGGCGGGCGAGTTCGAGAGTTTCAGGCGGAAGCGGATGGCCGTGAAGATCATAAGCCGTGCCGCCGACGGGGGCCGATTCACAAGTCAGCCCTGCTGAAAAATCAGAATTCAATTTTTCGATCACGCGAACGGCTTGCTCGGTAACCTCAGGTCCGATTCCATCACCTGGAAGGACAGCAACGGTGTTTGGTTTTGTCATTTTGTTACTCTAAAGCAGACAGGCTTGAAGAAGTCATCAGTCGAGCTGGACTGGTTTGAGCTAAAGATACACAACCAAGCAGCATCGACGTAAGTCGAAACCCGGTTTTTCACCTGCCTAGCGGATTGAATCTGATCCCTCCATTGGGCGGACAAAACTCGTTGTTGGTTGACAGTGCCGGTTGACGCAATCAAAATCCAAGCCTTGAAAATACGCCTTTGAATTGCATCCTTGATTGACTTGAAATGAAATTGAAACTCCCTTCGTCGCCATCCTCTTCAAAAATTTCTTCGTCAAGCGGTTTGGGCGATTCGAATTTTCTCTTCCTCGAATCTCTTGAGGAGAGGATGATGCTCTCAACAGTACAGGTGATCGCCGCCGGGACAACCGGAGCTGAAAACATTGAACTGCAAATTGATGGTGCGACGGTTGAGAGTTGGAATGACATTGGAGATGGCGCCTATTCAGGGCAATACGTGACGCGGACTTTTGATACGGCTGAGAATGTTAGTGCTGATCAGATCCGAATCGTTTTTACAAATGATGAGTACGTTCCCGACGTTTCAGATCGAAATGTTCGAATTGACGCGGTCGTTGTTGATGGAGTGAGGTACGAAACGGAAGGTCCTGAAGTCTTTTCAACCGGGACTTGGCTGCCAACCGATGGTGTCGTGGCTGGAAATCGAAATAGCGAATATCTCCACACCAACGGGTATCTTCAGTTTGCTGGTTCCAATAATAACGGTTCCGTCATTGAAGTAAGGGCACGAGGTAACGAAGGCGGTGAGCAGTTCAATCTGCTGATTGATGGACAAGTTGTCTCCAGTCAGACCGTGACTCAATCAAATCAGCTTTTTCGGATCGTTGCCGCTGAAAATGTCTCTGCCGATCAAGTTCGCATTGAGTTTACGAACGACGACTACGAGCCAAATGTTCGTGACCTCAACCTGATCGTTGACTACGTTCAAATTGATGGGACGAAGTTTGAAACGGAAGACCCGTCCGTCTATTCAACTGGGACATGGTTGCCATCCGATGGAGTGGTTGCGGGATATCGAAGCAGTGAGACCCTTCATACGAACGGGTATTTTCAGTTCAGTGCATCAGAAGTTAACGCGGGAGAGATCGGGTTTACTTTGGACTCGATCGCGATTTCAGAAAACTCAGGACAACTGAATGTCGTTGTTTTTCGCGGTGGTGGGTCTGATGGAACGGTCACTATTGATTACGCGACCAGTTCTGGCTCAGCAGGCTCTGATGACTATGGCACGATTTCTGGAACACTGACATTCGGACCGGGAACAACCGGCCAGCAATTGTCGATTCCGATTGTTAATGACGATTTGGATGAAGCAAATGAGACATTCAACATTTCATTAAGTAATCCAACCGGTGGTGCTTCGCTGGGTTCGATCGTAACTCAGGATGTCATTATTGAAGACGATGACGAGCAAGTGGTCGGCGTTATTTTCGAAGACAGTTTTGAAGGAAGTTCGCTTTGGACGACCAATCCGTTCGGGACAGACACTGCGACAACTGGTTTCTGGGAGGCTGGTTCGCCGGTTGGAACGACAAGCGGTGGGGATGTGTTGCAATTGGATTCAGGTCACACCGGTTCACGAGCGTTGGTGACCGGACTAGCTGCCGGGACCAGTATTGGGACTTACGATGTGGACGGCGGTGTGACTTCTGTGATTTCGCCGGAAATCAATTTGCCAGCCAACTCAGAAGTCGAACTATCGTTCGAATACTCGCTTGCCTATTTGGGCAACGCGACCAACGATGATTATTTTGAAGTGTTCGTGGTCGTCAACGACAACACTACTTTGGTTTACAGCGATCACGCACACGACAATGTTCAAGCCGCATCTTGGCAGCTGCAAACGGTTGACTTGTCATCATTTGCAGGTGAGACCGTTCAGATTTTATTTGCAGCGGCGGATGAACAAAGTGGAAGTCTGATCGAAGCTGCCGTTGACGATGTTGTTGTCGAAGTGCTTCCTTCGACTCCTGGAATTATTAATGTCGCAACAACAGGCGTCAATCTTGATGAATCAGCAGGCACGGCGACAATGGTTCTGTCACGAACCTCGGGACGTGTAGGCACAGTAAGCGTCGACTACACCACGATTGTTGGCACCGCGGATGGCAATGATTTTTCACAAACATCCGGAACAGCAACGTTTGCGGATGGGCAGTCGGAAGTTTCAATTTCGATTCCAATTGTTGATGATAGTCTCGAAGAAGATCTTGAGTCGTTCCGTTTTGAAATTTCCAATGCAACGGGCGGTGCGACCATTGGGAGCGATCTTTTTGGTACCGTGACGATTGCAGACAACGATAACACAGTCGGCGACTATCTGCCCGACTTGATTCCAATTGCATCAACGTTGACAGAACGATTGAGCATCGATACGTCTGAGCAACCTGGACGAGACTTGCTCCGGTTTTCGACGGAAGTCGCCAACGCCGGGGATGGGCCGCTTGAGATTTGGGGTGGAAGTACGACTGGTGATTCGCAGCAAGTGTTCCAGCGAATTTATCAAGAAGACGGGGGCTCAAGGGATACGCTTGCTGGCGAATTCGTTTATCACCCCGGCCACGGTCACATTCACTTTGAAGCGTTCGCAACGTATGACTTGCAGCTCTTGGATGCCAATGGAACGATCATCGCCAGTGGTGGAAAAACGAGTTTTTGCTTGATCAATATTCGCCAACCGCTTCCGGATGTGTCTGACGCAGCCGGGGTTGTGCATGGTCGGGGAGGAACCAGTTGTGGACAAATCCAGGGAATAAGTGCCGGGTATTCTGACGTCTATTCGGCTTCGCTGGATGACCAATGGATCGACATTACTGACGTTGCTGATGGAACGTATGAGTTGAGAATCGTCGCAGATCCGGACAACAACATTCTGGAGATGAACGAAAACAACAATGAAGCATCCGTTACCGTGACGATTCAAAATGGCCAAGTAACCAGTGGCTAATCAAGTAAAAGAACACTGGTCGCCGCGACGTGACAGAAATGATTGGAACCGCTAGAGGGTCGAACCCTATGGCGGTTATTGAGTTGTTCGCAAGAATTTCTGTCAACGGTCGTTGCGTTGGAAGAGGCCGACTAGAAAGCGTCCATTTCCCCAAATGACTGCCACGACGACTAGCCAAAGTGCGAGTCGGTCTGAAAACCATGCTGGTCCACCCACTGCGGAGATCACGATGCAGAATAATGCAGCGGTCAGACAAGCCGGTGCGATGACGTCCTTCCAGTGTTTTCTGAGTAGACCTAAGGGATTGCGCTCGGTGGTTGGATCGTTTGAACTTTCGATGGTCAAGATTGGCCCCGAGATCAGACAGGCGGTCGCACTAATTCTCTAAATCATCGTTGTTTTCGCGCAAATCGTCGGCTCAGCTTTGACTTCCCGCGAAATTGAAATTTTACAATACGTCTTATTCGGATACTTGCGCGTCAACAGCATCAGAGTCTGGTGTGATCCCGCCACCGTCTTGGCTGCACCCGGCAAACGCGGCGATGACCAACAGGAGGATTAGGGTTGGCACAAATTTGCTTGAATTCGAAAGAAGCTTTCTCATTGTCGTTCCTTGAGTGATTTAAATGGTCTTACTATAGCGAACTAAGTCCTATGACTTTTTCAGAAAATAGGGCATCAATTCCCAGCCGTTGGGCATCGCAAGCTGGCTGGCAGCGGCGGCGACTTCGTTGTAGTTTTCGTTTCCATCGACTTCGATCCCCTCACCACAAATCGTAAATGGCACGTCGCCATGGGTATGAGTTTTGGTGCTTAAATAAGTCGGATGATCAGGGGTGACTAAAATTCTGTAGGGCTCGCCGGATTCTTCGAGGTGCTTCAAAACAGGTGCGACAATCTTTTGATCGATCTCTTCCAGCGAAGTAACTTTCTTGCCGAGATCGCCTTCGTGTGACGACTCGTCAGGAGCTTCCACATGGACGCAGACGATATCGTATTTGGCAAGCGCGTCGATCGCGTATTTGCCTTTGGCTGCATAATCGGTGTCTGTGTACCCAGTTGCTCCGGGCACTTCGATTCGATCCCAACCGATTAGCGAAGCAAGGCCACGCAGCAGATCAACGGCCGTAATCATCGCTCCTTTGATCCCGTGGATTTCCTGGAAGGCTGTGAGTTTTGGTTTTTGACCCAGCCCCCACAACCAAATGTTGGTGGCTGGTGGTTTGCCTGCGTCGGTTCGACTTTTGTTGACCGGATGTGTGGCAAACCAATCGTTGCTTTTTTCCATCAACTCGCACAGCAGATTGCTGCCAGGGCCACGCGGAAAGTCTTGGGATACTGATTTGTCAGTTAAATCATGCGGCGGAGTGGCGCGGGTTTCATTGGAGAACGGAGCCTGAGACTCTTTGGTGGCTCGAAACATCATCAAGTTTCGATAGCTTACGCCGGGGATAAATTCCAGACGATCATCGCCAATGTTTTCTTGTGCCGTGGCAAGCAACTGTTTGGCTTCTTCACTGGAAATATGACCGGCGGTAAAGCTATTCATCGTCTGCTCTTGAACAGTGACCAAGTTGCACCGAACACACCAGTCGTCGTCACCCAGTTCGATGCCTTGGGCTGCCGCCTCAAGTGGAGCCCGACCGGTATAGTTTTCAAGCGGACTGTAGCCTAGCAAACTCATGTTGGCGACGCTGCTGCCTGCCGGAAGATGCGTCGGCGTATGGTTGGCGCGACCAACGACTCCACGCCGCGCAATCTCATCCATGTTTGGCGTTTTCGCGGACTCAAGCGGCGTTTTACCGTCAAGGTTTTCTTGTGGCTCGTCGGCGCAGCCGTCGGGAATGATGATGACGTATTTCATTTTGTTGGTGTGTTTGAGGTGCTTGAAAACGGACAACGGTCGGCTTAGCTCAAGATTCTAAACCGTTCGGGAGAATCAGCAACGGTTGGCATTTCTGCAATCTGTTTCATGGCGGCCTGTGCGGCGGATTCTTTTGCCAAGTGAGTCATGATTACGATCGGCACCGTTTGCTCGCGGTTGGAATTTGACTCGTGCTGGTAAACCGATGAAATCGAGATGCCATGTTGACCAAGCCGTCCAGTGATTTGGCCCATCACCCCCGGTTGATCGACTACGTCGAACCGCATGTAGAACCGCCCTTGGAGGTCACCCGGGCTGGCAAAGTCGACTCGTTTGTGGTCCTCCGCCCAAAGTTCTAACGTCTTGAATGTGATCGCTGCCCGGCCGACAGCAGTATCGATCATGTCGGCCACGACTGCGGAAGCGGTCGGCATTTGACCGGCGCCCTGACCGTGAAAGAATACCGGGCCAACCGCATCGCCGATGACGCTGACGGCGTTAAAGTTCGCTTGGACTTCGGCCAGTGGTTTGCCAACCTTGACCATCATCGGTGAGACGACCAATTGGATTCCAGAATCAACGAGTTTCGCGTAAGCGACTAATTTGATCCGGTAACCAAGCCGCTGGGCATACTCCATGTCGCTTTTTGAAATCGAATCGATCCCGCGTCTGGGGATATCTGCCCAGTGTACCCGTGCTCCGAACCCAAGATGGGCCAGGATGGCGAGTTTTTGGGCAGCGTCGGTTCCATCGACGTCCATGGCCGGGTCGGCTTCGGCAAGTCCCAACTCCTGGGCAGTCGCCAAGGCCTCCGCATAGTCGGCTCCTTCGGCATCCATTTTGGAAAGGATATAGTTACTGGTGCCGTTCAAGATCGCTTGCATTGAATCGACTTGATTGGCAGACAAACACTGGCTGATGTTGGCAATGATCGGAATTCCACCGGCGACGGAGGCTTCGAAAGCGATTGAGCGTCCAAGTTGTCGGGCGCGATCAAATAGTTCTGGGCCATGCTCTGCTAGTAAAGCTTTGTTAGCCGTGACAACGTTCTTGCCGCTTTCTAGTAGCTTCAAAGTTATGGTCTTGGCGGGTTCAATTCCTCCGATTAGTTGAGCAACGACTTCGACCGAATCGTCGTTGATCAAACGATCGAGGTCGTCTGTAATCAGGCCGTCGGGTAGCTCCACGTCTCGCGGTTTTGAGATGTCTCGAACGACCACGTGCTCAAGCCAAAGCGTTCGTCCAGCGTGCCGAGCGGTTCGATCACCGTGATCAAGAAGCAGCCGGGCAACGCCGGCACCAACCGTTCCCATTCCAACGATCGCGACCTTTGTTTTTTCCATCTGACAGTTCAATTCTAAAAATTCGCGTTCAGT
>CAZQQR010000242.1:0-8649 GCA_964595515.1 uncultured Pirellulaceae bacterium
ACGTGGTTTGATTTGTGGTATTCCGATTCAAATCTTTGGCCCCGCCGCCTCCACTGATGCCACTTACTCTCCTTGGGTAGGTGGCATTTTCTTTTGAGTACTGACTGATTTTCAGGTGGATCAGTTCGTAGGGGCCCTCTCAAACTGTACTCAAGGTCTAATTGGGGTTGATGCGGGTGCCACACAACTTACGATCAAAATCATGGTTGACTTTAAGTATCTATATCTGGGCATTTGTGGCATCGCCAATGCTCATCCATTGGGAACGATGGCTGGCCATCTCGGGGCTGCTGTTGCGGCAGGCTATTTCATTGGTGAAGACAACCCAAATCTTCCCGCGGAAGTTTTTCGCGGAATAGAATCCGAACTTGATCGTGTGATCGCCGGAGAAGAGGCGATTTGGTTTGATGTCAAAAAAACGGGTGTCAAGCCGAAAGAACTTTTTCGCCCTTTTGAGAAGAAGCCGTCTGATCCTAGTTCAATTAAAACGATTGCCGACACGCTTGGAAAAAATGTTGGCCAACTCAGGCAATCTGGACACAACGTTATCTTTGCCTCGATCGCCCTTCGCGTACTTCACGGGCACCCGGACTATGCAACGCCTTCGATAGTTGGGGGAGTGCAAAAGCTCGTTAAGCGTTTCGAAAACGTTAGTTCGGGGCGAGGGTTCTACGGCAAAAAGGATGGCTGGAAAAGTGGAAATCAAGTCAAACTACTTCAAGGAATCAAAGAGTTTCCAGCTTATGATTCGATCCAAAACATGATCGACGCAACAATCGACGAGCTAATTGCAACTGCCGCGATTAAGAAGCAGGGCTTTGGCGGTCTATGGCATCTGATCAACCATGCAGCCGCGATTACGGAGCTTGATCGTATGGGCTATCGCACGATTGCCAAACTGGCACTACCAGCCCATCACCAGCACGTCCGACTTTGGCGAAGTCTCCCCAACGTTGAGGCTGAACTTGGGCCTGTCTTGAAATCAAAACATAGTCCGCTCACCGTGGACTATTGGAAGGGCAAACTCAAGCGAGATGGAGCACAGCTGACGCATCGGATCAAAACAATTTTCGGATACAAGACAATCCTTGGATTCATTGAAGATGAAGCCAAGGTCAAGTTGGCAAACGACGCGTTTTTGAATTTGATGGCGTGAGCAGAAATGCCTTGCGACATCAGTACAGAATACTCGGAAGGTTCGTCAATCTGTTAGAGGTATTTTTGAAGCCCGAGTTCGGACAGCTCTTGTTGGATGTCATCTTCATCCGATGAATTCATTGAATGACGGACTTCCGCGATTAATAGATCCGCGAATTTTTGTCTGGCTCGGTGGATTTTTTGCCGAACCCATTCGGGCGTCACTGAGTTGCCGACGATCTCTGATAACGCAGTCGCCATTTCGGTAGAACTGGATTTTGGATTTTCTGAGCGATGGCGAAGAACGGTGAAGTACGAATTTTTTCGCTCCAACTCAAAATGTTTCAGCGAATCCCAGACGTGCGAAAGCAACTGCTTTCTCCAATTCTGTTGAAACTCGGCTTCGAGCCCATCAAGTTGACGCCCGCAATCGTCATCTTCGATTCTCTCTGCTGCCGTCATCGTGAGTTCATCCGCCGATTTCGCGCGAAAGTGATCGGTAACCAAATTTCTTACGGATGTTTTTAGATAGTCACGAAATCGACCTTTCGATGGATCGGCATTTTTGTAATCGCCTCGAACGAACCGCAACGCGAATTCCTGAGAAAGGTCTTCTGCAACATCTTGGTTTTTGGTTGCCCCAAGAATGTATTTTCGGATGCAACTCGCGTAACGCATCAAAATTTGGTTTCGAGCGGCGGCGACTTCATCGCCTTCGATCCCCTCGCGATGGGCGGCCAAAACTCCGTCCCAATCGGTGACGATCTTGCTAAGCCGATTGGGATTGGGTTCATGTTCCATTTTGGGCTCCACAGAATACTGGTTTGATTCGAAATTCGGTGATTCAGTACGGGCAAGAGCCAAAAAAAATCAAAATGGTTGTCACAAACAAGATCGGGATCGTACAAGGAGTAGACAGCGAAGATGAGCATTCGCGACAAATCATTTATTTGCTTTCTTATTGTAGCTCAAATTTTTATCCACTGCAGCTTGTTGACCTAAGAGTGAATCCTTCAACATCTCCTGGATTCACTCATCCTACCGTCTCACCGACAGGTCTCAAGTTTGCGAAACGATGGCTCCGGGAATCCTCGGAGCCATCGTTTTTTCATGCGCATTCCTCAAGATTCAAAGCCAGAGAAATCGTTCAAATCTATTTCGGATACCTTGAATTGGAAATCGTGTCTTTTGTTGTCAGACGCCGACATCCATGTCACTCAGCTCAAGCAATAATTGCTCGCAGTCTCGCTCAATTTCACTGACCCTCGAGAGTACAGTACGCTAGCCATTTGAAGGTAGCTGAGCCGCATCAAGACTCTGTCGTTCCAGTCGGGAGATTCGTTAAAGTTTAACAAAGTTCAATGTCGATCCTCTGATGGAGTGGACCAGCGATTGGAACGCATCAGTGGTGAGCCTTCAAAAAATTTGTTTCGTGATTTCTCTGGTCATCATCTCTTTTGGCCAGTTTTCAGAGAGCGTTGCACAAACCCAATTGGCTCCGATTGGTTCTGGGTTAGCAATGTCGGAAGTTGATTGCGCCGATTGTTCACTACCAACATCACCCGTTGATGATTGCTTGTCATGCGCTAGCGTCAATCAGTTTTGTTCGGGTACTTGGACCTCGTTTTTTGGGCTTGATGGTTCGAAGCAGCCGCAGGATTTCGGAGCCAACGCAAATCTGGGAGTAGCTGCCCAGTTAAATTATTCGGGGCCATTGGTGCCGAGATATGGAATTGGTTTTCAGCTGGGTTCCAGAGTTTCGTTTTCTGGAAATGCCGTTCAAGTTTATGAGTTGCTGGGGGAATCAAAAGACCGCTTTCAAAACTTCACAACGGTTGGATTGTTTCAAAGGTTTGACTCTGGATTCTCTTACGGTGTAGCGTACGATTATTTGAATCAAGAATCGTTTGACAAATTTACTCTTGGTCAGTGGCGGTTTCGAGCCAGTCTTGATTTGACGCCAGTCGATGAGATCGGGGTAACTTTTAATTTTTCTGACCGCAGCGATGCTGGTAGTTTCAATGCAGACAACGTTGTGCTGGAACCTGTTGAGCAGATGCATGTTTATTTGCGGCACAATTGGCAAAGTGGCGTGAACACTTCTGTGTGGGTTGGTGTTGCAGACCAGCATAGCGAAGAGAATGCAATCACGGGAACGCTTCCCCCTAAGACCAATCAGATTTTGTTTGGGGCCGAGATTTTCGCGCCGCTAAATAATTGGATGGCAATTTTTGGTGAAACCAACCTTGTGATGCCAGCCGACACGGGAGCCGTCGACGCGTACCTGGGACTGCAAATAGCCCCTCAAGGAATTCGTCGTTCCCGCAGTCGTCAGAATCGCTATCGCACATTTTTGCCAGTCGCGTCCAACCCTACGTTTACAACGGATCTCAATCGTCGATAGTTCGCTTTCGAGCTCTGTTGAGGCTGACGAAATCTGTTGATTGCATTCGCGAGAAATCTAGTCCGGTTTTATTCCGGGTTTTTGAGATGGATCATTCCCTTGTCGTCTTCATTTCCCGATGTTCGAAATGCGCGTATTGGAGCGTCGTCGGATATTGAATCGCTGGAGGCAATCATTTGATACAAATTGCTGGGCAGAACAACGGAGCATTGTGTCACGTTGGAGAGTGTTCGCTTTATCTCGCGAATCGTCTTGCCAAAGGCAACTGGTTGATTGGTTTGTGATCCAGTCATGATTTCGCCTGAGCTGATCGCGAAGCAGCATTGTTCGACCGGCAATCCTTGCGGATTTTTGAGAGATAGAATCGAATTCAGGGTTTCTGTTAGCTGATCGAATACGTTGAATTTTATAAGTAGAGATTCATGCGTACACTCGATGACCTCTCCATCGGAGGATTCAGGGAAAAGCTCAGTTTGTAACTGAGTCCAGTACTCCCGAACCTGGATTTCACCAACTCGCTCTATGAGTGCTTCGGCATCTAAAAGTTTTATTGCCAAAAGATAGACGTTGGAAAGATCAATCAGGCCAGCTGGTTCAACCGTTTCAGCGGGGAACAGTTGCCGAAAAAGCGGAAGTTGGCATGCTGTCGCGGCCGTTACTGATGCTTCTCGATCTGCTGCCTGCTCCAGCCGTACCAAGATTTCTGATTGAGATTCGTTTTCGATGTGAATGCATGCCGCACCCGGTTGGAGGTCTGGAAGTTGCGTCGCCGAGACTCCACCGATCACAACTTCAGCCCGAGATGCGATTGCGTCTTGGCGAACTTTGATGGCGGTCTGCTGGATGATTTGTGGTCCACAGATTTCATAGTTTCCTGGAGCGAAAACGGTGCCAACGTCAACAAACTGGTTCGCCAACAGGCGATTCTGCGCAATCACATGAGGTGCATGAAAGGGACCACCAATACAATAAGTTTTAAGTTCGATTTGCCGAATTTCTGGGTGAACAGAGAAGATCACTTCGACTGATTTAGAAAAATCGACTTCGAAATCGAGATTGCAAACTTCGCAATGACTATGGCCCTGAACGCGAGTTAACGAAGAAACATTGCTGGCTGAGATTCGACAAACTGGGCAGATTACATCCCAGCTCATGTTGACCAAGCCGACCTCAACGCCACGCAAACAAATTTGTAGTGACTCTTCCAATGAGCAGTTTAGTTTTTCTGCTAGAGGAATCGGGCGGATTCGAGCCGCGAAGGCATCTGAAACGGTCCCAAGGAATTCTGCAAATTCAAGCGTGAGTTTGCGATTGGATACGTGAGTCGCAAGCTCCTCTTGTCGTCCCATTAACAGCTTTTGTTGAGCAGGACTCAGCTTTATTGGTTTTGAAAAAGAAACGTCGCAGGCGTAGCCACAACTCTTGTCGTTTGCAATTTCTTCTAGCTGGGCATAGACGCGATTGAGTGATCGTTTCGTCATGAAGTTAAACTGAATCGGAGTCATCAGTTTGCCAAACCATCCTCGAGGTTTCACTTGGAAGCAATGGATCAATCTCGTTCGGTTGCCGGCAAGAGGATGAAGCTCAACGGTGCTGGTTACCCATTCGAACGGACCGGATTCAAACTCACGAAGTACGCTCATTTCGCGTTCCAGAATCCATTGAAACGGATGTTCCCGCCAACGAACTTTCAT
Source organism: uncultured Pirellulaceae bacterium (assembly GCA_964595515.1). Lineage (GTDB taxonomy): Bacteria > Planctomycetota > Planctomycetia > Pirellulales > Pirellulaceae > Mariniblastus. Next base: position 5,236 of record CAZQQR010000242.1, read on the forward strand.
TCCATTGAAATTTGCAGAAGCAAAAATCTTGCGCTGGGAACCAGAGTGGTCATACGAAAAAGTTGGGGCGGGCAATCCGATAGCTTGATTGAACCGATCTGTGTCCGATACCAACGGCCAAAGTTCTTTGGTGGTGGCATTGAGAGTCCATTGGAAATCATAGCCGCGAACGGCCGGATGGAACTTGTCGGGTGTCTCTGGGTAAAGTCGTAATCCAATGGGTTGATCGTCCAAGACTTTTTCAACATCGGCGAGCATTTCAGACGCATCTTGATAACGCAACGAAGGTTCCTTTTCGAGAGCCTTCATCACGATGTTGTTGACGGCTTCACTGGTTCCTTCTCGAACAAGCGTCAGGGGTTTAGGGTGTTCAACGCGATGAAGTTCAGCAAGTTCGGTTGCATCATCGGCATCAAAAGGAGGCCGTCCGGTGAGCATTTGATACAACGTCACGCCGACTGAATAAATATCGGCACGTTCATCGACAGTTCGGCTTTCGTAATTCTGTTCAGGCGCCATGTAGAGCGGTGTGCCTAGCATGGTTCGTTGCCGGGTCATCGCCAGTGATTCGCTTTGTTCAATATGCCGTGCCAATCCAAAATCCGTCAATTTGGCAATCTCGAAATCTTCAAATGAAAACTCACTCGCAGGTTTTCGCCCCTCGCTCAAACTGATTAGAACGTTGCCCGGTTTTACGTCACGGTGAATCACGCCATTAAGATGCAATGCAGCAAGTGCTTTCAGAAGATCGGCTGCAATTCGCAGCGATTGTTTCGCCGGGAACGTTTTAAGTAGGTTGATGACTTTGTCCAGTCCAACGCCATCAACAAACTCACTGGCGATGTAGTGAAACCCTCTTTCACATCCGTACTCCAAAAATCGAGGGATGTAGGGGCTGTTGACTTCTGCGTGCAAGCGGGATTCTTTTTCAAAACGCTTGGCTGCTTTTTGACTGGCAATGATCTCGGGGCGGATCAATTTCATCGCGACGATCTCAAAGGAATTCGCTGAGGCGTGGTTGGAGTCCGGCTTTGCTTTAAAAACAATACCCGCACCGCCTTCCCCCACAACTTCGATCAATGTGTAGTTGCCAAATTGAATTGGCAAACTCCGGGGGCCAAAGTCTTTGACCGTGGCGGTCTGGTCAAATGCTCCGTCGTCACCCGAGGTCTGTTCAAAAAAAGACGGGGACTGAGGTGTTAGCGGAATTGACTGGTTTTCTTCGAAGAAAGCTGTTGTGTCGGTTTCCCGGTCGTCGTCCCCTCGAGTTTGTTCGTTTGAAGCCATCCGCATACGTCCGGTTAGTTTTAAAAGTAGATTGTAACGAATGCAGAAATGGCTTGCGGGAAATCTAGATTTGGAATTTGATGGTTGGTTTTCGCAAATCCGGAATTCATCGCATCACGATTCAAATGTAGTACTGATTGGGACCGGCATCTTGTTTGCCGCTAATTCAGAATCAGACGGACTATCAAGATATTGATCTCGAAGTCTATATTCGCGGCTATTTAGATTGAGAATCTAAGGTCATACAACGTGATTCGCTGTTGCCGAGTTCTTGTTCTGCTTCTTCAGCAATCTGTTTCAGACTTCCAGCGAGAACCTCAACATCTGGTTCCAGAAACATTTTTTGGTGCCGAATCGGAAGCACGATTTCTTCCCATTGTTTGGAAACGTGTCCCCAATCAAGCTTGCCAAGGAGTTGCCAGTTTTGAATTCCTTTAGATAGTTCGTCCAAAATTGAACAGCATCCTCAGTTGGTTTCGCTTTGGACCAAGCCACATAGTTGCGAAACGTAGGGTTGTGTCGAGCGATTTCGTTGGAGCGGCTGCGAATGCAATCGTAATTTCGCATCAGGTCTTTTAAGATCGTTGTTGAGGACCAACCATCAAGCAAAAGATGATGGCATGTCCAAACGACTTTGTGCTTGTTGGCGTCGATCCGAAAAGCAGCCAATCGGTAGACCGACTCGTCAGACAGATTGAGGCCTACTTTTTGATCATTCTGAAGAAATGATTCGACTCTGGTTATTTGGTCGTTCTTGGGCGTTGCCGAAATGTCCTCGTAGTACCAATTCGGATCCGGGCTCTTGCAAACGACAAGCATTGGTGGCTGGCCTTTGGGCATCTGAACAGACATCCGGAGGGCCTCATGCTGTTGGGTTGTCTTTTCCCAAGCAAGTTTTAGTGCCTCGAAATCAAGTGATCCTTCAAGGGAAAATTGAACATGTAGGAAACCAGGATCAGCATCTGGGTTTTGCACTGAGTGAAATAGCAAACTGGCTTGAGTGCTGTTGAGCGGGAAAATGGATTGGATGTTTTTTTTGTCCATCACTCAATCCAATCCGTCGAGAAACGCATCAAGATCCGATTGATCCATTCCGGAATCAGGGAAATCAGATGCCGTAAACTCTTTGGTATCTGCGGTTTTGCAATGATTGACGAGTTCCACCAAATTCAGTTTGAAACGATTTGACCAATTCCTGGTCGTTGATTCTTCGTGAAGCAATTGGCTGTAAATCCAAGTCATCGTTAGACGTTTATTGGCGACAAACACGCTGACTTCGACTGGGTGGCTTCGTTCGTTGCACGACGCGCGAGCGGATGCTTCCAGTTGGTACTGTTCACTATTCTTGGTCGGTGTGAAAATCCCGTTTGTGCTTTCAGGCGATTCAACGCCGGCAAAATTGAACAGAACTTCATTGGATTGTTTTCTTCGAAGTTGATTCACGATATCTTCGTTCTCGCAAAGGTACCGGGTGACTCCAAAATTCAGGCCGCGATTGGGAAGCGTTCGAATTTTTTCTTTGACGCACTTGATCAAACTTCCCGAGTCATTCTCATTGATCGAAGCCATGTCGAATGCGATTGGAAAGAACGAAGTGAACCAACCAACGGTTCGCGACAAATCGGAATCCTGAATCGGCTCTCGGCCATGGCCTTCCAAATCAAACTGAATGTTGGGCAGCGTGACGAAACTGGCAACGGTTTTTGCGAAGGCCGCAATCAGTAGATCTTGAGTTTGCGTCCCATAAATGTCATGCACATTAGAAATTAGATCCTGCGTTTTGGACTCATCCAGCTCTACAGTTACAAAGCGAGCCGAAGCTTCGTCGACCGGCTTTTTCGTCTCAAAGTCGCGAGGGATCGCACCATACGATTCGTTTGGAGACAACCAGTAGTCGATTGATGATTCACAATCTGGCGTTTGAGCGTACTGTGTTAGCCGCCGCACCCACTGAGTGATGGAGGTGGTTTGGGAAGGTAAGGCTGGTGACTGGTGATCGAGAAGCTGCCTGCAAACGACTTCGAGGTCTTCCAGTAGAATTGTCCACGAAAAATTATCAATCACCAAGTGATTGCCGTTGAATGAAATATTGTATCTCTTTGATCGCAAGATAGACTTTGTTCGCGT
>CAZQQR010000243.1:0-2063 GCA_964595515.1 uncultured Pirellulaceae bacterium
CCGGCTGCCGACCAAACATTTGATTTTACGGACAAGTATCCTGCTGATTTTCTGGTTGAGACGCCTTCCACACAAATTCCAGTCTGGCATCTGGTTGGCGGTTTAGATGCTCTAACAGCTGACGATTTGTTGGGAACCGAACCAGACGATGGCTACCCGGTCACACTTTCAAATTGGATCAAAAGAGATGGGCTTAAATGTTTGAAAATCAAACTTCGAGGAAACGACCTAGAATGGGACTACGACAGGTTGCTTAAAATTGGCAAGATGTCACTCGAACAAGACGTCACTTCACTGACAGCTGACTTTAACTGTACGGTGAAAGAGCCAGACTACGTCAACGAAATTCTCGATCGCTTGCAAGCTGAACATTCTGAGATTTGGGACCGTATTCTTTATGTCGAGCAACCGTTTCCTTACGACCTAGAGAAATATCGAATCCAGGTCGAAAGCGTTTCTCGGCGAAAGCCATTGTTCTTGGATGAAAGTGCTCACGACTGGCGGTTCGTCAAACTGGGTAGAGAGCTAGGCTGGACCGGGGTGGCGTTGAAGACTTGCAAAACGCAAACCGGTGCACTCATGAGTCTCTGTTGGGCAAAGGCCTATGGGATGCCGTTGATGGTTCAGGATCTTACAAACCCGATGCTTGCACAGATTCCGCACGTTCGATTGGCGGCTCACGCGGGAACCATCATGGGAGTCGAGTCGAACGGGATGCAGTTTTACCCGGAAGCGTCGCTGCCTGAGCAAGCGATTCACCCGGGACTTTATCAGCGTAGAAACGGTATCCTTGATCTTTCAACGCTAAATGGCCCCGGGTTCGGTTATCGAAATGATGAAATTGGACGAAACCTCGAAGGCATTGAAAAGGTTTAATAGGCTTAGCTGGAAACCGAACGTTCAATCGAATAAAATCCAACCGTCACGAGTCCTCCTGAAAGATTTCGGATGAATCGACGCACGTTTATCAAAGGCAGTTCACTCAGTGCCTTGGGCGCTCTGTCCGTGGCTTCATCGGCGCCGAGTTTTGGAACCACTTTTCTAGACGACAAAACTGATCAAGTTGCCGCAGTGAAATCGGTTGAAGAACTGGTTACTCGCAAGACCCGCGAGGCGATTCGATTGGGGTTGAAATATCTCGCCAACAAACAAGTTGGAAATGGGAGAACCAAAGGCGCATTTGGTCAGGGAGGATATGCAGGAGGAGTCGCCGTCACCGCACTCGGTGGTCTAGCATTTCTGTGTAGCGGTTCTACGCCGGCCGCCGGTCCCTACGCGAGTCACATCCGGGCTTGCACGGACTACATCTTAAAAAATGTTCGCGAGTCGGGCTACATTTCTGAAAACGACGCGACTCGAAAATACTCGAATATGTACGGGCATGGTTATGCCATGCTGTATCTCACGCAAGTCGCTGGGATGTCAAAACGAAGTGACTTGCGCGAGAAGCTCGAAAAAGCTGTCAAGATGACTTGCGGTATTCAAAACAATGTCGGGGGATGGCGTTATCAACCGGTCAAGCGGGACGCTGATCTTTCAATTACGATCTGCCAAATCATGGCGCTTCGCGCGGCCCATAATTCTGGCTTCGAAGTCTCAAACGAGGTTCGCGAAAAGACAGTCGGATATATCGAGAGCTGCCAAAACCCCGACGGAAGTTTTCACTACACGGAAAAGGGCGGCCGGACGACGTTGGCTCTGACGGGAGCAGGCGTGGTTTCCTATTACAGCGCTGGAATATATGACGGTCCCAAGGTCGAGAAGGCGTTGAAGTGGATTTACGATCATCGACCTGGACGAGCAAGCGGTCAAATTGTGAGCCCCATGAATTACTATTACGCTCACTACTATGCAGTCCAAGCCATGTGGCATGCGCAATTGTTAAAGCCAAGCTATTGGAACAATTGGTATCCACTGATTCGAGACGAGCTGATCGACGACAAACGAAATCGTGACGGGACTTGGCCCGACCGCCGCGTTGGCCCTGAGTTCGCAACGGCCATGTCGTGCATTATTCTTCAAATGCCTTTCAACTATGTCCCGGTATTCTCGCCTTGATCACA
>CAZQQR010000243.1:2163-4709 GCA_964595515.1 uncultured Pirellulaceae bacterium
GCGGCAACCACTTCTTCACTGGTCGTGCATAGGTGCGGCGCGAACCTTAAGTATCCGTCTCTTGGCGTGATGATAATCTTCTTAAGATCCAACGCCGACGAAATTTGTTTCGCGGTTGAGACTTTTGGAATCAACGCCAAAATTCCCGATCGGTGTTGAGGCAAATGCACCACCGGTTGGTACTTTGCCATATCGAGATGCTCTAAAGCAAGTTCTTGCATCTCAAAATTGTGGTCACGAATGGCTTCCATCGTGTGAGGAAGAAACACATTTTCAAGTCCCAGAGAAAGTCCGTCCAGCAACGCATAAGAGACGGTTGAATATTCGAATTTGCGCCCTGTCGTATGCGGATCCCAATCATGGTTTAGATAATCCGTATCTTGTTTCATGTGATCAGCCCCGGACATCGTGATTTCAATCTTGTCGCGGAACTCTGGACTCGTATACATCACGCCCGTTCCGGCTGGACCGAGGAGCCACTTCCAACCAGCAGTTGCAATGCATCCAATTCCAATTTCGTCAGGGTAGATTGGCAGACACCCCATGCCTTGAGCCGCGTCGATCACCAAATCGATTCCTTTGCTTTTGCAGAATTCACCAAGGCTTGCCAGGTCCGCGGCAAAACCGCTTGTGAACTGAACGTGACTGATGGCAACCATTCGTGTTCGGTCAGTGACTTTTGATTTCAATTCCTCCAATGACCAAGACCTGGCAAAACTGTCCGGAATTGAATCGGTGTAGTCGCGATCCTCCTGAACACAATCAACATCTGAAAGCAAAACTAACTCTACGCCCCGACGCTGACATTGAATCACCCAAGGGTAGTGGTTGGCCGGATACTCGTTGACATAGCTGATGATTTGGTCGCCTGGCTCAAACGGGTATCCGTTCGCAATCATCGACAACGCCTCCGACGTATTGGTCGTCATCGTGATATTATCAGGTGACGTTTTTAGCAATTGACCAAAATTGTTGTGAAAGCGATTGGCAACGTGGTCGTCACCCACGTATTCGAACAGCATTCCGCGGCCAATTTCCGACTGGCGGTTAATAAATTGGTTTGCACGCTGAGCCGCGGGCAGGTTAAGCGGAGAGACACTGCAATAGGCCAAAAAATTGACGTTGTTTTTGTGCGGAAAATGGTTGAGATCGATTGGAAGTGTCATGTTGGTCCGTATTCAAAACGTTTGATTTACCAAGAAATTAACACGTCATCGCGGTCCTCAAAAGGCCGCAGACACGGATACTGGCCAAATCTCAAAATCCAACCGTTGGTGCGACAATTTTTAGTCCCACAAACGTTGTCGAATTTGCAGCCAGAATGGCATGCGATTTTTCGATGACGAATTAGAATATCAGTAGGATGCATTTGGGTTCCCGTTTTGATTTTTGGACGGGCGGTTTCCAGATGCTTACTCATATCTCACGTGAAAGAAAGACACGATGCCGCAAACTGTCATGACGATCATTGGAACTCGGCCCGAAGCAATCAAGCTGGTTCCGATGGTTTTAGAACTTCAAAACCGCCCAGCAGATTTCAAGTCCGTTGTTTGCGTGACTGGCCAGCACCGGGAAATGCTTGACCAAGTCCTCAATGCGTTCAACGTAACAGCAGATTACGACCTCAATTTGATGGCTCCTAATCAAACGCTCGGGATGGTTACTGCTCGTGCAACCAAAGGATTGGACGAAGTGTACTCAACGGTCAAACCTGATGTCGCATTGGTTCAGGGCGACACGACGACGGCTTTTTGTGGAGCTTTGGTTGGTCATTATCACAAAGTAAAAATTGGGCATGTCGAAGCCGGTCTAAGAACAGGCAACAAGTTTTCTCCCTTCCCCGAAGAAATCAATCGGCGTTTGGTCGGACGATTGGCCGATCTTCATTTTCCTCCAACCGATCACTCGAAACAGGCTTTGCTCAGTGAAGGCGTTGATCCGGCAACTATTTTCGTTACCGGAAATACGGTGATCGATACGCTGTTTCTTACTCGTGATCGCGTGGTCGAAACAATCCCAGAAGATGCTAAACCACTTGTCGGAATCGCAGAAGGAAAAAAACTGGTTCTTGTTACCGGGCACCGACGTGAAAGCCATGGTCAGGGATTCGAAAACATCTGCTCAGCCATTCGCCAAGTCGCCGATGCGCATGAGGACGCCGTATTCGTTTACCCAGTTCACTTAAACCCGAACGTTCAAGAGCCAGTGAATCGTTTGCTTGGCGGGCACGACAGAATTCACTTGATCGCCCCGCTTTCTTATGAACCTTTTGTCTGGCTGTTAAACGAATCAGACATCGTGCTAACCGATTCTGGCGGCGTTCAAGAAGAGGCTCCATCATTCGGCAAACCCGTTCTTGTAATGCGTGACACTACCGAGCGCCCCGAAGGAGTCACCGCTGGCAACGCAAAATTGGTCGGAACGTCAGTCGAAAAGATCGTCTCGGAGATGACCGAATTGCTGACCAATCCGTCGGCTTATGCGGCGATGTCAGAAGCGCAAAATCCATACGGCGACGGAACCGCTTCGAAACAAATCGCGGACGC
>CAZQQR010000243.1:4809-8630 GCA_964595515.1 uncultured Pirellulaceae bacterium
TCTAGCCAAAAATCAATGGTTCACCGACGAAACAGCCGGCAACGGTGTCGCTGGTTGTTAACCGGGACAACCAACATGAAAACCGGTTGGACGACCTGCTGAATTTGAACTGGATGAACAGGGCTTTCACAAACCGCTGGACCGATCATTGGTTCACTCCAACCGTTTTCAACCATGGTTGAATCAACTGGCATCCCAAACTCGGACGGAAAATAGCTTTCATTTCCTAACAACATGCTGCCGGAAGTTTGCGGGAACTCGTGCGATTCTTCAGAGACGACCGGTGCGTGCGAGTTGGATTCCCAATCACCTTCAATCGACGAAACTCCAGACATCACCGATTCAGCTGTCCCCGCGTCATTGGTCATCTCAAGTGGCAATTTGCCTGCAGCGACGGCCGTTTCCGCCTGCTCAACGACTTCGTCCGAAAGGGAAGTCTGTTCATCTGAAAGTGAGGTTTGCGATGAGTTAAGCTTTTCTTGAATCTGATCAAGCCGCGCCTGAAGGTCCATCGCGTCTTTGCCGGTCAAACGAGAAACGATGTCTTTGAGTCGAGCCAGCTCTTCTCGATTTTGGTCCTGGATTGTATCGAGCGTCAAAACTTCCGCGTTCACTACACGATCGTCATTGCCAGCTTGAGCAATGCCGCTGTTAGCAAACGGAAAAATCAGAACTAGGAAAGCAACGACCTTGGTGACATCTGGCATAGCTAACTCCTCGTTGGCTGGACTTTAGTGAGCCCTAATTAAACGCTTGCCAGATACGGTTGTCAAACAAAGACGTTCAAAAACCAACATTAGAAACGGGCGTGAAACAGCTTACTCAGCGAATAACCTATGACGAAATCTTTTGCTATTCATGCAAACGTGTAGCAGAAGTCGTCAAGACTTTTGAGCGGTTGCTTCGCCCTGAAGTCCAACGACATCCGCAACGTAATCTGACGTGTTCGTTGAGCAGTAATGACCAAGAACGTCCGTTAGGCAATGGTGCTCAAATGACTAAAGAGCGCCTCAAAACTTTCAATTCCGGTGTTTAAGTAGTGGACGAGGTTACGAGTCCGCCGGCATTGTTGGCGCATCAAGGACTCGTCGCCTCGTCCACTACGTCAAATTCGGGTTTTGAAATGCTCTCTAGTCGCGTGTTGCGGACGCGACGCTTTCGCGCAACAAATCCTTAAGGACGGTTTGCACGTGTCTGGCGGGGATCGCATAGCTGGCTGCACGGCCTTGTCTGGCGATATTGATTCCGATCACATTGCCGTCGACATCAGTAATCGGGCTGCCGCAGTCTTCAGGGAACAGCGGTGAGTCATGTTGGAACACGGTCGGAAAATTATCCGCGCGGCGGCTAGGGATAGCTCCCAAACGGTTCATCATCTTGAACCGAGCGGCTTGTTCACCTGAGACATGTTTTCCTGAAAGCGTAGCTGTGGTTTTCGCCGGCGATCCGGCTCGCAAGTATTCAATTTCGACTTGATCGCCACTGCGGTGATCGCGGATGGATTTAACCAAGCTCGAAACGTCAGTGATCGGGAAGCCACCAAGTTTTGTAATCACATCTCCGTCTTTTAGTCCGGCATCATAAGAAGCATTGCCGGGACGGATGTCGGAAACACGGACGCCCGATGGTGTCGTTTCTGGCTGGACACCCAGGAACGCTTGTTCGCCAGAAACCGTTGAACGAGCCACCACACTGAACGTTCCCAATGCCAACGCTGTTCCGTCATGGGCGGGCGTGATCACAAACTCGCCGGGAAGCATTTGCCGAGAAGACCACTCGATGGCTGCCAATCCGCTGGCTTCAATTTTCAACAACGCTAAATCGTTGGTTGCGTCTTTACGAATCAGTTTTGCATCAAGTCGTTGTCCATCGGCCAGCACGACCGCGATCTCATCACGTTTGGCGATTTCGCTGGCTTTTGTCAGAACCAATCCGTTCGACTGGACCACAGTTCCCATTGCGACGTGTCGTGTACCTGAATAAACCCGAACGGTGCTCGCGGCAGCAGAACCTAGATTCACCCCGATTTGGGAAAGCACCCGATCACTTTGTCGCTCCATCGGATGTCGCACGCGGTTTCGAATACTTGGGAGTTCAAATTTGAGCGCGATACTTCCGCCATTTTCGTCGACGACAATGCGGTCCAGACCTTCGAACGGATTGGCCGGATTGTCTCGAAATCGTTTAAACTCGTCACCAGTAAACTCAACGGTCGCCGTGTCTTTTTTTATCGCGGCCTTGAACTTCTTCTGTAAATCTTCGTCGAGTTCGTCAAGCATGACTTCGAAAACGTCTCGAACATCGCGCGGCAATTGAGCCAGAGCGGGTGCCGAGCAGCCAAACATGATTGCCAGGAAAAAACAGATTTTGAAAAGCCTAAGATTCATCTTTCGCACTCCATTGCAAATCTGATGTTCCCGACGACCGGCGATCGTTTTACCGACCGCCAACAAGTCTTGGTTGAGTGTTTTCGTAACATGGCTTACCTCAACAAAATTTCATAGTTAAAGGTCTCTTCGCCACGTTTGATTACGATTGGGCAAACATCGCCAGCGTGTTTTCGTTTGATGACGTCGATCAAATGCCGTCCATCCATGATGATCACGTTATCGAATTGCTTGACGATGTCTCCGACCTCAAGCCCGATGTCTTCCGCGGGCATCCCCTGATCGATACCTTTAATGAGACAAAACGACTTCGTCAGGTCCAATCGGATTCCAATCTTGCCACGACGCTTGTGAGTTTCAGGATCGTTGAGATCTGGAAGCTTACCCCATTTCTGGCCTTGCTTAAGCTTCTCCCAATCACGAATAAAACTGGCCGTTGTGACGTGCCTGTTCTCCACGACTGTATCGCCAATCGAGCTGTGAATCGCAATGAGTTTGCCCTCGAGATTAAACAAAGGCCCACCAGAGTCTCCACCGATCAAGACTGCGTCTGTGGTCAACAACGTGCCTTTGCGTTCAAGAATTCGGCCAGTTCGAATCGGAGGATTTCTTCCAAGCTCGAATCCACCTGAATGACCAAGCGAAACAACCCATTGTCCGGTGGTAAGTTTTCCAGTTCGGTCAAGCTCGACGTATGGCCATTTTCCAGGATCCGTAATCCGGATCATCCCCGAGTCTTCGTTTAGATTCTTTCCAAGTGGAACAGCATCCACCGTTCGACCGCTTGGCAAAATTATTTGGTAGGGACCCGAGCCAGCCATGACGTGACCAGCTGTCAGCACCAACCCGTCTTCACTGACAATCACGCCACTTCCAAAACCGGTCCCATCACTGACCGCAACGCAGGCATTCAAGTTCATGGCGGCAACTTTGCTGACCGCCGTTTGAACTTCTTTGAGTTTTCGAATCGCAGGATTGTCGTTAGCAACAGCTGGAACTGAAAACTGGGCCATGACTATCAAAGTGATGCCCAGAATCATTAGCCGATTCGAAGCGCTCCAATTTCGAAGCGCATTTGATTTTTGATTGATAGGAGAGCTCATGACGATTCCATTCGGCTAGCCGTTGACTTCAATCCTTGATTCACGCGAGGTCATTCAACCAAAGATCCCGGTTTGATGTCAGGTCGGTGGTAAATGCTCGCGTATCCTTGTTGATATCGGCCAGCCACGTAATATCAAGTTATCTAATTCGCAAAGGCCCGTATCAGTCCTCAGTGATTGTAAATTCCAGTTGGATTTTCTAATAAAACCCTGTTTGGAACACGTTATTTCAGACTGCTCAGGCAGCTAGCTTTCATTGCTGTCAGATACTCTATTGTAGACAGGAGGCGCGTTTTGGCCATCAAATTGATGGGGGATTCAGCCAAAACGC
>CAZQQR010000244.1:0-4694 GCA_964595515.1 uncultured Pirellulaceae bacterium
TTGCAAAAACTCAAAGAACTCAATGTCCTTGTTAAAAGCATCGGCCGTCATTTTGATGACTTCAGCATCGGCCTGACCGCGAATGGTATCAGACTTTTCCTTCATCGAGCCTTCAATCTCATCGAGCTCTTTTTGAGTCAATCCGATGATCTTGTTTCCTTCTTCTTCGGCTTCGGACTCAAATAGCTGCGCGATTCGTTCTCGTTCCGAACGCATCCTTTCAAACACGGCATCACGAACCCGGTCGCTGTATTTGACTCGTTTAATATGGACGGCCACCAGTTCCATTCCATAACGGGATTTGAGTTCATGGCTGGCAACTCGCAAGATTTCTTTTTCAAGCTCGACGCGGCCAGTCATCACACGGTCGCGAGCAGTCGATGTTCGTTCAAGCTCTTGAGTTTCGTAGACGAGTTTATCATCAGTCGTGCGTACTAAATCAATTAAGTTGTTTCGCGCGATCACATCACGGACTGCCGAATCAACGAGGTCATCTAAGATCTTTTGGCCCTTCTGTTCCGAGCGGACGTTTTCGAAAAAGGTCTGAAGCTCAACGATTCGCCAACGCGCCCAACAATCAACATAGATCCGCTTTTTGTCGCGAGTTTGCATGTTTTCCGGGGCACCGTCCCACGGCAGCAGTCGTTTTTCAAGTTTGTGGACAGATTGGATAAACGGGATTCGAAATTTCAGTCCCGGTTCAGTGACGAAATTGACGGGTTTGCCAAACTGTGTAATCACCGCCTGCGTTCCTTCATTCACGACGTAGGTCATGAAGTAGATCGCGACCGCAACGATGGCTAGAGTAATGACAGCGAAAGTAGTCTTGGTGGAGTTCATCTTAGTTGCCCCCTCTGAGCGGATTGTTTGCTCCCTGATTCAAATTCAGAATCGGTAACATCTGATTCACAGAGTCGTCGATGATTGTTTTATCACCGACCTGTCCCAGGACTTCCTCCATCGCTTCGAGGTACAAACGCTTTTTGGTGACCTCGGGCGCTTTTTTGTATTCAGCAAGTTTTGCTTCAAACGCCAGCACTCGACCGTTCGTTTCCTTGATGATTTTTGCTTTATAACCTTCGGCTTCGGAAATAAGCTGGTCACGACGACCTCGAGCGGCGGGAATTTTTCGATTCCTCTCACCCTCTGCTTGGTTCACGACCCGCTCTTTGTTTTGGCGAGCACGGTTGACGTTTTGAAATGCGTCTTTGACCGATTCCGGTGGCGAAGTGGTTTGAAGTTTGACGGTGATAATTTCTACGCCCGTTTCAAATTCGTCCAGCATGCTTTGAATGTCTGTCTTCGCCTGCGACGCAATCTCTTCACGTCCCATTGTCAGAACAGAATCAACGCTGCGATCGCCAACTAGTTTTCGCATAACCGTTTCCGAAACATCCTGAATTACGTCGGGAAGAGCCGGATTGATGTCGTGTGTTTTGATGTTTGAAATAAAATCACCGTACATGCTTCGCTCGTCACCAACGCTGAACAAAGATTGAAGTGCATCACTAATCTTGTATTGAACGATCCATTCAACATGCGCGATATTCAAATCGCCTGTCAGCATGTCCGCGATATCATCAAGCTGTTGATCCCGATTGGCATAAGCCGTTTTGCGACCGGCGGAAACGGTTCGGAACCCAAACTCCAATGATTGGACTTTGCGAACGGGAACGGTGTAGACGTTTTCGAACGGCCAAGGAAGTTTCATCTGAAGTCCCGGTTCGACGGTTCGGTTGTGCTCGCCGAATCGAAGCACGATGCCTTGCTCACTCGCATCCACCCGATAAAAACTGGTGTAGCAAACAAAACCAACGAGCGCGATCAAAGCCAACAATGAACCACCGAGGATACTCTGTTGGGGTGTTGGGCCATTGGGGCGCCGATTCGAGTTTCGACGGTTGTTCCGCCGTCGATTGTCGTCATCATCGTCATCGCGCCGATTCGGATTCAGAAGATCAAAAAAGTCCATGGAGTCCTCAAATTGGATTTTGAATCTTGGAGACGTTTTGATCGCCAAGTGAGTTGGGGTCGCTCTTTATTGTTTAAATTGAATCGGATATTTGGAAAAATCCGGATTCGCTCCGCTATTCTTTCATCGTCCTCACATTTTCGGGGCGTTATTTGATTTCGATTTTCCAGAAAAACATTACCTTGAACGGTTAAAGATGCGAAAGACAGAGGGTTTTGGCAATACCAGGCCCGTAGCATGCATTAATGTCGAAAATACATGGTGGAAAACTGCCTGCGACGAGTTGCCACGAAACCAAAACCTAGACGACATCTTTTGATCGCCAACTATGATTAAGAGCCGACTGTGTTGCGGATTACTGATGAGGAATCAGGACACTTTGGTCACCAGTTAGCAATTGACTACTTAGACAAACCGAATCGCCTGGTAACAGTAAGAATTATGTCACAAGTTAAAACGATCATTGGAATCGCGGGAGCATCCGGAGCAGGGAAAAGCTTGTTCGCTAACCAGCTTTATACCCGAATGCGAGAAGAGTTTTCGCAGCAGGATATCACGATTCTAAACGAAGATTGTTACTACCGTCGGCGTGACGATATATCTTTGGAAGAACGAGCAACGATCAACTACGATCACCCGGACGCCCTTGAACACGATTTGTTGTTTGAACATCTCAACGATTTACGCAGCGGTCTCTCAATAGAAGTACCCCAGTACGACTACTCGCAACACAATCGCTCCGACGTTACGGTGCCGTTGGAACCTTCAACGATTTTGATTTTAGAAGGAATCCTGATTCTTCATCGGCCGAAAATTCGACAATTGCTCGACCTAAAAGTGTTTGTTGATGTGCCTTTGGATATTTGCCTGTCTCGCCGACTTCGCCGCGACACCCAAGAGCGTGGACGTACCGTGGACTCAGTTCTGGCGCAGTATCATTCCACTGTTAGGCCAATGTACTATCAGTTCATTGAGCCAAGCAAAAATCACGCGGACATCATTGTCCCACGTGGCGGCGAAAATATGAACGCGCTCAACGTCATACAAAATCATTTGGATCGAGTACTCGAAGATTCTTCTGTCGTGGAATAAAGTTAAACCTTGAGCAACCGCAAATGTCGAAGTCAGGAATCCAAGGTCAATTCATGAACACTGCGACAACCAGAGATGGGGATCTATCGAACAACGTGGAAACTCTTAGTCCCAACCTGATCGTTGGTACGATCGGTTTGCTTCGACAAAGAATCGGTGAGCGCTTCCAGCAATCGGGCCTGTACAAGGTTTGTGGTCAATTGGAATTGATCGCCAAGAACATGGAACAACGAGCGGATTGGATTGGGAGGCCAGTCTATTGGTTGCGTTATTTGACTTGGGGGATTTGTATCCTCATTCTTTCCGCGACTTTGGTTCCAGTTTATTTTGTTGCAGTCTCTGAAAGAGGGTTCGAATTAAGCCAGGACAACTGGTTCGTTGACTTGGTTACGATTACAGAAGCCGGAATCAACGATATCGTTTTAATCGGTGCCGCGATCTTCTTTTTGCTGACGATAGAAACCCGCTACAAACGTGAACGTGCTCTTAAGGCGTTGCATGAACTTCGTTCGATTGCGCATGTGATCGACATGCATCAATTGACAAAAGACCCGCATCGAATCGTGAACCCGCATCTGTATACGCGAACCGGCCATTCTCCAAAACTTGAAATGTCTCAGTTCGAGCTTCGCCGATATCTTGATTACTGCATTGAAATGCTTTCGCTTACCGGAAAGATTGCGGCGGTGTACGTGCAGGAGTTTGACGACGGAGTTGCCGTGGCGACCGCTTCCGAATTAGAAACGTTGACGACGGGGCTTTCTCGCAAAATATGGCAAAAGATTTCGATCTTACACACTGTTGAAACGATCGATGAGCCTTCAGGGAGTTCCCCGATTCGTCCATCTTCGGCACCTGATTCACCAGGCGTTTCGGGCGCAAAAAAAGGTGCGGCGGCAGAACCCGATTCCCCTCCACTCAATCCTTCCAAACGCGAATAGAGCGATTTTGAGTGCTTTTCTCAAATGACGTTTTTTCCGCTACGCATGCTATAGTTGTAGTGAGACGGTCTCTCGTAAATCGTGCCAATTTGCACGGGTGTTGATTCCGTCTGATGCTTTTGCCGACTGCACGGTGGTTACACTTCCACTGAAGTCTTTCTCAGGCAAGAGGATCTTTACATCTGGATACTCACCTTTGAGGTCGCAATGCGAATTGGTTTTAACGTGCTCAACGCAATTGTCGTTGGACTGGTTTTCTGTGTATCGAGTGTTGTAGCTCAACACGATCATGGGGCTAAAAGCAGCCCCGAAAAACCTCGGCGTGACGATGTCCGTCGATCGTCACAGCAGTTAGAAGGACTTCGTGAAAATCCGCCTCGGCGTTTTGCAATCGTGGGCGCGATGGTTCATGCGTCTCCAAACTCCCAGCCAAACATTGAGACGATCTTAATCGACGGGACAAAGATCGTTGCCATTGGTGAGGACGTCAACATTCCGCCGGGTACCAAAACAATTGACGGTACTGGAAAGCACTGCTATGCAGGATTCATTGATTCTTATACGGGCCAAAATGTTGAGCTCGACAATTCGAAAGGGACTGGTTATTGGAACGATCAAATTCGCCCTCAACTTTCGATTGCTGATGATCTCAATGTCTCGGACTTCAAGGTCAAAGGACTTCGTGATGC
>CAZQQR010000244.1:4794-8629 GCA_964595515.1 uncultured Pirellulaceae bacterium
GTCAAAGCGGATGCTTCGGTTGAGCAACCAGAAACGAATTCAAGTTTGAAAGCTCTATCCTCAGCAATTAGTGGGGATCAGACCGTCGTCGTAGAAACTTCGAATGAGCTTTTTGTCGGTCGAGCGGATCGTTTCGCTCGAGAGTTTGGTTTAAAACTGGCAGTGCTTGGAAACGGTAACGAATATCGTCGTCTCGATGAGATCGCGGATTACAACCGTACGATAATTCTTCCTTTGGATTTCCCTAAACCTCCCGATGTATCCTCAGCAGAGAAAGCCGCTGATGTCACTCTAGAAGACATGATGCACTGGGATCACGCGCCAGAGAATCCAGCGAGGCTGGTCGCCAAAGACGTAAACATTGTGTTTACGACCAAGGGTATCAAGAACAAGAAAGACTTTTTGGAGAACTTGCGAAAAGCGGTCAACCGCGGTCTACCAAAAAATGCAGCGTTGGCATCGCTGACCACAAATTCTGCCGAGTTTTTTGGCGTCGAAGATCAAATCGGCACCTTGGAAAAGAACAAGATCGCGAACATCACGATGACTGACGGCGATTTGTTTGAAGACAAAACCAAGATTGTAGAGACTTGGGTGGACGGTGTTCGTTTCGAAGCCAAACCAGCACCTGTTCGGGATGTCGAAGGCACTTGGGAGTTGAAGGCCAAGGGCTCGTTTGGAAAATCACTCAGTGAAAAATATCTCGTCGTAAAATCCGGACATGGGATTTCAGGAAAGTTTGTTGACAAAAGCGAAATTGGCAAGACTTCTGCCGATAACAAAAAGCAATCGAAGGACGCCAAAAACAGTTCTGAAGAACCTGAAAACTCATCGATTCAAATCAAACCTATCGGACTTGCTGGTACGCGACTGACTGGAGCCTTCCGAAGTGACGACTTGGGCGAGCAAGGCATCAGCCTGTTTTCGTTGGTGACCTCCAGCAGTGGAACAGGAATTGGCCAAGTCACTTTGCCAGATGGTGTTTCCGTTCCCATCACTGCCAAACTTCTGCCGAACAAGGATCCTGATCCAGACGAGCAGTGGGATGAACTTTCAAAACATGATGATGTTGCTCACGCCAATGGGAAACACAAAGGACTGAAAGAAGAAGCTCTGAAGTCTGAGGCCAAAAAGAAAAAAACGGTTGCGGCATCATTCCCTGTCAATTTTCCTTTGGGAGCATACGGCCGAGAATCAGCGCCCGGTCAACCGAAATCGGTGCTTATCAAAAACGTCACTGTTTGGACGTTGGATGAACGCGAAAAAATCGAGGGCGGGGCAGTTCTGTTTGGCTCAGGCTGGATTCAGTCGGTCTACGATGCAGAATCGGAATTGCCTGATGCTGATTTGGTCATCGACGGCAAAGGCGGTCACGTGACACCCGGAATCATTGATTGTCATTCCCACATGGCATCGGATAGCGGGATCAATGAGAGCGGGCAAGCGATCACGGCCGAAGTTCGAATCGGTGACATGATCGACTGTGACGACATTTCAATTTACCGTCAATTGGCTGGCGGCGTGACGGCAGCCAACGTATTGCACGGTTCTGCCAACCCGATCGGCGGCCAAAATCAAGTGATCAAACTTCGATGGGGTGCAAGCGAGCAAGAAACGAAGTTCGAAGGGGCCCCACTGGGGATCAAGTTCGCCCTCGGTGAAAATGTCAAACAAAGCAATTGGTCGAATCCAACCAACCGATATCCACAGACTCGCATGGGCGTGGAACAAATCATGGATGACGCACTACGTGCGGCCAAAGACTATGGTGCGTCTGTCGCCCGATACAAAAAAACGGGCAAAGGCATGCCGCCCAGACGTGATCTCGAACTGGATGCGCTGCTTGAGATCGTCAATGGCGAGCGTTGGGTTCATTGTCACAGTTACCGGCAAGACGAGATCCTGGCTCTCATTCGAACACTCGACAGGCACAACATTACCATTGGATCGTTCCAGCATATTTTGGAAGGCTACAAAGTCGCGGACGAGATGGCCGAGCACGGTGCGATGGCGAGTGCGTTTGCTGATTGGTGGGCTTATAAGTATGAAGTCAAAGATGCGATTCCGTTTGCCGGTGCTTTGATGCATCGGGCGGGCGTCGTGGTTTCTTTCAACTCTGATGATGGTGAATTGGGGCGACATTTGAATCAAGAAGCCGCCAAAGCTGTCCGTTACGGCGGAGTTTCAGAAGTCGAGGCCCTAAAATTTGTAACGTTGAATCCTGCTCGGCAGCTTCGAATTGAAGAACGCGTTGGTTCTATCGAAGTCGGCAAAGACGCGGACTTGGTGCTTTGGACGAAACATCCGTTGTCGAATTTGTCTACGGTCAAACAGACTTGGGTCGATGGACGGAAATACTTTGATCGTCAAAACGATCTTGAGCAGCAGAAACGCAATCGTGAGATGCGATTAGCGCTGATTCAAAAGATTCTCGAATCCGGAGAAGAGATGCAGGAAAAAACGAAGTCCAATTCGGATCCGGCAAAGCTTTGGCCGCGGCATGATGAGTTTTGCCACGGTCACGGACATGACCAGGGCGAATGAAATAGCCGCCATTCATCAACTTAAATCACTCATAACAACACCAAGACGAAGACCGATGAAAAATCTAGTTTCGATATTCACAATTTGTTTTGCTTTGCTCACCAATCAAGCGCTGGCTGACGACGAAGTTCCAGGTGCTCCACAATCCAGTCCGATCATTTTGACCGGTGGAACGATTCATCCCGTCAGTGGGGATGTGATTGAAAAGGGTGAGATACTTTTTGAGAATGGTCTGATCACGGCAATCGGTAAAAAGGTTGATCGACCCAAGAAATTTGATGAGATCAAAATCGAGGGCCAGCACGTTTACCCAGGGCTGTTTGAATCACATTCGAACATTGGGCTTACAGAAATTTCAGCCGTTCGAGCGACCAATGACTTTTCCGAATCAGGATCGTTGAATCCAAATGTGAAAGCTTTGGTGTCCATCTATCCTGACAACATGATCATTCCGGTCACGCGAGCCAACGGCGTACTGTTCGCGGTATCCGCACCGAGCGGCGGTATGATCTCTGGAAAATCAGCGGTGATTCAATTGGACGGCTGGACTTTTGAGGACATGGCGATTCGAAATCAGGCTGCGATGCAGATGGTTTGGCCTTCGCAAACGATCCCTTCGCGTTGGCGTGCACGATTGTCAAAAGAGGATATCGAGAAACGAAAAAAGGAACGTGCGGAGCGGTTGACGAGGCTGCGAGAGTTTTTTGATCAAGCGAAAAAGTACCACGAAGCCAGAGACGCGGATGATCCTGCGCAAAAATATGACGCCCGATTGGAAGCGATGGGAGACGTGATAAAAGGCAAGCTTCCGTTGATGGTCGAGGCAGATAGCGCGGCCGATATTCAGTCCACGGTTGCATTTGCAGAAGAGCAGGGCGTTAAGGCAATCATTCTAGGCGGCTATGACGCAGAACAATGCGCGGATTTGCTGAACAAGCACGAGATCCCAGTGATCATTTCCGCAACTCACCGATTGCCTCGGCGACGCGGAGACGCCTACGACGCTTCGTATACTTTGCCGGAGCGTTTGCGGAAAGCAAAGGTGAAATTTGCGATTTCATGTACGGCTCGGAGCGAAACTTGGAATACCAAAACGCTGCCGTATCATGCAGCGATGGCGAGTGCTTTCGGATTGTCCGAGGACGAAGCGATCAAGGCGATCACGCTTTATCCGGCTCAAATTTTGGGTGTCGACGACAAAATTGGCTCGCTCGACGTCGGCAAGCACGCTTCGTTGATTGTGACTTCAGGTAGTCCGCTGGAAACGACGACCACAACAGAGATGGCGTTC
>CAZQQR010000245.1:0-4399 GCA_964595515.1 uncultured Pirellulaceae bacterium
TAAGTTTCAATCGTTCTTGATCATCGATTTGACGCTCATGGATCGAGCTTCCTGAATCAACGCGGCGATTTCCACCCGCTTTTTTTCTTTGGCTGGCAAGCCAAACAACAGATTAACGGCATGCTCAACATGTTCACTGCGGACGCTTGGCTTTTGATCAAGCGTCTGGCAATCTGCGAGCGAAAGACAAAACCGGGCCAACCAAACTTTGTAACCGATCGAGTGTGGATGCCGGCGAGCAAGAAAACTCTGCTCTTCTTGGGCTTGGCGAAAATGTGATTCCTGCTGCTGCAATAAAAGTGATTTAGGTTCACCATCAAGTGTCTCTGCGATTCGACCTTCGACAATGGCAAGCTTAAAACAAGCGTGGACTAGCTCCAATCGAAATGGCGTCACGTCCGGATGCTGGTCGACAAGTCTTCGTCCGAAAGCAATCGCTTCCAACAAAGACTCTTTGGCTTCGCTCAGGATTTCCAGATCAGATCCGATTTTGAACACATCGAGCTCTGCCATCGTCTTGACTAACTGGAATCGAATATTGGCCGTGCTAGGTTTTTGAATTGAAAGTCGCCTGAGATCAGAGACAGCACTTCGGTGGCGTTTTTTGTCGTCCTCGGTCCGTCGGTCCCACTGGTCGTCCGCAAGCTCGCGATTGCAAAGAGCCCTCAAGTACATACAGGCGTCGGCAAGTTTTGGATCCGGCGTTGCCGAACTGCCAAATCGAATTTGGTAAAGCAACTCGATGGCTTTGAGCAAATATTGGCTTGAATCAGCAGGAAACGAGCCCAACGAATCGGGAGTGCCCGCGACCGGTGGAAGGCTGTTGGGGCCAAAGCCTGGGCGGAGCGTTTTGCCCAACAAGTAATAACTGTGAGCAAGTTCAAACAGCAATTCCGGTTCATTGTGGCCAAATTTATCGATCGACTTGTTCAGTAGTTCGATCGCCTGACGATGCTCGTTGTTGGCAGACTCAATCTTCCCAGCGTATTTTAAAACGCGACCAAGTTTGTTTTTTATCTGGGCGATCTTTAAATCAGTTTCCGCAAGTGAGCCAAGTTTCCCCTCGCTGACCAGACTGGAATAGATTCGCTGAATTTTGTGGTACGTGGTGACCGCCTTGTCATATTCACCCAAACGCTCGTGAATGGCCGCCACGCGTGCTCGTGAAAGGACGGCCTTGACCTGAATTTTGACTTCGCCCTCTGCTTCTGAGGCAAGTTGCCCATAAAACCCGGCCAACTCTTTTAACATCAAAGCTGATTCCTGAGAGGCTTTGGTGGCCGGAATATCTGTTTCCAGATACTCAGTAAACTCCCCAGAGCTTGAAAAATCGTCAAAGATTTTGTCGAGTGTCCTCGACGCGAGACGAGAGGTCTTTTCCGCCTGCTGCCGAGCTCGTTGCTCTGATTTTAGTGAACGATCAATTTGATAGTGGCTCAAAGAGGCGATCATTGAGATGGCATACAACAGAAAAGCTGCGATCGCGGAAACGGTCGCCAAAGCAGAATTTCGTTTCGACCACCTCCAAACGTTTCCCAGAATTGAAAACGGAACTGCAGACACGGCATGGCCGGCTGATAGTGCTTGAAGGTCACTGCGAAACTCTCTTGCAAACTGGTAACGTTCGTGAGGGTCCGGGTTGACCGCTTTTTTCAAGACAGCAATCAAGTCGCTCGGCATGGACTTGGCCGGTCGCTCGAGCAATTCAATTTTTCCAGCTTTGATTGAATCCGTTAGCGTTCCCGGACTGGACGTGTCAAACGCCGGCCGGCCCGACAACAACTCAATCATCGTAATGCCCAAGGCGTAGATGTCACCAATTGCATCGGTGCGTGGAACGATTTCGGATTTCGCGTCCTCGCCGTGCGTCAAACCTGACAGTGATTCAGGTGGCATGTATCGCAGCGTGCCCGATGTTTTCACGCCCGATTCTGAAGTCATATTTTCACGGGAGATTGCCAGACCGAAATCGGTTACCCAGACATTGTTATTGTTGTCGAGGATGAGGTTGGAAGGCTTAATGTCCCTGTGAAATACGCCGTGGTCGTGAGCATACTCGAGCGCCGATACGACTTGTTCGCCGATCGAAATCACTTGGGAGGCTGAAAATTTCTTGCCGCTTTTCAAACCAGAGTCGAGCGTTTCTCCTTCCAGGAGTTGCATTGCAAAATAGTGTGTCTGGCCTTGTTTGTTAACGCCGTAAACGGGTGCAATGTTGGTGTGGTGAAGTTTGGCTGCCGTGGACGCCTCACGATGAAATTGCTGAATTTGTTTATCGTTGAGCAGATGGCTGGGCAGGACTTTGAGTGCAACCTTACGATCCAGTGATATTTGCAGGGCCTCGTAAACGATTCCCATCCCGCCTCGCCCGATTTCGCGGACGATCTG
Organism: uncultured Pirellulaceae bacterium; assembly: GCA_964595515.1. Taxonomy (GTDB): domain Bacteria; phylum Planctomycetota; class Planctomycetia; order Pirellulales; family Pirellulaceae; genus Mariniblastus. Next base: position 2,389 of record CAZQQR010000245.1, read on the forward strand.
AAAGTCGCCAAGGTTTGGCGTTTGATTGGGATCACTTTCTACCCGACCGTCTTTTCTTTTTCCAAGGCTTTGCCCGCGAACTTTTTCCATCATCAAGATCGTTGGCAGGACCTCTAGAATTTTCGCGCGAAGAGCAGGGTATTTGTCGGCAAACAACTCCAGCGGTAAGGCTTGCCCCTTTCGATACTGCTCAACGTACCCTTCACACAATGATTCAATCATCGACATTTCGTCATACACGGATCCATCTGACGTGTACTCAGCGGGAACAAACTTGTTCGGCGTGTTGACCGAGATCTCGTCAGGATCAGGCTTGTTCGTTGATCCGTTTTTCTTTTTCATCAAATATGATTTTGGATTTTGATGCTATTGAATAGTGATCGGACGAGTGATTCGAATGGGAAACGTTAGCCCGGAAAATCGGTATTGCCGAGACATTTTTTAAGCCGTTGAATTGCCCGAACGTATCGGATGCTGGCGGCTTTCTGTTCGATCTCCAAAAGCTCAGCCACTTCTTTGTTGGACAGGTCTTCGAAATGCCGGAGCGTAAGAATCTCCCGGTCAATGTCTGAGAGCGAATCAAGAGCAACCGCAAGCTCGCCAACCTCTTCCGTTCGAACAATTGCTTCTGACGGAGATGTCTGACTGGCAGCAAGTTGAAAGGCCATCGATTGTGATGTCGCGCTCCACTCATGACGCAGTCCGCGGTCGATCGAGCGTTCTCGCGATGCATCACGCATTTTGACATTGATGTGCCGCCGATGAACGTTGACCAAAGTTTGGCCGACGATTAATCGCAACCACACAAACGGTGTGAAGTTGACTTCTTCCGCAAAGTGCCCAACGCGTTTGATCGCGTCGAGGTAAGCTTCCTGAAGGATGTCATCCGGGTCCACACGGCCATACAGTCTCGGGTCCATTCGAACTTGAATCGTGCGCCAAAGCCGTTCACGGTTCGCGGTGAAATGCTCGGTCAAAATTTCCTTGTTCATGCGCAACGAATTTTCATCCAGCGGCTTTTTGGAAGGGCTGCTGTCGAGTTCCAAAGCCGAATCCGATTGCTTTGAGAGCTGGCTGGACGACTCGAATTCAGAGCTTCCTGATTCACTATCCAATGATCTTCTCCAATTCGTTGGCTGATCGGATAAACCAGGCTTGGTTTTCCGTTGCGGATTCCATTATTACATCACTTCGAAAAACGGCAATTTCCGTTTTCGCTATCGAAAGTGATTTAGCTGCAATTTGAGCCAATTCCGTATGCTATTTTCCGAATAGGCACACCAGGTTGTCGGCTCAATATTGGTTTTCACTGCCGTTCTGCGGCTTGATCACTTTCATCCTTGAGCTGAAGTTTTACCAGTAGCGGCAAGTGATCTGAAAGGTTCGACTGAATGACTTGATACTCGACGATCCGTAAATGCTCAGAAGCGAATACCCAATCAATGACTTTGGTTGGTGCATCGGACGGGAAAGTCAAATCAGACGATTTTGGGTTTGATGCAGGCCGAGTTTCAAAGTTTCCCGCCGCGAGCAAAGTGTCGATCGTGTTTTGGCCATCGCTTGATTTGACATGGCCCGGAAAATCTGACGGGGTCGAATTGAAATCGCCAGCCAATAATGTGGGAACATCAGTCGTTTGAGAAAGAACATTTTTGATTGATTGAAGACGAATGTCTTCGTCACGATGCTCGATATGAATTGCGAACAGCTGAAGAAATTTGGCCGGCCCAATTTGAATTGTTGCCACCGCCCCACCTTTTTTCCCACAAGCCGTTTGTTCCCACTCGCGACCAACGACAGCTGGGTATTCAACGTATTTCACATTGGCGATTGGAAATTTTGAAAGCACGGCATTGCCAAAAGAAAAGCTTCCGTACAAAAACCTAAAATCAAGGTTTCGTTGCTCCATTCGGTAAGGAAACCCAGCAGCTTGTGCGATGGCTGCGGCTTGATTTTGATGACCACTCCACGTTGAATTGAAATCACATTCATTGAGCACAACGAAGTCTGG
>CAZQQR010000245.1:4499-6132 GCA_964595515.1 uncultured Pirellulaceae bacterium
CGGCTCCAAACGTAGGGTGCTAGGAATAGTAAAAATAGCAGCGTTACGAGGCACACAACTCGGTGGCGCTGAACCCAACTTGGGCGGGTTAGCTCGCTATTGGGTTCGTTGGTTTGGATTTCGTCTGATTCTTGATTCATCCAATTTAAACTATTTGACGTCAACGATTTTTGGTAGCCCAGTCACGATCGCGATTCCAGCTCTTTGATTGCTTGTGTTTTGCTTAAACGATAAGATCAGGAACGAGCCAAGTTCTTTCGGAGTGGAATCATGAAGACTACAGTTGGATATTCAGTTGCGATTACGGTTCTCCTGGCATGTTGTTCCACTGTGTGTTTCGGACAAGAGCAGCTCTTGGAATCCGAATTTCAAACACTCCACTCCGAATTGGCACCCAAATCAGAAGTTTGGAAAACGATTCCTTGGCATTCTGATCTTTTGTCAGCTCAACGAACTGCCGTTGAACAAAAGAAACCGATTTTCATTTGGGCCATGGACGGTCATCCGCTTGGCTGCACCTGAAACAATGGAGTTCTCGACCGTGCGTCGACTTTTGCTGATCCTGAAGTAATCGGGATGCTGAAAAATGACTTCGTTCCAGTGGCGATCGATCAATGGTACCAGCGAAAACAAAAGGATGCGGAAGGCGACTTCTATCGAAAAATTGCTTCCCAAGGACCTCGCAAAAACTTCCAACAAACCACTCAAGGTCGATACATTTGCACAGCAGACGGAACGTTGCTGGCCTTCAACAATAACTACGGCCCTGAGCGAATCCGAAAATTGATGAAAGAAGCCCTGGTTAAATTTGATCCGACTCAAATGGCCGGAAAAGTTATCGAGGCCGACAAGGTTGATCCTCGGTTCGACAAAACGCCACCGGCTAACGGATTGATCCTTCGCGTGCACTCAAAAGTGCTTTCGGGTTACGAATCAACCGATCAAGAAGATTTTCGTCTTGATATTTTTCAATCCGCGATCGGGCGCGACAATGCTTGGTTTCATGAAAAAAACAAAACCGAACTAGTTGATTGGATTGGCGGCGGTGGCGAAATGCCAAAACACCTTGCCCAACGGATCGCTCGCTACCATCTGATTGATAACACGCGTGGTGAACCTCCACGCTGGACTGCCGAGGAGATCAAATCACTTTCGATCACAATCGACAATTCGGGAACGATCAAAGGATCGGTGCATCTCGAGACCTCCGATGGCAAACGTGGCTACAAAGCGAGTTTGTACGGAAAAGCGAGTCTCGGAGCGGATTCTGCGAAACCTAACATTCAAAGATTTGATCTGGTCGCGAAAGGTAATTTTTGGGGGCGAGGTCAATTCACAGGTTTCGCACCCAAGGGAAAGTTTCCGTTGGCGATTGCATTTCGTATCGCGGACGGCACAGACTTGGCTGATAAGATTTTACCTCACGGCAGCAAGGGATGGTTGGAAGGCTATTACAGCAAATAGTTGGTATCATGCGGGTTCACATCAAATCGCCAAAGCCCCCCTTTAACCACCGATCAATAACTTCCGATCGCGAAACACCGAAATCGTTTAACAGCTTTTATTTATGTTGTTTTGGTTTCGAGTGTATCCCAGGAATTAGAGTTCGATTAGCGAAGATAAGTGTTCCGAA
>CAZQQR010000245.1:6232-8415 GCA_964595515.1 uncultured Pirellulaceae bacterium
ATTGATAGAGATCTTGCAGCGGTAAACGCAGTCGCCTTCGGCTTGCCGTTAAACTATTAAGCTTGTCAACCTACGGTTTTTCTTGAATGTACAGTTCTGCTCGCTCAATACTGAATCGAACCTGATCGCAACGATGATTCTCCACGTTGATATGGACGCCTTTTATGCCTCGGTCGAACTTCGGGACGATCCGGCCCTGATCGGAAAGCCGGTTGTTGTCGGTGGTTCGCCGAAAGGGCGCGGTGTGATCGCAGCAGCAAGCTACGAAGCTCGAAAGTATGGAATCTTCAGCGCCATGCCGGCTTCCAAAGCGATCCGGCTTTGTCCGTCAGCCATATTCATCAAACCAAGAATGGAACACTACGCATCAATCTCTAAACAGATTCGTGAAATCTTTTTCCGATTCACTTCTTTGGTGGAACCACTTTCGCTGGACGAAGCATTTCTTGATGTGAGCGGCAGTGAGAAACTTTTCGGCGAAGGGGCTTCGATTGGGCGACAGGTTCAGGCGGCCATCTCGAAGGAACTAAACTTGGTCGCTTCTGTCGGTGTCGCTCCGAACAAGTTTCTTGCCAAAGTCGCCAGCGATCTCGACAAACCAAATGGCTTTGTTGTCGTCGAACCCGACAGGATAAACGAGTTTCTTGATCCGCTGGCCATTTCGCGAGTGTGGGGTGTTGGGCCACAAACTGCCAAAAAATTCCGTTCGTTTGGTGTCGAAAAAATTGGGCAACTAAGAGCACTTCCCAAAGATACACTCAATCGAGCGTTCGGACTCAACGCCGATCATTTTTGGCGGCTTGCTCGTGGGTTGGACACACGCCCCGTCGTTCCTGATCGGGTCGCCAAAACGGTTTCTCACGAAACGACTTTTCGCTTTGATATCGAAAATGATGAGTGCCTCGAAGCTTGGCTGTTGGAGCTAACAGACCAAGTGGGTCGGCGACTTCGGCGTCACAAGATTTACGGCAAAACGGTCCAGATTAAAGTTCGGTACGGCGATTTCCAAACTCTCACACGTTCAAAAACGATGGCTCTCCCCAGCCAAACAACCCATGAGCTATGGGTAACAGCCCAAGACATGCTCACGAGCGTTCGCTCAGAAAACCAACGTGGCGTTCGGTTGCTGGGAATGGGAGTCAGCAATCTTTCCAAGAACCGCAAGCAACAACAATTGCTTTTTGATCAGGACGAGACCGAAAAATCAAACCGAATGGATGAAACAACCGATTCAATACGAGACAAGTTTGGGAGTTCCGCGTTGAAAAGAGCAAGCAGTATTGAACACAACATCAAATATCGTGCTGACCCAAAGAAGACATAAAGATATAGTGAGCAAGGACGTTGGAAATTGAATGCCAGACACTAAATCGCTAGTTGAACAGGGCACGAACGCATGAAGCAAATTTCAGAGGAAGCGTGTCGAGTCGCCAACCGCGTCTCGTTGAGTATGGTGTTCGCCGAATCGTCCGGGCTTCCTGATCCATCGGGCAGTATGATCCGCGAAGGTTTTTCCGCGACATGCCAACTGTTGGATCGCGTCGATCCGGTTGTCTTGCGAACTTGGTATTCTCAGTTCGAAGTGGTTTTTGACAAAACTCGAATTCTGTTGACCGAAGACGCAAGTGTTTGGTCTGCGTTTCTTGGAGCACAGTGTGACGAATTGCATCGTTTGAAGCTCCACCAAGGCATGATCGCTTCATTAGGAAACGAAATGGCGGTATGGGATCGCATTCCAGTTTCGTTTAATAAGCTTGCCGATTCGTTAGATCATTTGATTGAACTGGTCACCCAGCGAAGCGAGGAATTGAGAACGGCGATTGACCGAGAGGCGGGCTTCGACGCGCAGCGTAAACGACGCTCTCAATTGTTTTCCCATGCAGTCGCTGGACTTGCGATCGTTCTGTCGTCAATCGACCGAGCGATCACCAAAGGTGATCCACGCGATCAAGATTGCGCGGGGTTGGCAACTTTTGGTGCGAGTCTGGTAGTGAACTGCGTAAGCAAACTTCTGGGGGTTTGTAACACCGCTTAACGCTCGCTACCCCTTCACATTCGCAGCCGGAAAAACTTTGGCTGCATTGAAAGTAGTTTATAGTTTAACGGCAATGCCGTTCAATAAATCTCTGCCAACAAACAAAACCCTCTCGCTTGCGGGAGGGTCGTGCCTCAGGCACGGGGAG
>CAZQQR010000246.1:0-8341 GCA_964595515.1 uncultured Pirellulaceae bacterium
GATAAACTGTTACTATTGGTTATCGGTTGACCGTAAGTCAGCGTTCCGTTTGATCCGGTAAGCAGCGTCAATACAGAAACGATTCAGGAAAACTCATGTTTGAAAACGCGTCCCACCTCAATGCGATAAGTGCCGTTGGGTTGTTTGTCATGTTGGGGTTGGCTTGGTTGATGAGTTCTCACAAGAATCGCATTAACTGGCGGTTGGTGATCATTGGCGTCACGCTTCAAATCGCGTTAGCCGCGATTTTTTTCAACTCGCAAAGCTGGAAATTCAATCGCGAATTCACGGACGCTCAGTCTCTAATCGAATCTTGTGAAGTCGGCGGTTACGATCCCACGGCGGTTCCAGATAATGCCGACGGCGTCAAGTTCGCTCCCTTGCTTGCGGAGCTTGTTAAAAAAGAGAAATCTGAAAAACCAGCGGCGCGAGTAGAGTTGGCTGATCAGTACTGGCTAGAAGGCCCGGTTTCCGTACCGCGTTTCAAAAATGGAATCGTATTCTACTGGGTTGAGTCGTTTTTCAACGTAATCAAAACAAGCGTTGATGAGGGGGCGAGTTTTGTCTTTGACATGCATCATGCTCCAGATGATCCCGATCCAAAGACTCATCAAAAGTCATTGCTTCGAACGTTTGCGTTTGGCATTCTCCCGACTGTGATTTTTTTCGCTTCGTTGATGAGCGTGCTTTATTACCTCGGCGTCATGCAAAAGCTGATTCGAGTGATGGCTTGGGTGATGCAAAAGACATTGCGAACTACTCCTGCCGAAAGTCTCGCTGCCGCAGCCAATGTACTAGTAGGTCATACCGAAGCGCCGCTAGTGGTCAAACCGTATGTGGCGAGAATGACGCGTAGTGAGCTCAACGCGTTGATGGTTGGCGGGTTCTCAACGATCAGTGGAAGCTTGATGGCAGTATTCGCGTCCATGGGAGTCAGTGCTGGTCACCTGCTGACAGCTTCATTGATTTCAGCCCCCGCCGCGCTCGTGCTCGCCAAGATTCTTCAACCGGAAACCGAGGAAGTTGTTCCACTCGAAGAGTCGGAAAAACAAATCGAGAACGCTGCCTCCAATGTGATTGAAGCCGCCGCAAATGGCGCGTCCGAAGGGATGAAACTGGCGATCAATATTGCAGCCATGCTGATTGCGTTCCTTGGCTTGATCATGTTCATTGACATCATTCTGCAAGGCATCGGTGGATGGTTTGGAGCGAACTGGTCGCTCAGTGCCGTTTTTGGAACGCTGTTTTATCCACTCGCGTGGATTATGGGTATCGAAGAAAAAGACTGCTTGATCGCAGGGGATTTGCTTGGCAAAAAAATGGTGGTCAACGAGTTCTTGGCCTACATCGAAATGAGTGGTCAGTCAGGAATCAGCCAGCGCACGCGGACGATTATGACTTATGCACTTTGCGGTTTCTCGAACTTTGGAGCGATCGGAATTCAATTGGGAGGAATCGGCCCACTTGCTCCTGAGCGAAAAGGAGATCTTGCTCAGTTGGGGTTGAGAGCGATGATCGGCGGAATGCTGGCCGCCTGCATGACGGCTTGTATTGCCGGAATGATGTTCGGAATTTTAAAGTAAGAGGTGCGTCGCCAGCGTCGTTTCTTAGAACTTAAAATTCTCTGGGATCAATTCGTTGCTCGTCCAAGATTTAGTGTGCGTTGGGTCATTTGCATCGACGCAGATCACTTCGATATCCTTGCCAAACTCCACCAGGAACTGCCGGCACGCACCACAAGGAGTCGCGAACGGGTTTGCGGTCACCACGATTTTGTTGAACTTTTGATGGCCCTCCGAGACGGCTTTGCAAATCGCCGTTCGCTCGGCGCAAATGCACAGCCCATAAGAAGTGTTTTCAACATTGCAGCCCGTGAAGACGGTTCCGTCGCTCGTGAGCAAAGCAGCTCCGACCAAAAAGTTTGAATACGGCGCGTAAGCTTTCTGTCTCGCGTCGATCGCGGTTTGGATAAGTTCGTTGTCTGTCGGAACAGTCATGTTTGGCATCTAGCGTTTAAAAAGATTCGACAATTAACTGCGGAGGATCGACGGTAGAATCAGAGTAACCCACCGAAGCACCCACCAACTCTATCGCGTACTTGGCGGCAGGTGAATCACAAAATACGTTTGCGATCGGCTGGCCCTTTTCGACTTGGTCACCAATTCGCACAAGGAATTCAATTCCAGATGAGTGGTCCAGTTGATCCCCAAGCTTTTTTCGGCCGCCGCCCATCTCGATAATCGCCAGTCCAAGCCGATCGGCGCTGACGCGTTTGATGTAGCCAGACTCTGCGGCTGTTACTTGATGCTTTCGGCCAACTGCACGCGGGGCATTCAAATCGCCGCCATGGCTTTCGACCATTTCCGCAAGTTTCTGAAGTGCTTCACCGGTTTGGATTTTCTGCTGTAGTAACTGGATGCCTTGTTCGAGATCGCCAGCAATATCGACCGCAACCAAAAGTCTTGCCCCCAAATCCAAAGTCAACTCTGTGACATCGGTAGGTCCATCGCCGCTAAGGATGTTGACAGACTCGTCAATCTCAACCGCGTTACCAATCATACGCCCCAGTGGCTGATTCATGTCGGTGATGACGGCGGTGGTTTTCGGGCCAAGCTGATTTCCCACAGCAACCAATGACTGGGCCAATTCGCGAGCTTCGTCAAGCGTTTTCATGAAAGCTCCACTGCCCCATTTAACGTCCAAGACTAACGCGTCGATTCCTTCGGCAATCTTTTTACTCAAAATGCTGGCGGTGATGAGCGGAATTGACGGGACAGTGCCGGTAACATCACGCAGCGCATAAAGCCGTTTGTCCGCAGGAGCCAGTTTGGCCGATGCGCTAGCGATTGATACGCCATTGTGATTCACGATACTGGTGAACTCGTCATTGGAGAGTTCACATCGGTAACCCTTGATTGATTCCAGTTTGTCCAGCGTTCCACCAGTCGTACCAAGTCCACGACCTGAAATCATAGGAACCTCGACACCACAACAGGCAAGCATCGGAGCAAGTGGAATCGAAACTTTGTCGCCGATCCCGCCAGTGGAGTGTTTGTCCACTGAGGGCGTGCTGCCCCATTTCATCGTGTCGCCCGAGTTGACCATGCAGCGAGTGAATGTTGTCGTTTCTTCGAGCGTCATGCCTTTGAAATAGACCGCCATCGCGAACGCAGCCATTTGATAATCAGGAACCGACTCGTTGGCATAGCCGCCAACGACAAATTCGATCTGTTCGTCCGAAAGTGCTTTTCCATCACGTTTGTCGGTAATGATCTGGGCAACGTTCATGTGTTTTGGCGGGTGGAAAAACTTGGTGTGGTAAAGAAACTTCGAACTTTGGTCGTGAAATATTTATATGGGAACGTAGTTGTTTCGCCCATCTCGGTCTAGCCAATTCCGTGAACATACACGCCAAAACGACGACTTTGCGGGGGTCTGTGTTGACTGATTGAGACGATGTGGAGTTGACTTGACACCTTTTTCGGGTCGTGAGTTCTTGATTCCGATAACGAGACTGATTTGCTCGTTTTGGGTCTCGTTCAAGCTTCGTCAGGCGCCTAAACTGTTACGTTTTGAACGTGAACCAACGGGCGAAGTCCAGCTTTGCCTGACCAAAGACAATTAACCACGACGGCATTCTCAAATGGTAAAAGTCCTTTTAACGACGACTTCGTATCAAGACACTCCAGGTCCCCATCACGCTTTGCTTGAATCATCCGGTGTCGAAGTGCATCGTGAGCGCGGTCCACTTTCGGAAGCCCAGATGCTGGAGTTGGCTGGAGATTTTGACGCGTTCCTTTGCGGAGATGACGCGATCACGCGGGCGGTTATTGATAAATCGCTGCCGAAACTAAAAATCATTTCCAAGTACGGAATCGGAGTCGACAAAATCGACGTCGCCAGCTGCACCGAGCTTGGAATCCCGCTAACGTTTTGCCCGGGTGTAAATCATACGACTGTTTCCGAACATACGTTTGGTTTAATGCTCAGCGTATTTCGGCACATGATGGAACAGGCGAACGCGGTTCGAGACGGTCAATGGAAACGGATGACCGGGCACGAGATAATGGGAAAGACGATCGGTGTCGTGGGACTTGGTCGAATCGGAAAAGAAGTCGTCAAGCGTGCTCGTGCGTTTGAAATGAACGTGGTTGGGTTGGATCTGTATTGGCCGGATAGTTTTGCCGAAGAGTTCTCAGTCAAGAAAGCCGAGTCGTTCGGCGACATCATGGAGAGTTGCGATATCATTTCGCTTCACACCAACCTCACCGAAGAAACACGCGATCTGATTTGCACCGAGTCAATTGGTGAAATGAAGGACGGAGTTGTGATCATCAATTGTGCTCGTGGCGAAATCGTTAACTCGGCGGAGATGGCTGAGGCACTTAAATCTGGCAAGGTTGGTGGCTACGCGACCGATGTTTTGGATCAAGAGCCTCCACCGGCAGACCATCCGCTTCTTAAGGCACCGAATTGTTTGATCACGCCTCATATCGGATCAAGAACTTATGAGTCGGTTGAACGTCAAGCGATGATGGCCACTCAGAATTTGATTCATTGTCTCAAGGGTGAAAAACCGCTGGCTCAGGTTAACGACGCGGCGATCCCCGAAGCTTTGATCTAGGCTATGTCAGATTTTAAGCCAAATCCAGGTAGTCACGCAGCTGGCGAAGGTAGTCACTTAAACACGCACGTAAATTCAAACAAACTCAGTAAACTCAAACAAACTTAGTAAACACAATAAAGCAAACCATCATGTCTGATAATTTTTTCGTCGTCCCCGTTGAACAGCACAACACTGTTGTCGAAGCGGCTTACTCCAAGCGTGGGTTCAATGCGGATGAGTGCAAAGCTGCCTCCAAATTTTCTGCTTACGCTAGTTGGCACGGGATTCGAACACACAACGCGATCAAGGCGCTGCACTTGGACGACCATTTCGGATCCAAGTCCAGTGGTTGTGTTCCCAACGCGACAATCGAAAAGCGGGAAACCAAATTCGAAGCTTCTCAGATTTGGAACGCGAACAAAAAACTTGGCCAAGCGACGGCTTATGAAGCCATGGAAACGGCGATCGCGCTGGCAGACAAATACGGAATTGGACAAGTCTCCGTCGATAACGCGTTCCACTATTTGTGGGGCGGCGGCTACGTCATGGACGCGGCAAAACGCGGTTATATTGCTTACACGAATTGCACGGCGGCCCTCGCAGAAGTCGTGCCGTTTCTTGGAAAGTTCCCGACGCTGGGTACCAATCCGCACTCGTGGGGATTCCCGTCAACCGACGCGGTTGGTTATCCAATCGTGATTGACTGGGCTACCTCCGTTGTCGCAATGGGCCGTGTTCAACAGTTCAAACGAGAAGGCGGAACGCTTCCTCCGGGAGCCGCTGTTGATGCAGATGGAAACGAAACCACGGACCCGAACAAGGTTGCGGCCCTGTCACCGTTTGGGCGACACAAAGGGTATGGGTTGTCGTTGATCAATGAAATTGTCGCGGCATTCATTGGTGGCTCATTGCCAACAGTGCGTTGCCGTTGGGATCGTGCGGAAAACGAAAAATACACACCGGCTTTTTATTTCCAAGTCATCCATCCAGACGCGATGAGTGGTAACGATTTTGCACAAGGTCGATCCCAGTCGGAAAACGTGAAAGCCGTTTTGCACGACATCATTGGCCATGGCAATGATAACTGCTTGCTGCCCGGACAGCTCGAAGCCCAATCAGCCGAGCGTTCGGAAAAGAACTCTGGGCTTCTGTTCTCGGAGGCCGAAATCGCTGAGTTCAACGCGCTTGCGACGGAGTGTGGATTGGAGACTTGGGATACGGCCAATTTAAAAGCCGCTGTTTAGTACCAAAACTATTGGTCAACAGAAAAGCATTTAATTCACCAGCGGAACTGGAACTCGCCAAGGCTTATCAAGAGTTTTGGATTCGGCACAAAACAACAAACTTAAAAACACAAAGAGAATCAAAATAATGTCCAACGAATTTCTTAGCACACTCTTTTCACTTGAAGGAAAAACAGCCGTCGTCGTTGGCGGGACTGGCGAGCTTTGTGGAGCCATGGCTGAAGGACTTGCCGCTGCAGGGGCTGAAGTTGTCTTGGTGGGTCGTTCGGAAGAAAAAGCAAAAGCAAGACTGGAAAAGATCAGTGCGGCGGGCGGTAAAGGGTACTTTGAGGCTTGCCAAGTCGATCAAAAATCGGAAATCGAAAAACTACTCGCAAGCGTTGTTGAGAAATCTGGCAAAGTCGATATTCTCGTCAATGGCGCGGGCACCAACAGTGCGACCCCGTTCCTCGAAATTCCAGAAGACGAATACGACCGAATTTTTCGCATCAACATGAAAGGCGTTTTTCTTGCCTGCCAGGTTTTCGGGAAGTATTTCGTCGAACGAAATGATGGTGGTTCGATTATCAACGTCGGTTCAATGTCAGGCGTCATTCCGCTTTCTCGCGTGTTCACTTATTCAGCCACCAAAGCTGCCGTTCACAACATTTCCAAAAACCTTGCCCGTGAATGGGCCCCCTTGAACATTCGCGTTAACACACTCGTGCCGGGCTTCTTTCCCGCAGAGCAAAACAAAAAAGTTCTCACGCCAGAACGTGTTCAGCAGATCATGGGACACACGCCGATGGATCGTTTTGGGGACGCTAGTGAACTTGTCGGGGCGACTCTTTTGCTGGCCAGTAACGCGGGGTCGTTCATCACCGGAACTGAAATGGTTGTCGATGGCGGGTACGCGGCGATGACGATTTGAGTTTATGTTAGGATGAGCAACTCAGACGCTTTAACGTTGAGTGGTGGAAACAAGTACTGTTGTTCGCCGTTTGATAATCGCCAAGTTAGCATCCTCAATCAGTAGACTTTTTCGCAATGACGTTCATTCACGACGACTTTATTCTGACAACGGAAACTTCGCGTCGGCTTTACCACGAATACGCTGCTGATCAGCCGATCATTGACTACCACAACCATCTTTCTCCAAAAGATATTGCAGAGAATCGTCGGTTTGAAAACCTGTTTGACATGTGGATCGACCACGATCACTACAAGTGGCGGGCGATGCGAGCCAATGGTATTCCAGAAAATCTGATTACCGGGGGAGGGTCTCCCAAAGACAAGTTTTTAGCGTTCGCCAAAACGGTCCCCTACACGTTGCGAAATCCGCTTTACCACTGGACGCACCTTGAGCTTAAGCGTTTTTTTGGCATCGACGAACTTTTGGATGAGTCGAATGCGGAATCGATTTGGGAGCAATGCAACGAGCAGCTTGCATCCAGCGATGATCTGACAACCAACGGAATTCTCAATCGTTTCAAAGTCACGGCGCTTTGCACGACCGATGATCCCGCCGATGATCTTCCGTATCACCGAGAGATACAGGCGGAGAATCCGGGTCGTAGTCTGAACTCAAGAGTTTACCCTTGCTATCGTCCAGATTGGGCGTTGTTCGTTGATCGCCCCGACGAGTTCAACGAATGGTTAAAAAAATTAGAGGTCACCGCTGAACATCCCATCACGAGGTTTGCGGATTTCTTGTTGGCTCTTAAACGACGCCATGATGATTTTCATGAGATGGGTTGTCGGCTGTCAGACCACGGCATGGAGTATGCGCCGGCAAAGTTCTGCTACGAACGAGTTGCAACCAAGATCTTTGACGAAGCCAAGGCCGGCAATGCGGCTTCACCAGAGGAGCACGAGCAGTTTTGCACCTTTATGTTCCGGGAGTTCGCCAGATGGAATCACGAAAAGAATTGGACGATGCAGTTTCATACCGGCGTTTGGCGGAACAATAATTCAAGATTGTTTCTTAAATCTGGACGTGATTTGGGCTGCGATTCGATGGGTGATACGCCGCAAGGCCGCTCGTTGGGCAAGCTGTTGGATTCGCTGGATATGGAGGGAACACTTCCTAAAACGATCGTTTACAACTTGAACCCGAACGACAATTATTTGATCGCAACCATGCTTGGCAATTTTCAGGATGGGGAAACGGCTGGCAAGATGCAGTTTGGATCGGGCTGGTGGTATCTGGACCAAAAGGAAGGGATGGAGTGGCAGATCAACACGCTTTCCAACACGGGTTTGCTTTCCCGGTTTGTTGGTATGCTGACGGACTCAAGAAGTTTTATGTCGTTCACGCGGCATGAGTATTTCCGCCGAATCTTGTGCGACATTTTTGGGCGTGACATGGAGAATGGTGAGATCCCAAATGACATTGAGCTGGCCGGCAATATGATCGCCAACATTTGCTACAACAATGCGCGGGACTTTTTGGGACTCGAAGGAGCTTAGTAGATCTTGGAAATGAAATTTTTGTTGCGAGGCGTGTTTGAAT
>CAZQQR010000247.1:0-2407 GCA_964595515.1 uncultured Pirellulaceae bacterium
CCTATCATCGGGGCAATGAAAATGGTCGTGCTCAAGTCATCATCGATAAACTTGATTCCGCACCGCTCGAGCAACCACTTCCATACCAGCGGGCGGTTCCCAATCAGCCTCCCGCCCCCGACGAGCAGGGGATCTTTTACAAGAATCTAAAAGACTGATTGAACTTAGTTTGCAACCGAGTTCACAACCGTCATCTTTTTGGGAGCTACTTTTTCACTTCTGATTTTGTTTTGACGATCTTCACATTGTCAATGAAAAGCACATTGTCATTGTCTTTGCCGACATCACTGGCTTCGCCTTGGGCCTGAACGATAAAATTTATACGTTTGACTTTTACTTTGCCAAGATTGGCAACGTCACCGTCTCGGACGACCAAGTCAGTCTTTAAATTGAATGAAACGTTTTTGTACTCATTCGTGATTGTAAACGTGTCCGTGCCGTCATCGTCACCTCGACCCAGTTTCAATACCAGGTCCTCTTCGTCGTCATCATCTTTTGCCAATTGATCATCCGCTACAACGAAGCTCAACAGGAACTTTGACGAACTCATAAAAGACGTTCCGCTGACTTTAACATCGAACGAAACGGTAAAGTCTCCAAGGTCTTTTCCCTCCCATGCTTTGGGCAAGTCGATCGTCGAGCCCGCTCCCCAACCGACATAATCCCACGACGTGTAGTCCGGAATTTTGGACTTGGAAGCGTCCAGTGTCGCCGTCAAGCAGCCGTTCGGATTGCCGCCCTCTGTCGTTTGAGCAGAGGTGGCCGAGAAACTGTCATTTGCGACCGTGTTTTCTTCATCACCGTCTTTGCCATATCCGCCAAATGCGTAGCTTGTTTGATTTTGACCTGCGACTTTATAGTCCATTAACACTATTGTCTCTTGCCCGACAACAGAACTTGAAAACAGGATGGATGCAAAAACGGCGAGTAGTTGAATCTTCATTTGTTTCTCCAAACTTTTGCGCGAAATAGGCGTTTCGAAAATTGAATTGCGCGACTTTAGTAAACAACAATCTGGTTTCCAGCGCCACGCTTGACGGCGGCGTGTTCAAGGTAAATCAGTAAAACAAATTCCACCAACATTTCAAAGATGTTTCCGTGAAATTGGTTGGAGTGAAACCATCCTGACCATGGACGTTGCTTTATCGCCAGGCTGCTAAACCAAACTTTTACAATCAATATTCATTGGTAATTGCCCATGTATTGTCGCAAAAACCAGCAGTTTTGACAGTGCTTGGTTCGGAATGTTCCGATTTTTCGGCTTAGTCAAGCTAAGGGAATTCCTAACCGGCCTTTTAAGGACAACTCGGACTACCTTTCTAAACCATGAGCTAGTGTTCTCACAGACAAGCCTTCTGCGCTCGCATTCCGCGAACGAGATGCGTCTGCTTTTATATGGTGCTCTCCACCCCACACAATCCAATGAACACAATTAACATCACACGATCTCCAAACTTTCTCAATCGACTGATTTGCCTCATCGTGGGCTTTTCCATCGCGATGTTGCTGTTAACTTCCGTCGCTCAAGGTCAAATCGATGGGTTCACAGAACCCTTCAGAAAAATCGAATTGTCTAGCGATGAATCTGGCTCTATCTCTGAACTGTCTATCGAAGAAGGCGACGCCGTTTCTAAGGGTGACGTGATTGCTCGGTTAGATGGAAGAGTTCAAGAGTTGCAGCTCGAGATCGCAGATCATCTAGCGGGCACTAAAAGTGAATTGGTTGCGGCCAGTGAAACTTTGAAAAAGAGAGAAGCCATCGCGTCTCGATTGCAACAACTTAAGGACCGCGGTCACGCCAGCGAAAGCGAAATCATTCGCGCTGAGATGGAGCTATCGATTGCGAATGCAAAATACCTGGCAGCCAAAGAAGAACAGGTTGTACGAGAGATTGAAAAGCGTCGTGCAGAAGTTCAACTCCAGCGGCGAACGATCACTTCGCCAATCGACGGAGTCATCGCAACCATCCATCGTCGCGAAGGCGAATTCCTTTCTCCGCTGCACCCTGAAATCGTTACCGTGATCCAAGTCAATCGCTTGTTAGCGACATTTCCAGTCCCTAGTCCACAGGTCAAAAACCTGAAGGTCGGACAAGAATTCGAACTTGAACTCGAAAATGGGGACAAAGTGGACGCTGCGATTCACCGAATCGGCGTCGAAACTGACGCTGAAAGCGGTACGGTTCAAGTCAAACTTGTCATCGAGAACGACGACATGAAAGTCCGCAGTGGCGAAATGTGCCTGTTGGATATCGAAGAAGATCCCGCTCAATAAGCAGAATACCGGCACGCAGAAATCTCCCCACAATTAGCCGTCCGATGAATCACTTGAAAAACCAAAGTCCCAAACCCAAAAGCAAATCGCGCGTCACTGTCACGCAGCGGACCAAGGTTCAGCCGTACAAATT
>CAZQQR010000247.1:2507-6396 GCA_964595515.1 uncultured Pirellulaceae bacterium
GCAAGACGCGGCAAATTTGCTCGTCTCCCATTCGATCCGCGACTGAAACAAGCCTCATCGTCGCGCCAATGATAAACGAAATCGGAACCGATTCTCCGATTACGATGATGTTGATCGGGCTATTCTCGAGCGAGTCGCAAAGTGTGCTTCGGCAACAATGGATGGTTGGACTGGTCTCGCAAACGATCGCGAGATGGATCCAACATCGAAAAATCGCTCACCAACAAATACAGACCCGCAGCCTCAATGATGCATTCGGATTGGCGAACGCCTTGGACGCCACCAAAACGATTCCAGAAGCAGCCGTTGTTGTTGCGAATCACTTAAGAAAACTCAGCCAATCCGAACAGGTTGCGGTTAGTTTTTGCCAATCTAAAAATGGAACTGGCACGCTCATGGCCATTTCGGATGTCGAATCCGTTGGCTTGGAGTCAGAATCGAACAAGATCATCAACCACGCTTGCAATCAGGCAATCCAATCAGGCACCGTTCTCAGGTATCCTGCTGCGGAGAATGAACACTCCCCTGCCCTGTTGGCGCTTGAAAAATACTGCAAGACGAACGGAATTGAGGGGTGTATTGCATTGCCTCTTGTTTCGCCCCAAGAAAAAATCATTGGTTCCGTTGTTTGCGGTGCAACAGCCCAGCAGATGAACACAGAGAGCTACCAACTTTATCTTGAAAAGATGGTCTCGTTAGTATCCGGTCATGTGGGTGTGGTTCAGAGAGCCAATCGCGGGATGCGAGACGTTTTTAGATCTCGTTTTGGTGACTTTTGGAAAGCAAAATTAACAAGAACACTAATGCTTGTTGCTGCATGTTGTATGGGTGCAATGTTCATTCCATGGCCATACCGTGTCGCTTGCGATTGCGAAGTCCAACCGGTGATGCGACGCTTTATTGCTTCGCCTTACGATGGCATTCTTGAGAAAACTTATACCGAGAGCGGCGAACTCGTCACCAAAGATCAGATTATCGCCCATCTCGATGGTCGACAATTGAGAATCGAGTTGTCGGTCCTGAGAGCCGAATTTGACGGAGCAAAAAAGAAGCGAGATTCGGCCCTAGCTCAGGGGGATATTGCGACTTCTCAAATCGCTCGAAGTGAAATGAAACGCCATCAGTCAAAGATGGACATCATCCAGCAACAGCTGAAGAACCTGGAAGTCAAATCTCCCATCGACGGTATCGTCGTTAACGGCGATCTTGAAAAAGTCGAAGGTGCGCCTCTTGAAATGGGACAAACGCTATTTGAAATTGCACCCTTGGATGAAATGGTTAGTGAAATTGGAATTCCTGAATCGGAAATCCAATATGTTAAACCCGGCATGACGGTCGCGATCAAACTGGATGCGTTCCCGTTTCGGACTTGGGAAGGCACCATCAAGAACATTTATCCACGCACCGAAGTCTTGGACGACGAAAGCGTATTTATTGCACAAGTAAAACTGCCTAACGAACTCGGTGAACTGCGACCCGGCATGAAAGGTTCTGCAAAAATCACCACCGAGCTTTCACCGATTGGTTGGAACCTGTTTCATCGCCCATGGGAATCAGTCCGGTACTGGACGATTTGGTAATTCGATGGACCTATCCAATCAATTTCAACCAGCCAATGGCGCGAATCCTGCATCCGGTCACCCGCAACTCGGACCTGGAACGGAGCCTACCCCAGAGCAGCCAGATCAATGGCTGGACGCGACGCTTACATTACGGTCTGAGTTAAAATTTGACTCACGCACCGAGGACGTTCGATCGTTCGTTGTTATCGAAGACCCTGTTCGAAGCAAATATTTTCAAGTTGGCGATCGTGAGTATCGTTTTATCGCTTCGCTTGACGGGAAACTTACGCCTCGACAACTTGGCGAACAATTAGACCAAGACAACGATGTGAAACAGTACGATGATGAATCTCTCAAAGCCATTTGTGCTTGGCTGGTTCAAAACAATCTTGCAGTTGGGGCTCAAGTCGACAATGCGAAACGTTTGAATCAGCAAGCAGGCTCGATGAAAAAAGCCAAACTGGTTGGGCTACTAAATCCAATCAGCTGCAAATTCAATCTATTCAATCCTAACCAATGCCTTTCGGCGATTCAGCCTTACACCCAGTGGTTGTTCTCAAAATGGTTTGCGATCATTTGGTGTGTATTCGCTGTTTGCGGATTCTCCACGATCTACTCCCAATGGGACAACATGGGATCTGCTTCGACTGGAATTCTATCCGGTTACTCCTGGATCTGGTTGCTGTTGACCTGGGTGTTGCTCAAAGTCATTCATGAAGCCGCCCACGGCGTGGCTTGCCGTCGCTATGGTGGAGAAGTCCCTGAGGCGGGCGTTTTACTTTTGCTGTTTACGCCTATGGCGTTCGTCAATGTGACCTCGATGTGGCGATTCCCTAATCGCTGGCACCGAATGGTTGTGTCTGGTGCTGGAATGTACGTCGAGCTTTTCATTTCGTTCGTGGCGATCATTCTTTGGTCTCAAACCGAAGGAATCGTTGCTGACATTTCGTTCAACGTGTTTATTTCTGCAAGCCTCACAACAATCTTGTTCAACGCCAATCCATTGATGCGTTTCGATGGTTATTTTTTGCTTTCCGATGCAATCGCGATTCCCAACCTTTACACCAAAGGAACAAAATGGTTTGGCGATAGAGTGAAGGCGTTGTTTTTTGGATTGCCAAAAACACCCAACCTTTATGCAAAAGAAGAGTTCAAGCGAATCGCGATCTATGGCTGCATGGCCTATTTTTGGAAGTTCTCGATCAGCATCAGTTTGATCATTGGTGCTGGAGTGCTGTTCCAAGGCGCAGGGCTCGCGCTCAGTGCGGTCGGAGTTGCATTGTGGTTTGGCATCCCAATTTTTCGTCAGTTCAAATCGGTGTTTGGTCCGCAAGCTCAGGTCCCCGTTCGACCATTGCGAGTTGCCGCCAGTTTCTTAACACTTGGACTTATCGGGCTGGCTTTTTTCTACGTGCTCAAAGCCCCCGCCACTAAATCTGCGCCAGCGATCGTGCAATTCTCGAATGAGATGATTTTGCGTGCGGGAGCAGACGGGTTTATCAAAGAACTTAAGGTGCAGGACGGAGACAAGGTCGTTCAGGGGCAGACCCTGATCGTGCTTGAAAACCCTTCTTTGAGCAATGAAGTCAAAGAACTGGAGAGACTTGCGAACGAAGCCAAAATCCAATCGCGAATCTTCAACCAACAAAAAGAACTTTCGCTTTCCATGGCCGAGCTTAAACACTTTGACGAGCTCAACGAACAATTAGAGGAGAAACGTCAGCAAGCCTCCGGTTTACGGATCGTTGCGCCGTATGACGGTTTTGTGTTTAAGCGAAACCTGGACAACGAGATTGGTAATTTCGCTCGGCGGGGTGATCCCATCATCTCAGTCGCTCAACATGCAACCAAAGAAGTCGTTGTTTCGATCGACCAGCGCGATCTCGAATCCATCAAGTCTGAAGACCGACATGAAATGCGAATCGCATTCCCGGGGGTCGACCTAATGAAATCCCAACTGACTCGAATCAACCCGCGAGCGACGCAAGAACCAACTCATGAATCGCTTTGCGCTTCTGCCGGAGGACCATTGCCGGTTCGTCCGGTGGCCGCAAGCTCAGAAGATGGTTCGGATTCTCAAGGCTTTGAGTTGTTGATGCCGAGGTTTACGGTGGTTTTGGAATTGGATCCTGAATCAAGCCATGAGCTTGAGTCGGGTCAGCGCGGGCGGGCGTTCTTTTCAACCAAGCGTCAGTCTTTGGGCGGGTACTTCTATATCGCCGCAAGCGATTGGCTGAAGTCAAAAATCGAAATCGCTACGCAGACGGCTTTGTTTTAAAAATCGTCGTCGGTTTGAAGGATCGTTGCCGTATTGGCGTCGCAGGCTC
>CAZQQR010000247.1:6496-8316 GCA_964595515.1 uncultured Pirellulaceae bacterium
AGGATCGTTGCCGTATTGGCGTCGCAGGCTCCTGATACGGCCTACTTTTTACGATCTCTTTGATCGATCTCGGTACTAAGTACATACAGGCTTCCTGGGTACTCGCGTGGCAAGACCTCTAATCCAAAGAAGTTTCTAAGAATAATTTCACGTGGATCACTCTTCTCGACGGGACCAAAATCAAACTCTTGAAACCGGAACCGCAGTTGATCTCCAACTTTGTAGTTGTCCCCAAAACTGAAATCCTTGTTGACTGCAAAGAAACTACTGAACGTTTGCTTGACGGCTGACTTTGGCCCAAACTTGGGCCTGATAAATTTACAATCAAGCGTTGCCCAATAGCGATTCCATTGCTCGTCGTGGTTAATTTGCATCGCTGTGATCTCGACGACCGCAGGTGTGCTGCCGCAAATCGGGACGGATTGGATAATCCACGCGGCAACAAAAAAGAGAACAAAGACATGCCAGAGCCTAAAACTGAAAATGCTTCTTTTCATTTTCGGTTCGTCGGTGGTCATATTGCTCACTACTGTTTGATTGAAACTGCGTTTCCAATCTCGACAAGGTTTTCTGCAATTTCTGCAGGATCAAACTCTTCTTCCAAATCAATCATCCGGCACTCACTGAGTCCGCGAAACCAAGTTTCTTGATGGCGACCGAATCGCCTAGTTCGCACCCGAACTCTCTCGATCGTTTCCTCCATCGGAACGTCGTCCTTAATCAAAGCAATCGCCTCCTTGTAGCCGACTGCCTGAGCTGCGGTTTGTCCAAGCTCTTTCCATTGATCCAAAATCCCCCGGACTTCGTCCACCAAACCGGCTTCGAACATTCTGTCGACTCTCGCTTCCATTCGTTCATGCAGGATCGCGCGGGGATGACGAATGGTAAACACGCGACACTCGTCTTCTTGATGGCCTTCGTCAAACTGCATTTGCCAATGACTGATTGGTTTGCCAGTCGCTTTGTGAACTTCGAGTGCCCGAATGATTCGGCGATGATCATTGGGGTGGAGGTTGTGAGCAGAAACCGGATCCACCATCGCCAAACGTTGGTGCAGGAAATCCGCTCCCATGTCCTCGATGTCTTTGGTGACTTGGTTCCGAAAATCCCAGTCGGCGGGCGGGCCTTCGAACATTCCCCGCAGCAACGCCTTTAGATAAAGCGCCGTTCCGCCGACGAATAAAACCTCTTTGCCTCGGCCTTTTATCTCGTCGATCTTTTGAAGTGCCGATTCACGATACTGGGACACGCTGAACGATTCGTTCGGATCACAGATGTCAATTAAGTGATGTGGCACCACTGCGATCTCATTGGCAGTGGGCTTGGCTGTGCCAATATTCATCTCCCGATAGATCGCCATCGAATCAAGCGAAACGATTTCCGCGTCGATTCGTTTCGCCATCTCAAGGCTAACCGCGGTTTTCCCACTGGCCGTTGCGCCGGTCAAATACCAGCATGCAAGCGCACTTTGGCACTTTTTTTTATTGTCGTTCACGCTCATTCCAATTGCGGATTTAAAGTCACAGGCAATCGCTTCGTGGCGACAGTCACTTGATTGCCGCCGCACGTTTAACCGCAATACCGTTCGGGACTTCATCCAAAAAACAAACCCTCTCGTTTGCGGGAGGTTCGTGTCTCAGGCCCGAGGTGGGCTTTTCAAGTCGTTGATTCTCAATGAACATCGAAACCCCTCTCCGCCGCTGAGACGGCGACTCTCCCAAAGGGAGAGTGATTTCATGAACAACGCTGACTTGGTTGGTATTGCGGACAACAGAAAATGATACGCCTGTTTCGCGTATTTGGAAAGGATGTTCCGTGCA
>CAZQQR010000248.1:0-2143 GCA_964595515.1 uncultured Pirellulaceae bacterium
GTAATCCACGCTATTTTAACGCTGTCTAGGTCCGTCGTCTGTTGATACAATTCTCGGTTCGAAATACGAAATTGAATTACAACATTCATCTGCAGCGATACGAATCATGGCATTTATGGATTGGGTGAGCCGTCGGATTTTTACCACGGTTCACGGCAACAACCTTGTTTACAACACTTGCTGGGAAGACCCTCGGCTTGACCGAACTGCTTTGAAACTGGGCCCCGACGACAACGTGCTTGTTATTACTTCGGCTGGCTGCAATGCCCTCGACTACGCACTTGTCAGTCCAAACCACGTTCATGCAGTTGACATGAACCCTCGCCAAAACGCACTGCTGGATCTCAAGATGGCAGCCATCCGAAATCTTGAATTCGGCGACTTCTTCAAAATGTTTGGAGAGGGACGATTGCCCGGCGTGAAAGAGATATACCAACAGAAACTTCGCAGCGAGTTGCCGGCTTGGTCACAACAATTCTGGGACAAGAAAATCAAATGGTTTGATAACCGCAAAAAGACTTTCTACTATCGGGGAACGTCCGGAGCGATTGCCCGGATGATTCGAATGTACACCGACAACGTTATTCGAGTTCGCCCCCATCTTGATTCATTGATGAACGCAGAATCGGTAGAAGAGCAGAAAACGATCTACGAGACTCACCTCAAGAAAAAATTCTGGTCGGGGTTGATGAAATTCACCATGAACCGCGACACCACAATGTCAATGCTGGGAGTCCCCAAAGCCCAGCGGCGGCAGATTGAAACTCAATACGAAGGCGGATTAGTCAAGTTCATTCAGGACTGCATGCAAAGTGTTTTTGCAGACCTTCCAATGAAAGACAATTACTTCTGGCGCGTCTATATGAACGGGGCCTACTCACGCGAATGTTGCCCTGAATATTTGAGAGAAGAGAACTTTCAAAAACTCAAAGGCGGATTGGTAGACCGAATTTCGACTCACACCGATTCCGTGCAAGGTTTCCTTGAAAAATTCGATGGCCAGATTTCTCGCTACATTTTATTGGACCACATGGATTGGCTGAGCGATCAGTTCTTTCCTTTGCTGGAATCAGAATGGCAAGCGATCGTCGACAAAGCGACTCCAGATGCGCGTTTGATTTGGCGTAGCGGCGGCTTGCGGACTGACTTCATTGATCAGGTGCAAATCACCAAAGACGGCCAAGTGCAAAAGGTCGCACCGATGCTCAGCTACGAGACGGATCTAGCCAGCCAGTTGCACGAAAAAGATCGTGTCCACACCTACGGCAGTTTTTATATTGCTGACCTTAGCGCGTAAGCGGAATCCAAGAGTGCAGATCCAAAGGTTGAACACTCTTGCGCTGCTTCGCAGCACCATCATTAGTGACACGCCCGAACACCACTAGATCTAACGACTCGAACAAGCACCATGGCCTTCATCTCTGACATGAAAGTTCTCTATCACATGCTGGTAAAACCGGTGCGCGGTGATAGTCATGCGGAGCGAATGGAAAGTTTCTACGGCGGCCAAGCGGGTGCCTACGACGATTTTCGTAAGCGACTTTTGAAAGGCCGCGAGGAACTCATGTCTTCGATCCCAAAACCAGAGAATGGTGTTTGGGTCGACATGGGTGGTGGAACCGGAGCCAATATCGAAAATCTGGCTGATGACATTGGCAACCTAAAAAAAGTCTACGTGGTTGACCTATCCGAATCACTGTTGGACGTGGCCAACGAACGTTTTAAAGAGCGAGGCTGGGACAACGCAGAAGCTGTTGTCGGCGACGCAACCAAGTATCGTCCTCCCGAAGGCCAGGCTGACGTCGTCACGTTTTCGTATTCTCTGACGATGATTCCGAATTGGTTTGCAGCGATCGAAAATGCTTTGGCCATGCTAAAACCAGGTGGTCTGATTGGCGTGGTCGATTTCTATGTTGGCCGCAAGTATCCCGATGAAGGCACCAAGAAACACCGCTGGTTAGCGAGAACGCTTTGGCAACCTTGGTTTGCAACAGACAACGTATTTCCGTCGCCCGATCACTTGCCGTTTCTGCGGCATCATTTCGAACAAGTCCACTTGCTCGAATCTCGCAACCGAATGCCGTATGTTCCGTTGCTCCGAACTCCGTACTACTACTTCATCGGTCGCAAGCCGTTCGAATAG
>CAZQQR010000248.1:2243-2672 GCA_964595515.1 uncultured Pirellulaceae bacterium
TCCGTTGCTCCGAACTCCGTACTACTACTTCATCGGTCGCAAGCCGTTCGAATAGCTCTGAGTCGAATAGCTCTTAGACAAGGGAATCCATCTTTGGGTTCCATCATCTAAGCTGCTCGAATGTTTGGGCTTTCATCGAACTAATCGAATACGTTCCGAGCGTTGGCAACGTCTGGCCCGTTCAAAATCACTTCCCGTTTTGTCTACCGATATTCCATCAATCAAATGTGGCGCGCAATACTACTTGGCAAATTGTCAGTCTCAATCCTGGCCTCGATCATCGTAGGTGTCATCTGCGTTACTAGGCCCTCACGAGTCGAATTGGAATTGATCGAAAGTTGGCGTTGGACCGGACTTGGAGTATTCTTCTTGGTCTTGGCGAGTGCACAAATCGCGGCGATCTATTTCTTGATGAAGAAAAAGAAATAA
>CAZQQR010000248.1:2772-8308 GCA_964595515.1 uncultured Pirellulaceae bacterium
TCGAAATGTTCTCTCACAAGTCGACTTAGAAAGATTGGATGTAACTTCGGCGGCTGTTCACCATGAAATTCAACCTTGGCGAGTGCACAAATCGCGGCGATCTATTTCTTGATGAAGAAAAAGAAATAAGTTGGTTGTTTGAACGCGCGGCATTCTTGGAAAATTCAGGAACGCTAATCTTCACTAATTGAGCACTAATTCAGTCAAGCGTTGCAGAAAGTGCAGGACTCAAAGCCGTTTATTCATCTTAATGGGCGGGGTTCGAATCTATGGGGCTCGAATACATTCTTCAAACTCAGATTAGTGGAAATCAGAGAAGATTAGTGTTCCTGACTTCGCCACGAAGGACGTAATCATTTCGATCGAAATGTTCTCTCACAAGTCGACTTAGAAAGATTGGATGTAACTTCGGCGGCTTTTCACCATGCAATTTCAACGCAGTTTTTTAACCACTTTCTTGAGTGCTTCGGCGAAGAGATCAACTTCTGCCAATGTGTTGTAAAGATAGAAACTTGCCCGACAGCTTGAGCGAATTTTCAAGTGCTGATGTAGCGGCATGGCGCAGTGATGGCCGGCGCGTATCGCGACTCCCTGTTGATCAAGCAAAATCGAAATGTCCTGTGGTGAAACACCCTCAATGACAAAACTGATCAGACCAGCTCGCTCGCTGGCGGGCGGTCCAAGCACCGTTAAACCGTCAATCTCACTGAGGGATTTTACGGTTGCGGCAGCCAAGGTTTGCTCGTGTTCCTTGATCTCGTCCATGTCAAAATGATTGAGATACTTGATCGCAGCGCCCAATCCAATCGCTTCCACGATCGGCGGAGTTCCGGCTTCGAATTTGGCCGGCAATTCTCCATCCGTGAAACCTTCAGTGGTGACCTGATCGATCATGCTACCGCCACCAAGAAAAGGAGGCATCGCTTCCAACAATTCCTGACGTCCCCACAAAATCCCGATTCCTGTTGGGCCCAGCATTTTGTGAGCACTAAATGCAACGAAGTCGGCACCCCAAGCTTGAACATCTGTTTCATCGTGGGGGACAGACTGAGCCGCGTCGACCACTGAGATCGCGCCAACCGATTTGGCAAGCTCACAGATTTCTGCGACTGGTGTCATCGTGCCAAGCACATTTGAAACGGCGGCAAACGCGATTACAGCTGTTTTATCAGATAGCTTCGCGCGCAAGTCGTCGAGATCCAGATGTCCTTGCTCGGTTAGCCCGACAAATACGACACGAGCACCGCTGCGCGCGGCCAACTGTTGCCAAGGCACGATGTTGGAATGATGCTCGAAGATCGGCAACAGAATCTCGTCACCTTCCTTCAAATTCACATCTCCCCAGGCCCGCGCAACAAGGTTTATCGAAGCCGTCGTTCCTGAAGTAAATATCACTTCGACTTCGTTGGGAGCATTGATGAATTGCTGAACCAGCTTTCTTGATTCCTCATATTGCGCAGACGCCTGTTCGCTCAACCAATGAATTCCTCGATGAACGTTGGCGTATGTTTGGCGATAACAATCGTCCATCGCACTGATCACAGCTTGGGGACGTTGAGTCGAAGCGCCATTGTCGAAATAAACAAGCTGACGATCCCGATGAATCGTTTGGTTCAAGATCGGAAAATCAGCCCGGATGGCAACGGGGTCAAGTTTTTTTGTCTTTGTGGAATCCATGTCTCCAGTCTATCTCTCCCAATACGTTCGACAATGGCAACGTGACGAAAGAACGAATCTCAAATGTCGTTTCTAACTGGTGAAAGGTGTAAAGCCTAACATCGGTGTAACGCCTAGTGGCGACTACAGGAAGCAGTTAGGAAGCAGCTAAGGAGCGGTTAGCGACTGCCCGTTGTTGGCACTGGTCAGCTCAAGCAAGAAAGGGGCGGCTGTTTTGGCCCACTGTTCCGCGGCCGGATAGTGGGACGCTCCCTCACCGAAACAAGTTTGCAGCATTTCGGTATTGATGATTCCTGGATTTAAAGCGACCGCAGCAAGCCCTGCCGGGAGTTCTTGAGCGAGACTCCCGGTCATCCCTTCGACACCCCATTTCGTCGTGCAGTAAGGGCCGACATCTGGCGAAGTCGATCTTCCCCAACCCGAACTAAAATTCACGATCACGCCCTGCCCTGCATCAATCATCGCCGGAACAAAATGTCGAATGACATAAAACGATCCTTTCAAATTGACATCGATCACGCGGTCAAACTCTTCCGGAGGAACTTCCCACAACGAGTTGTTGGCATTGATCAATCCTGCATTGTTTAAGATCAGGTCTGGCGGTCCGATTTTTTCAATGACCCGTTTTGACCATGCTTCAACAGATTGATCGGACGAAATATCAACCACATCAAATTGATTGGGAGATTCAAACGACTCCGATAATTGCTGAACCGAATCTGTCGATCGAGCACAACCAACGACAGTGTGACCAAGCTCGATAAATGGTTGAACCAAAGCGCGGCCAAGACCGCGGCTTACACCTGTGATTAGGATATTCTTGTGCATCAAATTTCGCCAAAGAGTTTTAGTGCCACGATTTAGCGACGTGATAAGGCAGTGTCATAGTGAAGGCAGACTAACCTTGAAAACCTATTTCCAGTCCACGTCCGACATTTGGGCAAGCGTTTTCTGCAAGGCATGCGTCCCAAGCTTCCCATCGCCGTTCTCTTGGACACGCGTATAAAGTTCGTGGGCGAGTTTGAGACCGGGAAGCTGCAGCTTCATCTGAGCCGATTCTTCCAACGCGATCCCAAGGTCTTTGACGAAGTGCTCAACGAAGAATCCTGGATCAAAATTCCCTGCCACAATTCGAGGGCCAAGATTTGTAAGTGCCCAGCTTCCGGCTGCTCCGCTGCTAACAGACCGAAGCGCCGTGTCGAGATCCAGCCCCGACTGGTGAGCGTACAAAAGCGATTCACAAACACCGATCATGCCCGCCCCAACCAAAATCTGATTCACGACTTTGGTATGTTGCCCGCAGCCCGCTCCGCCTTGGCGCACAAACGTGCTTCCCATGGCTTCCCAGCAAGGCATCAAAGCGTCTACAGCCAGTTCGTCGCCACCGATCATGATGGAAAGAGTTCCATTTTTTGCGCCAACATCGCCTCCAGACACGGGCGCATCGATTGACGAAACTTCTTTCTCCGTCGCTGCTTTTGCGATCTCCACCGCTAGTCCAGGTTGACTGGTAGTCATGTCAACGACGATGTCTCCGGGCTTTGTACCGGCCAGAATCCCCTGCTCTCCCAAGAAGACTTCTCGAACATCGTGCGGCATTCCCACGATCGCGAAGACAACATCGGAGGTTGCTGCGACTTGTCGGGGCGAATCCGCCCACACGGCGCCGGCGGCGATTAGATCGTCAGCTTTTGATTTCGTGCGAGAGAAGATTGTCGTTTTGAAACCAGCATTCATCAAATGACGACACATGCTGTGCCCCATCACGCCAGTACCAATCCAGCCGATATTCGTTTTGCCGGGAGAGACGGTTTGCATTAACTCGTTCCTGTTTTTCTATCTATTTGAGCTGGTGAATGCCAACAACAGATCGTAGGTCATGCTGTGCATGACGGTCTGTGTCTGACGACTGTACATGACGCGATTTTTAAAAAGACGACACCAAGTATGTCGGCATCTGGGTGTGACCGGATCATCGTCATGCACAGCATGACCTACACGTTTCGGTTTTCAGAAGCACTATGGAGTAGATGAGTAGTGTTACGTTGTTGGTTACTCATCCTCGAAGTCGGGTCGCTTCAAAATCTCAGCCAGAATGATTGCGTTTCCTACCGCGTCGGGATCGGCCAGCATTGCACGCAGTTTGTTCGCCATTACCGGTTTGGCTTTGCCGAAAATCTCGGATTCCATGTCATCGGTAATCGTCGGATTGTCGTCGACTCGGCTGATATCGTGATCCAGATGTTCGTGGACCCGGGCGTCGACTTGGTCATGAACCGAAGCGATCCGGTCACCCAATTTACTCGCGATCCGGGTTACACCAGAAGTGTCGATATGACTACTGACGTGTTCGGAAACGCTTTGCCGGCGCATGTCTTTTGCCTGCTGCCGCTGCTGATCTTTTCGGTCCTTCTGGTCTTTTTTCTCTTTCAGTTTGGCTTTTAAAGTCTCGCGTTTTGGCTGAACCACCTCCACCTGATCGATGATCACGGGCTCTGATTGCCGGCGCGTTTGCTGGCGGGGCGGATTGGGCGTTTGCGGTCTCTGGTTTGGATTTTGGCCCGGCTTTTGCCCAGATTTTTGTTGCGCACGACGTTCCGCTGCCTTGCGAAGAAATTCTTCAATGTCGCGTGCCATGTTTAATCCAATCAGTGAAATCCGCGGCGGCGATACGTGACCGCAACCAAAGCCAACCTGTTCTACAATCCTAACTCAACTACTTTGAGCCGTTGGAAATCGACTTTCTCATGTCAGTATCGGCTTGGACATTTCGTAGTTTATAGTAGTCAAGAATTCCAAGATTACCGCTACGGAAACTGTCCGCCATGGCTTTGGGAACTTCGGATTCAGCCATCACCAATTGAGCGCGGCTTTCTTCGATCGCCGCTGTGTTTTCCTGCTCTTGGGCCACAGCCATGGCGCGACGGCCTTCTGCACGAGCACGAGCGACGCGGGTGTCAGCCTCAGCCTGATCAGCTTTCAAGCGGGCACCAATGTTGTCGCCAACGTCGATGTCAGCGATATCAATCGAAACGATTTCGAACGCAGTTTGCGAGTCAAGTCGTCTCGCTAGTACGGCCTTGGAAATCATGTCCGGATTCTCAAGAACTCCGTTGTGAGTTTCGGCCGAACCAATGGCGCTGACGATACCTTCACCGACTCGAGCAATAATTGTTTCTTCCGTGGCACCACCGATTAACTGTTGCAAGTTCGAACGAACGGTTACACGAGCTCGAACCTTCAACTGAATTCCATCCTTAGCAACCGCGTCCAATGATCGTCGTGCGGAACCGCGAGCGGGACAGTCGATCACACGAGGGTTCACACTCGTTTGTACCGCTTCGAGAACGTTACGACCGGCCAAGTCGATGGCGGTGGCTTCGCGGAAACTCAGGTTAATCGTTTTGGCTTTGTTGGCAGCAATCAAAGACCGAATCACAAGCGGAACGTTGCCACCGGCGAGGTAATGGGCTTCGAGTGCCTTGTTGGTAATTTCCGGATCGTTAAGCCGGGCTTGAACCGCCATAATTTTACTGGGAACGATAACGCTTGGTTTGACTTTTCGGAAAGACATTCCCAACAGATCAAAAAACGAAATCTTGGCTCCGGTGAAGAACGATTGAATCCACCAACGTGCGTAAGACAGAAATACTGCTACGACAACGAACAGGAAAAACAGGACTACCAGAACACTCACAATAATGACGATGTCTTTGGTAGTAAGATCGCCTTCGGCAAGCAACAACATGTCGATCATTTTGCACTTCGTGATGTTGAAATTATTAAAATTTTGAGGTCACAGACCATGTCGATTAGTGACCTTATTCTAGCGGATAGTGATCACAGAAACGACTAGGCA
>CAZQQR010000249.1:0-8230 GCA_964595515.1 uncultured Pirellulaceae bacterium
TTTTTTTGGCCCTATTAAATATATGAAAAGTGGAATGCTAAAAACCTAAATGAATTTTTTGAATCACAACTTGATTGGCGCCATCGACTCGGCAGCTATGATCCCGACATTGGCTGCAATGGGCGCGATGTTCGCGTTTGCGTGGTGGGTCTACATTGCATTGAAAACGGGTGACCTCGAACAAGGTGACGAGTGGCGGTTCGATGTTTCACGGATTAATGACCTTCGCAAAAAAGACTCAACCTTTCGATTGTTTCAACCAGTCATTCAGCAGTTCGCTCGATTCAACCGTGGCGTCTTTCCAAAATCACTTCCCGAAATTTATCGTGAAATTCAAGCGGCGGGTTTGCCAAGAAGCTGGTTACCTGAAGAATATCTGGGCAAGCTTGAACTAACAGGACTCTTGCTTTCACCGTTTATTTTTTACGGTTGCGTTTACGCGATGGGAATCAACGGTCTAATTCTTGGCGTCGTGTTAACGCTGTTGGCAATGTATATGTTGCGGCGAAATTTGACGAATCAGGCCAGAGAGCGTCTAACAGCGATCAAACGTCGGATGCCGTTCATGCTTGACTTGATGACGCTGTTAATGGAAGCCGGAACCACGTTTTTGCATTCGTTAGAGCAAGCCGTGGTTGAGTACCGCGGGCATGCGATTGCGGTTGAGTTTAGCCGTGTGTTGACGGATATGAATTTGGGTAAGACGCGGCGTGAAGCGTTTGAAGCCATGCGAGATCGTTTGAATGATGATGAAATCACCAGCATCATTGGATCGATGTTGCAGGCCGAACAGTTGGGTACACCGCTGGCGGGAGTTTTTCGGACTCAAGCGGATGTGCTTCGACTAAAGCGATCTCAACGGGCGGAAGCCATCGCCGGAGAGGCCGGCGTTAAAATGCTACTTCCCGGAGTTTTGGTCATGGCGGCAACCGTTATCATCATTATTGGCCCCTTCGCTCTTAACTTTTTGATCTTTGGCTTTAGTATGGAATAGTCCGCTACTGAACGGTGAATAAATGGGGATGTGCCAACAAGATTTCACGCACTCGCATTGGCAGGTTCGGTAGTAAGGGAATTTGAAAACGGAACGACGGAAAAAACATTGCGGTACGAAAATTGTCCAAAATGCGAAGGAAAGCTTGGGATCCCAGACAAGAAACGGGGCAAACCCGTGGAGTGTCCGGTATGCAGCAACGTTTTCGTGTCTCCGCCCGCCGGTAAATCTTCCAAAGCGAGCACAGCTAGTTCTAAATCAGGCAAGTCGTCCAAGTCGAGCAAACCAAGTTTGCGATCACTGCCGATGCCGTCCTCGATTCCCAGCGAATCCGAACCACTAGCCGAAGTTTTAGAGTCATCGGCCGATGCGCAAGTTTCATCCAGTATGATGCCGCCCTCAAAATCACGATTAAGTGCTTCCCCGCCCAAGCCATCGGATTCTGATTCGCCGATGATGCCGCCAAAAACAAAAAAGAGCAAAAAGAAAAAATCGTCTCGAAAGAATGCTGAATTAACTCCCGAAGCACCAAAACCAGTTGCCAAAATCATTGCCGCTGAGCCGGTTCAGCCGCAGCTTGCCGAAGACGGAAAGCTGCCCACACTGAGCTTGATCGACGACGAAGACCAACCCAAGGATCCAGAGGACGCAATGTCCAAGAATCCTGCCATTCTCGGGATCGTGGTTTGCGGAAGTATTTTGTTGTCTTGTTTGATGTTAATGTTGGCTGGGCAGACCACCGAAAAGAAAAAACAAGCTGTTGAGATCGCTCAAGAAGAGATTCGGCAGTTTTACGAAGCCAAACCAGAAGAAGAACCCAAACCCTATCAGGTCGATTTGCGCGACGCGCAAGTTGCCCACTCACGCGGTGATCATTGGGCCGAGGTTCGAGCCTATCAACGTGTCATGCGGCGATTCACTTCCGAAGACCGCAATCAGTTCCGTGGAGTTACAGGTAGCCCAACGTGGGATACTGAGCTGCAGGAACTCGTCTCTACACTGCTTACCGAAGCCAGGCGTCTTGCAAAAAAGACCAGTCGCTAGTTTTGCAACGAATCAACAACGTTTAAACTAATGTTGTTGGTTGAAACCAATGGTCGCCATGATCGAGACATCGAGCGTGCGCGAAGAGAGACACTTAAACATGAATAGCATGGCTATGGCAAAAGCGCGGAAAAACAGTCGATACAAAGTCATCGAGCAGGTTGGCGTTGGGGACTTTGCAAAAGTCTATTCAGCCGAAGACACCAAACTTGGTCGCAAGGTTGCGATTAAGCAGATTCATAAACAGTATCTCGAAGATCAGAAAAAGCTTGATCGATACTGGAAAGAGGCTCAACTGCTGGTCGAACTTGAGCATCCAAATGTGATGACGATTTATGACGTCGTCAAAGAGCGTGGCTGTTTGGTGCTGGAGCTAATGAAGGGGAACCTGAAACAGCTTTATGGTGACAAACCGATGCCGGTCTCCGATGTTCGAGAAATGATCATCGAAGTCTGCAAAGGACTTGAGTGTTTGCATAAAAATGGAATCATCCACGGCGATATTAAACCAGCGAACTTAATGCAAAGCCGTTCTGGCGTGGTGAAGCTTGGTGATTTCGGACTGGCCCGCCGGGCAAGCGACGCTGAAGGTAGTTTGGTCAAAGGTACGACGAAGTACATGGCTCCGGAGCTCGTTTCAGAAGAGTTCGGAGATGTTGGACCAAGAAGCGATTTGTATTCGCTTGGTTTCGCAGCACTGGAGTTGTTGGTCGGACCGGATTTCGATTCTCTGTTTCCGGACTTGGTTGCGTTTGGGCGTGATCCACAAATGGCGTGGATGATGTGGCACTGTTCCAAAGACCGGCGGTTCCCGCCAATCAAGAAAGTCCTGGACGGAGTGCCGGATGATCTCGCGACTGTTCTGGATCGACTTACGTGTAAAGATCAGTCACAACGATTCGAGTCCGCTCGCGACGCGATCTCTCATTTGAAGAGCGGCGCGAAACCGGTCGGTGAATCGATCAAGGAAGAAGAAGCTCGTTTGGCAGCGCTTGCCAAAAAACAAAAAAACAAACGTCGGATGATCGCGGCTGCCGCCTGTTTCTCCAGCCTCCTAGTGAGTGGAATCATCGTCTGGATGACCCGCGACGTTCCAAAACCCGTTGCTCCCAAAGAACCGGCGCCGATTCAAGGGATCGTTCAAAATGTGCTTGGACGGGATGCGAAATTTGTAATCGATCCGGGTGACAATGATTGGAAAGAATACACGTTGATGGAGCGAGACTCGGTCACGCTCAATCGGAAATCTCGACAATTGCGTGACTTAAAAGTCGGTGACCGCGTTGTCGTGTACACGCACTTCAAAGAAGAAGACGAAAAATTCAAAAAGTGGTTTGAGGTTGTTGCGTTCAGGCCAGAAAGACATTCGGGCGTGATTGAATCCGTGAACGTTGACGAAGGAAAGATTGCTTTTCTTGTCAAAGATGGTGACGACGATGGACAAAAGTTTGATCTTAATGTCACCGAAGAAACTCAAATCATCGTCAACAAACAACCTATCGACGAGGAAGCACCACTACTGATTGGTGACTTGGCGCCAAACGATATCGTCGATGTGCAATTGTCGGATGATGTATCTGGGATGCTGGCGGTGAAAGTCGACGCGATTCGAGATATTGAACTGAAAGGTGTGATTCGGAAACTTGAACCGAGCAAGGGCCGAATGACGATCGCAAAGGAAACCGGCGGCGCAGAAGAACTAGTCGTGCTTCCGGTCGACGTGGCCTGTACGTATAGCCTGAACGGAGTCAAATCAATCGAAGACCAATTGCTTGGTCCGGGCGATATCAAGATCGGCGATCGCGTAACTGTAAAACATAATGTCAAAATCAGCAGTATTGACGCCTATCGGCCGTTTGAAGACATCGGTCGAATTACAAACATCGGATTTGCTAAAAACGAATTCACGTTGAAGAGCCAAAAATCTACGGCCCCGATTACCTACCGAATCGATTCGAAGACGCAGCTGTTGTTGAGTGACGAGGTCGTCACCGTGGACGCCCTGAGACCGGGTGATGAGGTGCAGTTGGTTCACGAAATGCCCGATGCGACCAGTCCGACGATCTTGTCCGCGAACATTGTTCGACCACTGAATCGAAACCGGTGGGCGATCCTAATTGGCAATGACAAATTCGACGCTGCGGACATCCCTGCAATGGGGACTTCTGTTGCCAATGTCGCTGCGATCAAAGAGGAGCTAATTACCAGATTTGCAGTCCCAGAAAGCCAGGTAAAAACGTTTGAAAACGAAGCCCGGGTACGGCTTGAACAAGAACTTCCTCAAATGATCAAACGGGCAGCCAATGCGGGCGAGATCTACGTTTATGTTTCGACACGAGGCTACGTCGAAGAAGGCAAAGACGCCTATTTGGCGACCCGAGATTTCAAGTCGGATGCGATGGGTGAAACTGGAATCAAATTGGACTGGCTGATCGATCTCTTGGATAGCTCTGGTGCCAGGAAGAAAATGCTGTTGCTAGATTGTGCCACTGATGAAAAGGCTGGTGATTCAATTGGGACGACTGCCTGCGAAATGGTTCAACATGTTCAGTCAGGTCGTCGCGGCGGCTATCCGAAATACACTTATGTTTTTGCGAATGCGAGAGAAGGACAGGGGTCGATTGATTCGGCGAATTCGGAAAACCAGAGCCTGTTTGGAGAGGCTTTGGCAGAAGCATTTTCTGGAATGGCGGACAAAGAACGAGATTCAAAGGTCGAAATTACGG
Organism: uncultured Pirellulaceae bacterium; assembly: GCA_964595515.1. GTDB lineage: Bacteria > Planctomycetota > Planctomycetia > Pirellulales > Pirellulaceae > Mariniblastus. The sequence goes on from CAZQQR010000249.1 coordinate 4,765, forward strand.
AGCTTGCCAAATACGTCAGTGAAAATGTCTCGGTGCGTGCTGGGGGGAAACAATCGCCTATGTTGTTTACTCCTGATGATCGCCCACCGCGACTTTCGGATCGAATTCAAGGTGAGATTGTTCAGTTGTTGTCTGAGTTCAGCAATCGAAACCGAAACTACACAGAAGTGCTCAGTCGCGGGGCAAGCATCTCGAGTGCGGCTGGCGGCGAGCCAGAACCAATCGTGGCAGCGGGTTTGATTTGCATCAAGCGTGGAAAAATGACGGACGCTCTTCCGATCCTTGAAGCCATGCGACTCAAGCATCAAAACTATCTGTTGGGGCAACAAGTCGTCATCTGGATTCACTTTTACAAACGCGACTACGTAGACGGTGCTGAGAAACTTGCACAAATGTTGGACAACATTCCTGTGCCAGAAAAAGACGAGGTCCTTTCGGAAAACGTACTGGAGAAACTCACGTGGGCCGGAAAGTTGCGAGAGCTAGCCGGTGATTCCGCCGACTGGAACGACAAAGAGATTCCACCGCGAAGTGTTCTGTCTGGCTGCGACACGACGGTTGCAGCTTTGGGAACGGAAGCGGTTAAGCGATATCAGGCCGGACGCAGCGAAGCCAAGAAAAGAATTCAGACTTATCGCGATGCTGTTAAAACAAATCCCCAAAGCAATGAAGTGTTGATGCGGAAACGAATTGGGTCCTATGTTGATGCCATCGCCAGCCCGCAAACGATCCAGGAAATTCAGGACGGATTGGACGACGAATAGTTGGTTGAGTCCGCTGTGTCTTTTTTGGGAAATTGTGATGAAGGAGTACGGAATACATGACTTCCTGCCTCTCTTTTTCCTGGCAAACTTTTATGGCTTGATTGGATGTGGGGCAATTCTGTGCCTTGAACCAACGCAGGAATGGTCGTTTTGCGTTTTGATCCCAGTGGCGATCGCAACATCGACTGCCGTCGCAGTTTGGTCAGTGGTCGGGCTTGGCAGCTACATCGCGCGAACACTTTCTGCGATATCGTTCGGAATGATCGTCGCTTTCTGGTGCGCCTACGCTGCCTGGATTGTTGAAAACAGGCACGACGTTACATCATCAATGACGGTTGTTTTTTGGAACACAATTGCAGGGTCGTTCGGAGCGATGGTTGTTCTTCAAATTCCGATTTGGGCATTTCGTTTACTTGGGCGCTGGCGGTGTCAGTTGCCAGGCTCAACGCCCACGTCAAATATTGGTTTGGCTGAAATGCTGATCGTAACGTTCGCATTTTGCTTTTCCTTTAGCATCCCCCAGTTCTTGGGAATTTTCGTGGGTGAGTACCCGATTGATCCTTGGGCTATCGTTCTCGTGCTGAGTCTATCCATGGTGATCGAAGTTTTCATGTTGCCAGTTGTGTATTGGGTTTGGAAGGAAGACGTAGATCTTGCCAGTAGTTTTTTACGTTTGGTCATCTACGGTGCAGTGATTTCTGTCGTATTGATGGCCATCCCGTTTTGCGTCAACAATTTTCAATCAGCTGGTCTCACGATCAATTTCGCTTGTGTTGCTTTGGTAATGCAGACTCTTTTCGCATTTTGGGGCATTCTCGCTTTGGTCAGTAACATGGATGTAGTCATTGCCAAACAAGGTGTCGCGCGAGGGCAAGGTTTGCCTGATCGAACTCAGGCTTAAGCTTGAACTGAGTTATCAAACTCAACTGGCGTCCTTGCTGACGCGAGACCATCCAAGATATGAACGATCTTTCCGGAAAAGCCATTGCTTTTGTCGAATGTCAAGTTTGGGTTTGTTTTGTGTGATTGTCGCCTTAAACTGTTGGTTCATAAAAACCTCCACTATTCCGCCAGCCATTTTTTAACACGATGCCCAAGCGACAAGTTGCAGTCACAGGATACGGAATTAACAGTGCGCTGGGCGTTGGTGCGGAAGCCACGATTGATGCGCTCAGGTCCGGAAGGTCTGGGATCGTTTCGGTCAAAGACTGGTGGGAAGAGTACCGGTTCAAATCGTTGGTCGCGGGAAAAATATCGCTTGATGGTTTAGAAGAGATGTTTGACCGGAAACAACGCCGGTTTCTTTGCGAAGCTGCCCTCTTGGCCGCAGGTTCGATGCAGCACGCCATTGACCACGCGGGATTGACTCAGGAAGAAGTTGAGTCTCCCGAAACTGGCATCATTATGGGCACTGGGGCTGGCGCGAGCATCACCGACGTTTTGTTTATGTGCAAACGTTTGGAAAAACGAGGAGCGGCCAAGGTGGGTGCTTATCATGTTCCGCTCATTATGGGATCGTCGTTGACGGCGAACTTGGGGAGTATCTTTCGGATTCACGGGCACTCGTACACAATCACTTCGGCTTGTGCGACATCGGCTCACGCGATCATGCTTGGAATGGATACAATTCGCTCGGGCCGGCAAAGCCGTGTTTTCGTCGGTGGTTCCGAGGACGTAAACGTTTACTCGGCCGGTTCGTTTGACGGAATGAACGCACTTTCTAACGGCTTCAATGACCAGCCGCAGCGAGCATCAAGGCCTCTCGACAGAGACCGCGATGGATTTGTATTTTCCGGTGGTGCGGGAATCCTGGTTTTGGAGGATCTGGAACTGGCCCGGAAAAGAGGGGCAACGATTCATGCGGTGATCGCAGGCGCTGCAGCCTCCTGCGACGGCGATCAAATGGTCGTGCCCAATGGAATCGGTGCTAAACAAGCCATGGAAGCAGCGATCACGGATTCGGGATTAAAAAAGTCAGAGATCGGCTATGTCAATCTTCATGGAACTTCTACTCCTGTCGGCGACACGTCGGAGTTGAAAGGTTTGATCGAGGTCTTTGGTGACAAGACTCCACCGTTCTCGTCAACTAAGTCGATGACGGGGCACGCATTGGGAGCGGCTGGTTCTCAGGAAGCGATCTTTTGTATCCTGATGATGCAAGAGGGATTCATGGCACCCAACATTAACCTGGATAACCCTGATCCACTGGTTGGTGACTTACCCGTCGTGCGTGAATCGCGTGAGGCGGAGATCAATTACGTTTTAAGCAATTCGTTTGGGTTTGGCGGCACAAACTGTAGTTTGGTAATCGCCAAAGAGCCATTTTGACATTCCTAACAATCGGTTTGCAGAACAAATCCGGATGTTGAAATACCAAACGTCGGATTCCGACCAACCTGTTTTGATTTCTCAACTGCAAATTTCACGACCAGGTGTTCGAGTTTGATTCCAACTGAAATCATCGACAGTGTAGGACGTGTCAATAAAAGTCCACGGGCAGTTGAACGCGAATTCATGAAACTGATTTCCGCTGGCGTCCAGTTCCAAATCGCTGGGACCGCCAAGCGAGATCCGGAGTCGCTATTTTCGTCTGGTCTTAAGCCAAAACATCGGATCGATTTGTTCGATACGACGTACTATTTGACCAACGTGCGTCAGATTCCGGAGCTACGTTTTTTCGTTGCCTACGTTGTCCAAACGAA
>CAZQQR010000250.1:0-8225 GCA_964595515.1 uncultured Pirellulaceae bacterium
CGCGGCGATCGATGCTTGAATGCGGGCTCGCATGGCCAGTGGCATTAGGATCTTTGGCAGCTGGTAAACAGCGAAGAGAAATTGAGACACGTCAATCCGATCTTTGAAAGGGAACGATCCGCTCAACTTTCAAGATACTGCCCAAACGGAAAATTTCAATCGGGAGACAGCAGTTTTCCACAGGATAGGGCCGGTTGAGAGTCGTATCTGAAGCACGGGAGGGCTCTTGTTAGTCAACGATTTTCGATAGAAAAAGCGACGTCACTGCGGATGAAACGGGATCCCTCTCCGCCGCTGAGACGGCGACTCTCCCAGAGGGGGATTTAGTGGCTGGCCGGGAATGTAGTGGATTTCGCCAAGAAATCCTGTTGTCGAATGATTGAAGCTCTAAAAGGAATTCTGGCGAATCCCACTACTATGAGCTGATTTTCAGCCACTAAATTCTCGGAAGAACCCCCAGAGGGAGAGTGATTTCTGAACGCGTTTTTTTGTTGAAGGTATTGAGTCCGACCACGGGAAAAGCACTACAGCCTGAGATGGCCTGAGATGGCATGAGATGGGAGGGGGTTAGTTCTGAGCCAAAGACCTCTGAGCATTCCCTTTCCAGTCCACTGCACTTTCTAGGCTTTATGTTCTTTTGTCATTGTCAAGAATCGTCGACGGGATCACGCCGTCCTGATCGGGGTCGAGCGCTTCTTCTTCGTCAAAATCAATTGGCGTGATTTCTTCCATCGTTTCGATTGCCGGCTCGGATTCTGATTCGTTCTTTATGTCGCCGCCAGTCATGTCCTCGACAACAGAAGTGCCTTGATCATCGTCAGCGGGATTTTCCCGCGTCGAATTTGAGGATTGGCCGTCAAGCGAAAAGGTTTCTTCTTTGCGAATCTGGCCGCTGGAATTCCAAGCTCGCCAAACCCCAATCGGTTTGTCGTCTTTGTAGATGCCTTCAAAACTCTTCATTCCGTTTTCATGCCACCAAGTCCAGCGTCCGTTCTTCAATCCATCATCGTAGTTGCCTTGGATTTGTTTTAGGCCGTTGGGATGCCAAGCCGTGAACTGGCCGACTGGCAAATCGTTTTTGAATGTTCCCCGCTTTTTTCTCTGCCCGTTCTCGTACCACTGCAGAGAAGGCCCGTCTTGGACACGATCGCCTTCTGAGCCGTATCCGGTTGGTTTCGCGTTCCACCAATCATCTTGCCCGTTGGGTATCAATTTTTTATCAAGGTAATAGTCTTCTGACTTTCGAACGGACGGTCGATAAAATGTTGTATTGCGAACAAGTTTTCTGCCTTCGATGAAAACTTCGACTCCAATCTCTCTGCCGCTTTCATCCAACTCTGAAATCTGGCCATCCAACAGGCCGTCCTTGAAATTGGCTTCACGCATTTTGGCGCTATTGGGATAAAACCAAGCAGCGTTGCCGTGGCGAACGCCGTTTTTGTATCCGATCTCAAAGACCTTTCTTCGATACTGGTCGATGATCGTCCAAGCCCCATCGAGTCGCCCGTTCTCAAAGTTCGCAATCGATTCAAATTGTCCCGAGAAAAGATTGAACGGTTTCGTCGCGAACAAACCACCTTCGCTGCTGGAATGGATGCGTCTCCACTGACCATGCATGATGCCGTCTCGATATCGTCCAGCGGCGATTACTCGTTTGTCACGGTCGTAGTAGAACCACGGACCGTCTTTGATGTAGTTTCCGCTTTCGTCTTGTTTGACGAATCTTCGGATTCGAATTTTTCCATCCGGATAGTATTGGAGGATTTCTTCTTGATCCTGTTCAACGGATTCATCTGGAATCTCGCTGAGCTCTGGCGGCATCGTTTCAAGTTGTTGGAGCGGAGATCCGTCAGCACCTAATTCTCGGAACTCGCCGGAATCCTGGATCGAAAATGGGGCTTTATTTCGTTGGTCGATTCTTTCGATTTGAACACCAGGCGGCCTGTCAATGATTCCTGACTGTAAAGTCGAATCGGTAAGAATGCTCTGCTCTGGTTCGGGGCCCAAATCGCGCTGAATAGACTGCATTTGACCGGCTGTTTGATCGCTGGTTTGTTGTCCTTGCCAACGGGTTCCGTTGGTTCCAGCTCGCCGAAAAGGTGACGAAAAAGGCGACGACATCATATTGTTTTTCAGCGATGATCCATCAAGCGATTTTTGCGGTTGGATTATTGGAGGTCGAAATTGTGCTTGAGCGTATATCTGCTCAGGCGAAGAAAGTTGGATCGTGATGGCGCAGGCGATCACCGTCAACCAAACGCGAATTGCTTGGCTAAACTTGAGTGCGACCGGGTGGTTCCCCGTCGGATTCGGATTGAAGTTGTCGTTCGACAAAAATCGGTTCCCAAATGACGTCTTATGGTCTGGATGGACCTATCGTCATTTATCGACCAGTCGATTTTGCAAGCTGATAACCGAAACGTTGGGCTTTACGTTTAGATTAACTGGACTGACTGACAGCAAGTTCTGAGAAGCTTTGCCGGTTGCGCCGTTTATCGGTTCTTGAAGCAGTGAAATCCCGCCGCCACCGCTGGTTGAAATTTACGATCCGGGACCGACGTCGTCAATATTTCGATAGCTCCGAATCAAGGCGTTCATCGCTCGGTCTTCCACCACGAAGCGATTTCCATCGCTGCCATAGACACAAACAACGTCAAAGAATTCATCAGCGACGGCGTAGTCGAGCAAGTCTTCAGCGGACAGGCAGACTCGCCCTGCCCTTTGTTTAAGCTCGAACTGAATGTTGCCAATTCCGTGATAGCTACGGTAGACGACTTCGGTGCATACTAATTTGTTTGAACGGCGAAAATCAAATTCAAAATCGTACCCCTTCCCCTCGTGTGTCATCCCACAAGCAATGGCGTCACGAATTTCGTTTGGCTGAAGCCGCGGCCGCAGCACCACGCACGCGTCCACCAGCAGAGTGTCATTGAGTGGGCGGAAAAGTACACCGTCTTTTCTAGCTTCGAGGACACAATTGGGGTCTCGACAAAGCGAAGGATCTAAACGATTTGAATCACCGTTTAGTGATTTGCGTTGATCCGACGTTCCAACGTATAGCGCGGCGTGCGGCCAGTAACCAGGTAAGAACAAATTGGATGCCGCATCATCGTGACGGGTGATAATCACGTCGCCGGGTTCCAATAGTCGGGATAGTTTTCGCTGAACTCCCGGCGTGACTCGTTTGCGTTTCCATTTCATTCGCAGCTCGGCAATCAGGCTGCCCGAAACTTTGAACAGCCCAAAAGTAAATCGTTTGAATCCGGAATGATGACGCCTAAGGAAGCTGTGCCAGCGATAGGCCAAACTGGTTCTGGCAAAATACCGTTTGCTCGTTTCAATAAACGGTTCTTCTTGTTTCAAGATTTCAACAATAGGGCGCAGCGTGGTGTTGGACTCCAGCGCCAGAATTTGCTCGCGGTTTTCCTGATAGTAATTGACTCCGCCAAAATAAGTGAAGATGTTCTGGGGTGATCCGAGTGAACGGTACACCTTTGTAAATTGCTTGGCCGGGATTCCAAACCGCGGCTCTGCTTCGTCCAGCTTTCTCCAAATGACCCGGTTCTTGCGAAATGAGTCGACCATGAATTTACCGGCTCGAACAAGCAAACAAGCCGTGCAAAATGAAATCAAAAACACTTCGGGTTGACGAGGCGAAGGGCTTTTGAGTTCGGCGATCGCATACGGCCGAAGGTCTTCGAGAACCGATTGCAATGCCGCCCGGGTTGTCAGGTAGCTGGAGAATAGCTGACGTACTTTTTCGTCTTCGTCGGGGAGAAAGTAACCTCGCTCAACTGCTGGTGCGAGTTCGTTGATGACGGATTCGACGGATTGGAGTTGGGGCAAAAGCGGTGCGATCGAAGTGAGTGCACGGGCCGAACCAACGATCAAATCATCCAGTGATTGCTGAGTAAGTGTTGGCTCGGGTTCGTTCATCAACGCTCCTTTGTTTCAAAATTGATCGTAAATCAGAAAACCCAAGGATGATAGCTTTGTGCAGTAATTCGCAAGAAGCTTGTCAAATACATCGCGTGTCTCACTTTCAATCCTTCAAAAAACTTTTAAATTTCCCGAATCTGAGTCCAATTTTGGATTGTCGGTGTTTCCGCGACCACGTTTTGATAAAATGGGTCTAAATCAAAATTTGGAATTTACATGGCTTTCTTTTCACCCGAAAAACTTAAACGTCGCGACATTGTTGTCGATGAAATGCAAGTCAGCTCCGAAAGCCCAGAGGTTCAAAAACGTCTGGAGCGGATTGAGCAAAATTATCAAGAGCTTGATTCGATTCTCTCTGATCTTGAAACAAAGATGTCATCGGATGAGCGGTTGAAGGCGATTGATGAGGCCACGGCAGAAGGATTCGAAGAGACGTTTGGGGTAAAGCGGAAACGGAAATGGCGGAGTCCCAAGCCAAAGAAAAAATCTCGCTCGCGTTCTCGGTCGTCTGCAGATCCTCGCAAGCCGAGGTAACGATAGACCCCAAGGAATGATGGTTTGTCCTATCTAAGACTTTCTGGCGGAACGATCTACGATCCAGCCAATCAGATTGACGGCACAGTTAACGATATCTGGATCCGCGACGGCAAAATTGTTGCTGCTCCCACTCCGCTCCCTGCTGCCTCTGAAGTGTCAGTGATCGATTTAACGGGCCGCGTTGTGATGGCCGGCGCGGTTGATATGCACTGTCATATTGCCGGCCCCAAAGTCAACGTTGCAAGAAAGATGCAGCCCGAACAAACTCGTGCATTCGCACAAAACAGACAAGCGATCGAGACAGGAGCACCTGGCAGTTTCTTGCATAGTGGATCACTTGGAAGCGTCCCCAGTATTTTTACGACTGGTTACAAGTACACGGGCCTGGGGTATACGACTTGTTTTGACGCAGCGATTTCACCTTTGGCGTCCAGGAATGTTCATCACGAATTTGATCAAATTCCAAACGTGGATACAGGGTTCTTTACGCTAGTTGGCAACAATCACTACGTGATGAAGTGCGCTGCGGAAGGCGATCGCGAAGGGATGAAGGCGTTCCTTGGTTGGCTACTAACCAAGGCAGGTTCGTATGCGCCCAAAATCGTCAATCCAGGCGGCGTCGAACTTTGGAAGCAGCGCCGCGATGGCAACGCCACAGATCTTGACCAGATCGTTGACGGTTTCAATGTTACTCCACGGAAAATTATCCAAGCCGTTACCAAGGCGGCCAATGAGATTGGACTTCCCCATCCCGTCCACATTCACGGGAACAATCTTGGGATGCCGGGCAACTGGGAAACGACGCTTGAGACTTTCAAATCACTGGACGGTATGAAAGCTCATCTGACGCATATTCAATTTCACAGTTACGGTGGGGGCAACGAAGAGGAGTCATCGTTGTGCTCAAAAGTCGGTCCGTTGGCAGAATACATCAACGCCAACAAGAATCTGACCGTCGATGTCGGACAGGTTATGTTTGGCAGAACGACGAGCATGACAGGTGACGGACCGTTGGGGCATTTTTTGCAAAATGTTAGCGGTGAGAAATGGTACTCAGGCGACACCGAACTCGAATCAGGATGCGGCGTCTCGCCGATCGATTACAAAAATAGAAATTTTATCCATGCGCTTCAATGGGCGATCGGGTTGGAGTGGTACCTGTGCGTGGATGATCCGTGGCAAGTCGTGATGAGCACGGACCATCCTAACGGGGGCAGTTTTTTGGCTTATCCTCAGATCATCCGTTTGTTGATGGATCGTGGGTTTCGCAAAGAAAAATTGTCCGAGGTCAACGCGAGTGTCTTGAAGTACTCGAATTTGGGGGATCTTGATCGCGAGTATTCACTGAGTGAAATCGCGATTATCACGCGAGCTGGGCCAGCCCGGATTCTTGGGTTAAAAAACAAAGGCCATCTCGGCATCGGGGCTGACGCCGATATTTGCGTCTACAATCCGAACCGGGACTACGAGCAAATGTTCGCTTTGCCGTGGATGGTCATCAAGGCCGGTAGAGTTTTGATCGAAGACACTGAGGTGCGTCAAACGGTTAGTGGGAAAACGATTGTGGCCGATGCAAGTCGCGATCAAGAACGTGAATCTAGTGTCGAAGATTGGTTCAACCAAGAGTATTCTCTGAATGCCGCCAACTTTGGAATCAATCAAGACGAGTTTGATCGAGTGGAAGTCAATTAAGCAATCTTCCTTGGCTACCAACATCGCATTTGCCGAACAGCGCGTGTTCCGAACAGCGTTCAAGCTGGTCCGATCTCAATCCACTCACCTCCGTTTCGGTGAACGGATTTTCTACGTGATCGTTCTGTGCAACGGTTCTACACGTTTGCAGGAATAAATATCCCAAGATCGGCCAGCGCGATGCGAATAGAAACTGAAACCCTTGCTTCTTGGCGAGGAATTTTGTTCGTTTTTGGGAGACAATGTGCAAACTATTTCATCGATGATTTTCACGACGGTTGGAAGGCTGATCACAACGGGGGCGATCGGGGCGGACACACCACAAGAGAGTTTAAGTGAATCTGTCGCTGAGCAATCTGGCGATTTGGGTGGCCAGCTTCAGCAGCATGCTTCTGAAGTTGCTGACACCTTGAACCAAAACGAAGCGGTTAGAGAAGTTTCAGCCGGGATCTTGCAGCCGATTTTTGATCTGGCCCAGTACATGGATTTCGCGGCATTTTATTGGGTCGCATTTGCTTTGATGGTCGCGGGCGTTGTTAGTTTTGCTGGGCAACTGGTTCTGGCAAAGTTCTTTCTGCTGTTCAAAGGAAGCTTGAACCTACGCGAGATCATTTCTGACGGATTCTGCCTATTGATCAGTCTTGTTGGACTGGTTTTGACGACGCAGGCGGCTTCCAACTACTCAACGTTCACCGACAACTCGTTTGGAGTTTTGTCTGCGACAGGCGTTGGAGCACTGGTTGGTTTCGTTTTCTACTGGTGGGGGCAAAAGACTGAGTTTCAGGCTGCCCGCCGAATTCCAGCAGACGAAAAGTAGACGCAACCGTGACTGATCAAGTGGGTCAAAGATCGTCGCATCAAATTGATGAAAACTTGGTTAGCACAATTCATGAAAGTTACTTTGGGTTCCCGGCCCGTCCACGGGACGGCCTATTGGTTGGCTTCCGGTTAAGTGACTCGGGCCAATAGAAGCAATCACTGAAATAGGAAAGTAATAATACCTGATTCGGTATCGTTGAAGCAAACTTGAATGAATAGTACGAGTGATCGCCAAATTTTGGGCAAGTGCATTCACAAATAAAGGTGAATGAACCAGCTTTTTGAGATCGGCTAAAACTCAGCTACCAAACCGTCGTCAATTCCAGATGCAGAGTAAAGTACGTTCAAGTCGATCTCTTCATTGACGAATTTTGCGGATCCATCAACCATTGCCATGTTGAGACCGCCAGGATGGTTACTGCCAAAGACGCGATTGTTGATCCAAAAACCTAGGACTGGATCAGGCTTGTTGCGCACCCGATATGCATTGGGAGGATACTGTACGGTGATTGCCGAATAAACAACTGCAGCATGGTCTGCTCCATTGACGGTCGCACCCCAACCCCAGCCAAGCCTTGTGGAATAAGGTTCACCAACGATACCATTAGGCGCAGTCCATGCTGAACGTGATTCTTCTAGTATTGCAATTGTGTTGGACGAACCATCTCCAACATCATCAAAGCCCTTGGCAGTTGACCTAGAAAAAACTGCTCGATCACTTGAGCCAAACGACGGTGGCCGCCTTGATGGTGAAAACACGCCAGTGAACCCAATAGGACCTGGAGTTGTTAGATCGTTGCCAAGAATATTTAATCCCTTGAACTGACTGAAACCCGTTGGTCGATTGTCATGGGCCCCCATACATCCGTAATAATGGCACGTCCAGTCCCCGCTACCAGTTCCAGTCGGTCGCTCGTCTTTTTGGGTTGCCGAGGTACAAAGAAAAATTGGCATTCGATTGTTAGAAAGCCATGCTTGAGGCGCTGGTGAAGCTGAAGTAGCTCTTTGCTTATATTCCTCAACCAAATTTGCCTCATCCAAGAAACTCAAAATGGAATAATGGAACCCGGGACTTATTGTGTTGGAGTCTCTGTGATCTAGCCCCCAAGCTCCAGGTGGAAATCTCGTGTTTGAACTTTGGTAATTGTGACATGCCAAAATCACTTGCCGCAAGTTGTTTAGGCATGTCGCTCTTCGCGCAGCTTCTCGTACATTTTGTACCGCTGGAAGAAGCATTC
>CAZQQR010000251.1:0-3713 GCA_964595515.1 uncultured Pirellulaceae bacterium
TTCCACTAAGAGGATTTTCCTGTGTTATCGAAATCAGATTTGTTGCGAACTGTTTTGAAGTTTTCGTTTGCCGTGCTGCTTAGCCTTGGTGCTTCGGTTGCGGTCTCACAAGATGATAAACGGGGGCTGGGAGCCAACGACGGATTCCTCGCCAACTCCGTCAATTCCCGTTGGGCGTATGATTGGAACTATCAAAACCCCAATGGCTACAACGGCGAATACGTTCCGATGTTTTGGTCGGGCGGAAACCTGAATACCAAGATCAATGCGATCAAAGGCTACTCGAACGTTAATTACGTTTTGGGATTCAATGAGCCTGAACGGGCAGACCAAGCAAACATGACGGTTGCCAATGCCATTTCGCAATGGGGCACAATCAGCAATGGTTTTGCTGGAACTGATATTAAGCTTGTGAGTCCGGCTGTTTCCGATACCGCGAGCGGACGCGCGTGGCTGGATGATTTCATGATGCAGGTTGATGCGGATGACAATTTGGTTGTCGACGAAGTTGCCTTTCACTGGTACGGAACCGTCAATATCAACAATCCAACGGGTACGGCCAACAGCTTTCTGAACAAAGTCGATCAGTATCACAACAACTACGGTCGCAATGTTTGGGTGACAGAGTTTGCAGGTATTGATTTTGGTGGCAACTACACAACAGAGCAGATGAACGACTGGAACGCGACGTTTTTAGAAACGGCGATCGCAGGTCTTGAGTCTCGTAGTTACGTCACTCGATACGCCTGGTGGAACCATAACAACGACTCCCGATTGGTAACCAAAGATTCTTACGGTTTGTGGCGACCCACAAAAGTCGGCGACCATTACAACTCGACTTTGTTGAACGGTGAAACCCGTGACATGAGCGGCAGTGGCGTTGGCTTGGACATGATTTATCAGCGTGGTGGGGACTTTTTGAATAATGGTGCTGATCTTGGAAACGCAGTTGGCCGGATTTATGCGATGTCCAATCATGATGGTTCGGTGGCCACCAGTGATTTTGGTGGATCAGGCAATTGGGGGATGCACTCGTGGGGTTCGGTGCGTGTTGAAGAAAACGCAACGTTTCGGAAGACCGGGACTAACACTGTTTCGATGCGAAACATGGACATTTACAACGATGGAACTATCCAATTAGCTGGAGGTGCTGGGAATGAAGGCACTCTCTGGATTCACGGGGCAGGGACGAATTTAGAGGGGACAGGTAAAATTGTTCTAAATTCTGGTTCGAATCTGCGATTAGGTAACGCGGCAGACACAGCCGGTTTCTCGTTAGAGTATTCAATGGAATATCGCGGCGGAACGGTGACGATTGACGGCGTTGGAATCGAGTTCAATGGTGATGCCACGATCATTCAACAGTCATTCTTTGCCGTTAACCAAGACACCGTGATGAACGGATCGTTTTTGGGTAACAGCCCTGGTATCGTGAAAAACGGTTCTGCGATGTTGACGCTTAATGGTGACAACCAATATGCAGGATTCACGAGAGTCAATGACGGAACCCTGGCAGTCAATGGTTCCATCGGCGGCAATGACGTTTTAGTCAATAATGGCGGAACGCTTGCGGGCACAGGCGTGATTGCTTCGGATATTGTGGCGGCTAACGGCGCGACGGTAACTCCGGGCAATAGTGCTGGTACGCTTTCGGCGGCCAATGCGATTTTTCGAGATGGTTCGCGGTTGGTAATCGAACTCGAATCGCTAACAAGTTTCGATCAGCTAGTTCTGACTGGGGCGATGACTGTCGAATCGGATGCAATCTTGGAACTTTCGTTGTTGAGCGAGTTTGACCCGAACATCGGCGATGAGTTTCAGATTTTCGATTTCGATTCGTTCGTGGGAGGTTTCGGGACTTTGGTGACGCCAAATCTCTCCAATGGCCAGTGGGACTTTAGTCGGCTCGCGTCTAATGGCATTGTGGGCGTGATTGCCGTCCCAGAACCAGCATCAACTGGAGTTTTGTTGTTTTCGCTTGGATATCTAGGCTTGAGACGGCGACGAAAATAGTCGCCAGGGACTCGCCAGATCGCGGCGCTCGGGCTTGCGCGAACACAGCCGCCATTGGTGCGACAATCAGCCCCGTTGGTAAGGCCTAACGATTAAGCAATTTGGCCCTGCAAGCGTGTGGGAGTGCTGAGTGCGATCGATTGGTGCGGGATTGCCCTTTAGTTCATGGCTATCACGTAAATCAGCGCAAAAAAAACGAAGGGTTTCAGCTCGCCGCTACTGAAACCCTTCTAAAGTTGGCTGTCCGAGAAAGGATAAATCCAGTTCGGAGACCCACAGCCATTGAAGTTATCGTCGCTTTGAGGAAGAAAGCGCGGAAAAAATTATTTTGCGTGCCTTCTCCGGTACAACAGTCAAAGTCAGTTGGTAGATTATGAATATTATTCGACTTACACCAATTTTCACCGAAGACTTAGTGAGACGTCACGATGATTTCCGATGGATCGAAGGACAATAGTAACCCAGATTCCGGCCAGTCTGGCCCCAAGGCAGTCAACCCGTTCGAGAAATTGCGGGTCGCGAAGCTTGTTCTTGAAGATGGCAGTGTGTTCAAAGGTTTTGCGTTTGGCAAAATTGGAATGACGACTGGTGAAGTCGTTTTCAACACCTCGATGACGGGGTATCAGGAAATTTTGACCGATCCAAGCTACCGCGGTCAAATTATTACGATGACTTATCCCGAGATGGGAAATTATGGCGTCAACGAAGAGGATGTTGAAAGCAAAGAGCCTCATTTGGCCGGATTTATTGTTCGCAATGTCAGCCGGGTTGCCAGCAACTTTCGATCGCAAGCCTCTTTAGGTGAATACCTGGAAAAACATGAGATCGTCGGAATTTCTGACATCGATACCAGAGCGCTGGTTCGAAAAATCAGAAGTGTTGGTGCTCTGAAAGGCGTTATCTCTTCGGAAGAACTCGATGACGAAAAACTGATTGAGATCGCCAAGTCTAGTCCTGGCTTGCTCGGCCGAGATTTGGTCAAGGAAGTGCTTCCAAGTCAGCCAGTTTGCTGGGAAACGAAATTGAGCGACTGGTGGGACAAGAGAATCGATGCGCCGGAGTTCACAAAACCAGGCTCAGATGCTCCTCATGTGGTGGCCTTGGATTTTGGAATGAAGTGGAATATCGCTCGCCATTTGTTCACGCAAGGTTGTCGTGTCACGGTGTTGCCAGGGACTTCGACGGCAGAAGAAGTTTTATCTCACAAACCAGACGGGATTTTTCTATCCAACGGGCCTGGCGATCCAGAACCGCTTGATTACGCGATCAAGACGATCGCGGAACTGTTGGGCAAGGCACCCATGTTTGGGATTTGCCTCGGGCATCAATTGTTCGCGTTGGCCTGTGGAGGAACGACTTTTAAAATGAAGTTCGGCCACCGTGGTTCCAATCAGCCCGTTTTGGAAAACTCGACGGAGAAGGTTGAGATTACCTGTCAAAATCATGGCTTTGCCGTTTCTCGGGAAGGTTTGCCAGAATGTCTCGAGGTCACGCACGTGAATTTGAATGACGATACGGTCGCTGGTCTGAAACACCGCCAGCACGCCGCGTTCAGCGTTCAGTATCACCCGGAAGCTTCTGCCGGTCCGCACGATAGTCAGTATCTGTTCGGACAGTTCCGAAAAATGATTGATGAGAATCTCGTCGCATCAGGCTCGTAGAACATTTGACGATTGTTGGCAGGCCTTGGGGAAAGACGT